>DATFPD010000305.1:0-8225 GCA_035265005.1 Gemmatimonadaceae bacterium | reverse complement strand
GTTCCGGACGACTGGCGGCTGGGCGGCTACCAGCTCATGGTGGCGCACGAGATCATGCGCGGCCGCTACCGCGCGGGCTGGTCGTCGCCGGCACCGCTCGTGCCTGACGCCGCGCTCGAGTTCGCGGTCGACCTGCACCAGCAGGCGTACACGTTCCGGCGCGGCCACCGCATGATGGTGCAGGTGCAGAGCAGCTGGTTCCCGCTCTACGACCGCAACCCGCAGACGTGGGTCCCCAACATCTTCCTCGCGAAGCCCGCCGACTTCCGCGCCCAGACGCACCGCGTGTGGCACGCCCCCGGGCGCGCGTCGCGGGTGGAGGTGACGGTGCTGGAGGAGGGACGGTGAGGGGACGCGGGACGCATCCCGCATCCCGCATCCCCCGTCCCCCGCCCCCATGACCCTCCGGCTCCTCGTCTCCGCCGCGCTCGCCGCCGCCGGGTGACCCCGCGCGAAGCGAGCGCGGCCGTACGCTCGTCACGCGAAACTGACGCTTCTCCTGCGCCGGGCACACTTACTGCTCAGGTTGCTGGCCGATGGATCGTGCCCGCGTAGCTTCTCGTTGAGACGAAGGGTGTCGGTCCCAGCACAGACAGCTTTCGAGGCATCGAGATGCGGCCGCAGTCCATGGGAGTGCCAGACGTTCGCGCGCGCGCAGGCCGCCTTCGCCGGGGGCGCGCGACGTGGGCGCTCGTGGGTGCGTTCCTCGGGGCGGCGACGCTCGCGCCCGGCCGCGCCTACGCCCAGGTGGTGTCGGTCTCGCGCCGGCACGCCGAGTTCCCGGTGCCCGGGCGCATGCTCACCGGGGTGGTGGTGGACGCTTTGAACAGCGCGCCGGTGCCGCTGGCCCTGGTGACGATCCCGAGCGCCGACCGCAGCGTGCTCACCGGCGCCGACGGTCGCTACCGCTTCATCGACCTGGCGGCCGGGGTGTACACGGTGCGCGTGCGGCAGATCGGCTTCACGCCGGCCGAGCTGGTGGTGCGCGTGCTCGACCTCCCCGTCCAGCCGCCGCGGCCGAGCGAGGTCGCGGTGGCCGCCCGCAACGCCTACGACATCCGCCTGTCGCGGATTGCGGTGCGGCTCGACACCACCTACGTGCGCGCGCGCGCCGGCGACCCCGGCCCCTGCCGCGGCCGCGGGTGGACATCGATGACCGACGCCCACCCGCAGGTGGCGGTGGTCTTCGGGGAGCTGCGGGCGAACGCCGAGCGCTACCGGCTCCTCTCCGAGCGCTACCCGATGGAGTACCGCGTCCAGCGCGCCGAGCGCTTCGCGCTCAACTCGGGGAGCTCGTTCACCCAGCGCACGGACACCCTCGTCAGGCGCTCGGACGTGCGGCGCCCGTACGAGCCGGGACAGGTCTTCGACCGCGAGCCGGCGTACGGCGCGTTCCGCCCCACGCCCTCGGCCGGCGCCGCCGGCGAGCTGCACGTCCCGGGCTTCGCCGAGGTCGCCTCGCACGCGTTCCAGGCGCACCACTGCTTCCGCTACGCGGGGGTGCAGCAGTTCGGCACGCGCCTCTACTACCGGGTGGACTTCGCGCCCACCGCCGACGTGTTCGGCCCGGACGTCGAGGGCTCGCTGTACGTGGACTCGGAGTCGTTCGTCCTGCGCCGCACGGTGTTCCGCCTGACGAGCGTCCCCAAGGGCCTCCACATCAACTCGGTGGAGGTCGTGACGACCTACCGCGAGCTCTACCCCGCGTTCGTCGTCCCCGACACGCTGGACAGCCGCGAGGCGGTGCGCGGCATCCGGATCTCCAGGGTGCCGGTGACGGAGTTCACCCAGCACGACCGCCTGCTCACCCACCGCTTCATCCGCGAGGACCCGTTCGCGGTCGGCGGCGTGGCGGCGGCGGAGAAGCCGTAAGACAAGCCCTATCTCACCCGCAGCTCGTACGGCACGGCGTACGGGGCGGTGCCGCCCGAGGCGACGCGGAGCCGGTAGGTGCCGGGGTCGAGCTCCAGCGGCACACTCTCCTCCTCCGCCACCGACGCGGACACGATCGCCAGCGTCGTCGCCGTCCCGGACGGGCGCACGAGCTCGAGCGACAGCACCTCGGGCGCCTGCGTGCCGAGCCGCCGCAGCGAGACGGTCAGGCGGGTGCGCTGCGCCAGCGGGAGGGTGAACTCGTCCACGTCGCCCGGCAGGTCGAGCGACTCGCCGACGACGCTGTCGCCCGGCGACAAGGCAGCCGGCGCGCGCTCGGGGCGCGGGTCCACCGCGTAGAGCGCCACCCGGTAGCCGCCGCGCACGCCGGCGGTGCGGTCGCTCTCCCCCGTCACCCGGACGGTGAAGGTGCCTGACGAGGGAAGGGTGAACCGCGTCGTCGCCCGCGCCAGCAGTGGGGTCTCGGGCCCCGCCCGCCGCGCCACCAGGTCGGTGCCAGGCACCGGCCCGAGCCCCACCACGCGCAGCTGCATCAGGTCCGGGCCGCCGACCAGCGTCTGGAAGAAGACGTTGAACTGCTGGCCGGCCTCGCCGACGAAGGTGAACTCGTCCACGTCGCCGATGGCGTCGATCCGCTCGGCGGAGACGGTGTCGCCGGGGACGAGGCGAGCCGCCGCGTGCTCCGGGCGCGGGTCCACGACGGCGATCCGGAAGCGGTAGGGCCCGACGTAGGGGTCGTCGCTCGCGGCGGCGCCGGTCTCGGCCACGCGCACGCGGTAGTCGCCGGTGGCCGGCAGTACGATGCGCCCCGACGCCCAGTCCTCCATCGCGCCGCCGTCGCCGAGGCTGGACACGGCACCCAGGAATCGCGAGCCGAAGGGGCCCACGTCCTCACGCTCGTCCCAGACGGTGAGGTAGAGCGTCCCGCCGCCGGCGAGCGGCTGCGCGTACGCCTGGACGATCTGCCCCTCCTCGCCGTGGACGACGAACTCGTCGAGGTCGAGCGGACGGTCCAGCCGCTCGCCCGAGACCGTGTCGTCGAGCGAGACGCGCGCCGCGGCGCGCTCGGGACGGCGGTCGCGCGTCCACCGCGCCAGGCGGTAGCGGCCCTCCCCCGCCGCGGCCGGCTCCTCGGGCGCGCGGCGCACGTCCAGCCAGTAGGTGCCGGTCGCGACGATCGGGACGACGCGCACGACGCGCCCGTTCGCGACAGTGTCCTGCGCGACCACCGGGCCGAGGTCGGTGGCGGCCGTGAGTCGGAACCAGAGCCGCCCGCTCACGGCCTCGAGCGAGAGCACCAGCTCGGCGCCCGAGTCCGCGCGGAACGTGTAGCGGTCCACCGAATCGCTCCCCGAGAGCGTGCCGCTCGCCTCGCGGTCGCCGTGCAGCGGACCGCCGTCGCCGGGCGCGGTGGAGTCGCGGCAGGAGAGCGCCGCGAGCGCCGCGGCGGAGAGCGCGCGAAGCAGGACTCGCATGCGTGGCGGGCGTCCGTGGGAGGTGGGAACTGGCGAATGTTTACACGGGATGAGGAAGTATACGCCCGCGCTCCGGTAGTGGGTCAGTTTGAGGCAACGGCGACGGCAGCGGCTTTGACAGGATGAACGGCGACAGGATGGACAGGATGTGAACAGGATGCGGGCCGCTCGGGATGCTTCCCGGGGCCCTGCATCCTGTTCACCATCCTGTCCATCCTGTCGCCGTCCATCCTGTCGCCGTTCATCCTGTCAAAGCCGCTGCCGTCGCCGTTGCTGCTACTTCAAAGTGATCCACTACCCGCGCTCCGGACGGCCGCACCTGGCATGTCCCGTGCGCCTCGCAACGCTCCGCCCGCACTCCATTCCTCCACGCTACGCGACGCCCATGGACCGCACCCAGGAACCCACCGAGACCTCCGGCGCCACGACGCCGATCTGGCTCGCGACCGCCGACGTGCCCGAGTACCCGGCGCTGGACGAGCATCTCGACGTCGACGTGTGCGTCGTCGGCGCCGGGATCGCCGGGCTGACCACCGCGTACCTGCTCGCGCGCGCCGGCCGGCGCGTCGCGGTGCTCGACGACGGGCGGATCGCCAGCGGCGAGACCGGGCGCACGACCGCGCACCTCTCGTACGCGCTCGACGACCGCTACTACGAGCTGGAGCGGCTGTTCGGCGAGCGCGGGGCGAAGGACGCGGCGAGCAGCCACGCCGCCGCCGTCAACCGCATCGAGATGATCGTGCGCGAGGAGGGGATCGACTGCGACTTCTCGCGGCTCGACGGCTACCTGTTCCTGGGCGGGCACGACCGGCGGAAGGTGCTGGAGGACGAGCTCCAGGCCGCGCACCGCGCCGGGCTGGCCGACGTGCGGATGCTGCAGCGCGCGCCGCTCACCTCGTTCGACACGGGCCCCTGCCTCGTCTTCCCGGAGCAGGGGCAGTTCCACGTGGTGAAGTACGTCGCCGGGCTGGCGCGGGCGATCGAGCGCGACGGCGGGCGCATCTTCACCAGCAGCAAGGTCACCGAGATCGAGGACGGGGCGCGCCCGCACGTGAAGACCGGGGCCGGGCACCGGGTCACCGCGCGCGCGGTCGTGGTGGCGACCAACACGCCGATCAACGACTGGGTGAAGATGCACACGAAGCAGGCGCCCTACCGCACCTACGTGATCGGCGCGCGCGTCGAGAAGGGGACGGTGCCGCCGGGGCTGTACTGGGACACGCCCGACCCGTATCACTACGTGCGCCTGCAGCCGGGCGAGGGGGAGCAGGCGCGGTGGGACTACCTGATCGTCGGCGGCGAGGACCACAAGACCGGCCACGACATGGACCCCGAGGACCGCGTCGGCGAGCGCTTCCGCTGCCTGGAGCTGTGGGCGCGCGAGCGCTTCCCGGTCGGCCCCGTGGACTACCAGTGGTCGGGGCAGGTGATGGAGCCGGTCGACTACATGGGCTACATCGGCCGGAACCCGGGGGGCGAGAACGTGTACATCGGCACCGGCGACTCCGGGCACGGGATGACGCACGGCACCCTCTGCGGGATCATCAACACGGACCTCATCCTCGGGCGCGAGAACCCGTGGGCGTGGCTGTACGACCCGGGGCGCGTCACGGTCAAGCCCACGTCGGCGATGGAGTTCATCAAGGAGAACATCGACGTCGCCGTGCAATACACCGACTACGTGCGGCCGGGCGACGTCGCGTCGCCTGACGAGATCGAGCCGGGCGAGGGCGCGGTGCTGCGGCGCGGGGCCGCGCTCGTGGCCTGCTACCGCGACGCCGACGGCCGGGTGCACGAGCGCTCGGCGAAGTGCACGCACCTGTACTGCATCGTGGACTGGAACCCGGTCGAGAAGAGCTGGGACTGCCCGTGCCACGGCTCGCGGTACGACCCCTACGGCGTGGTGATGAACGGCCCCGCGGTGTCCGACCTGCCGAAGCTGGAGGAGGGGTGACGCGTGCCGCCGCGCGCGCGCTGGGATGCGCGCTCGCGCTCGGCGCCGCGGCGCGCGCGGCCGGTGCCCAGAGCATCGGCGAGATCGTCGCCTTCCGCACGCTGCTCCACACGCCCGCCGGCGCGATCCCGTCGGAGCTGACGACGACGCCGCTCCAGCCGGGGGTGCGCCGCTTCGGCGCGCACCTGCATTACGCGGTCATCCACAGCCCGCTTCGCTTCGGCGACCGCACGCTCTCCGGCTACGCCGGGGGCACCAACAGCTTCATCGACATGTCGCAGACCCTCGGCGCGAGCCTGGACGCGCGGCTCGGCGGGCGGATCGTCGCCGCGGGCACCGTGGGACGCGTGACGAGCCGGTGCCGCAGCGGCACCTGCGAGCGGACGCTGCTCGCCGGGGGAAGCGTGCACTCGATGCTGGCGAGCACGCGCTTCGGGAAGTCGCGCCGCGCCGCGCGGCTCGCCGTCGGCGCCGAGGGGGCGTTCGGCGCCGGCTGGGTCGACGCCGAGGACGACCTGCGCGTCCGGGCGCACACGCTCAGCGCCGGCGTGCCGCTCACGCTCGACTTCACGGTCGACAACCCGAGCTGGTCGCGCGACCGCGTGCGCCGCTACGACACGCGGACGTACGTCTTCCTCTCCCCCACCGTGGCCGCGGTCGGCAACGACGCCGACGACGGCGCCGGCGACGACGGCCCGCTCGCGGTGCTGAACGGAGGCATCGGCGTCGGCGTCGACGCCCCCGCCGTGCAGCTCAGCCTCACCCTCGCCGTCCGCCGCGCGATCGTGAGCCGCAGCGAGATGGTGCTGGGGATCGGGACGAGCGTGCGCTGGTGAAACAGCGATTCGCGAATCGCGAATCGCGAATCGCCCTTACGCGTCCAGACTCTCGTTCCCCGGCTCGGCGCCGCCGCGGCGCTGGTCGCGCTCTTCGCGGCGGTTGCTGAGCGGGTCGCCCCAGTGGTCAGTGCTCTCGCCGCCGCTGATCTCGGGGCCGCGTTCGGAGGCGCTGGCGCCTGCGGCGCGCTCGCGGGCGCCGGGGTCGATCGCGTTCGGGCGGCGCTCGCTGTCGTCGCCCTGCTTGCGCTTGTCAGCCATGGGATTCCTCCTGTCTGCTCGGCGGAAGTGATGCTGCGGTTGACCGGTGCGAGGGGCAACATGCGCGCCGAGCGGCCGCGCCGGGCGGCCCGGGTCGTGGGTCAATCAACAACAACGGCAACGGCATTTTGACAGGATGCACAGGATGCACGGGATGGTGGACAGGATGCGGGCCTTGGGAGACTGCACTTCCCGGGGCCCGCATCCTGTCCACCATCCCGTGCATCCTGTGCATCCTGTCAAAATGCCGTTGCGGTCGCCCTCGAACTGGCCCGCTACTGCGGCCTGGCGCGCGTCCCAACGGTCCGGCCCGCCTCGTGCGTAAAGAGGCTCCGTTCGGCGGCTCTGGGCGGCCGCGGCGCGGGACTGGCAAACGAGGTGGGAGCGCTATGGGACTGCGGGAGTTCCGGGACAGCAGAGGGGTGAGCTGGAAGGTGTGGGACGTCACCCCGGAGGCGATTCACCCGGTGACGGCGGCCGAGGAGTTCCTCGCCGAGTACCGGGACGGCTGGCTGTGCTTCGAGTCGGAGGAGGATCGCCGGCGGCTGCCGCTCTACCCGAAGGGGTGGTCGGAGCTGACCGACGAGGAGCTGGAGAAGCTGCTCACGACGGCACAGCCCCTCCCGAAGCGTCGGCGCACGGGGATGACGCCGACGACGCCCCACACGCCGGCACCGGGGGCTCCGGTGGTGCGAAGGGACGACACGACCAAGGGTTGAGGAGGAGCACATGGCAGGACGGGAACAGCAGGTGGAGCAGGCGATCCGCGCGCAGGGGATCAACGTCAGCGGGCTGCGCGTGACGGACGCCGGGCAGGTAATCTCGATCTACGGGTCGGTGGCGACCGACGACGAGAAGCGGCGGGCCGAGCAGGCGATCGAGAGCACGGTAGGGGTGAAGGTCGCCAACCACCTGACCGCGCAGCGCACCTCGCAGGCGGCCGGCGGCGACGTGCTCACGCCCAGCCTGAGCGGCGCGGGCTCGGCCGCGGCCGACGCGGGCGGCGGCGGCGGCCAGCAGTACGTCGTGAAGTCGGGCGACACCCTGAGCAAGATCGCGAAGCACTTCTACGGCGACGCCGGCGCGTGGAAGCGGATCTACGACGTGAACCGCGAGCAGATCAAGAACCCGGACATGATCCAGGTGGGGCAGAAGCTGTACATCCCGCAGTAAGTGCGCAGGGGGATGGGGGATGGGGGAAGGGGGATGAACTGCAGGGGTCCTCGCAGTTCATCCCCCTTCCCCCATCCCCCATCCCCTCTGGACACCGGGAATGGCTTAGTGTATATTATACACCATGCGCCCCTTCCCCTACTCTGCCGCGCTGGTCACGGACCTCTACCAGCTCACGATGGCGTACGCGTACTGGCGGACCGGGAGTCCGGGGCAGGAGGCGGTGTTCCACGCCTCCTTCCGCAACAACCCGTTCGGCGGCGGGTTCGCGGTGGCGAGCGGGCTGGGGCCGGTGGTGGAGGCGCTCGCCGGGTTCCACTTCGGCGACGAGGAGCTGGCCTACCTGGGCGGCGTCTCCGGCGCCGACGGGCGGCCGCTCTTCCCGCGCGAGTTCCTCGACCACCTCGCGGCGATGCGCTTCGACTGCGACGTGGACGCGGTGCCCGAGGGGACGGTCGTCTTCCCGCACGAGCCGATCGCGCGCGTGCGCGGGCCGATCGTGCAGGCGCAGCTCGTCGAGACGCTGCTCCTGACGCTGATCAACTTCCACACGCTGATCGCCACCAAGGCGGCGCGCATCGCCTTCGCCGCCCGCGGGGACGAGGTCATCGAGTTCGGGCTGCGGCGGGCGCA
>DATFPD010000304.1:0-2859 GCA_035265005.1 Gemmatimonadaceae bacterium | reverse complement strand
CCTGATTTTCTGCCGGAAACGAAAACGATCCGCGAGAGCGACTGGACAGTGGCTCCGATTCCCCGCGACCTCACAGATCGCCGTGTCGAGATCACCGGCCCTGTCGACCGGAAGATGATCATCAACGCGCTGAACTCCGGCGCGAACGTGTTCATGGCCGACTTCGAGGACGCCACGTCGCCGACGTGGGAGAACGTGGTCGACGGCCAGGCGAACTGCATGGACGCCGTGCGCCGCACGCTGGAGTTCACATCGCCCGAGGGAAAGTCCTACCGGCTCGGCGACCGTCTGGCGACGCTCTGCGTGCGCCCGCGCGGCTGGCACCTCGAGGAGCGGCACCTGCTGGTGGACGGCGCGCCGGTTTCGGCAAGTCTGTTCGACTTCGGGCTCTACTTCTTTCACAACGCGCGCGAGCTGATGGCGCGCGGGTCGGGCCCGTACTTCTACCTGCCGAAGCTGGAGAGCCACCTCGAGGCGCGGCTCTGGAACGACGTGTTCGTGCACGCGCAGCAGGCGCTCGGTCTGCCCGCCGGCACCGTCCGCGCGACCGTGCTGATCGAGACGATTCTCGCGGCCTTCGAGATGGACGAGATCCTCTACGAACTGCGCGACCACGCGGCCGGGCTCAACGCCGGCCGGTGGGACTACATCTTCAGCCTGATCAAGAAGCTGCGCGCGCACCGCCGGTTCGTGCTCCCCGACCGCGCGCAGGTCACGATGGCCGTGCCGTTCATGCGCGCCTACGCGCTGCGGCTGGTCGCCTCCTGCCACCGCCGCGGCGCGCACGCCATGGGCGGGATGGCCGCGTTCATACCGAGCCGGCGCGACCGCGAGGTGAACGACCGCGCCATGACGAAGGTGCGAGAGGACAAGCAGCGCGAGGCCGGCGACGGCTTCGACGGCACCTGGGTCGCCCACCCGGACCTCGTGCCGGTCGCGCGCGAGGTGTTCGACGCAACGCTCCGGGACAGGCCGAACCAGAAGGAGCGCGTCCCGGAGCCGCCCCCCGGCGGGGCGCTGGCGCTGCTCGACGTGGCGATCCCTGGCGCGCAGATCACCGCCGACGGCGTGCGCAACAACGTGGACGTCGCGCTCCAGTACATCGAGAGCTGGCTGCGCGGCACCGGCGCGGCGGCGATCCACAACCTGATGGAGGACGCGGCGACCGCGGAGATCTCCCGCTCGCAGCTCTGGCAGTGGCTGCACCACGGCGCCACGCTCGCCGACGGCACCGCCGTCACGCGCGAGTACTACCTGGAAGTGCGGGACCGGGAGCTGACCCGCCTGATCGCGTCAGGCGACCCGGAGTCGCGCTTCCCCGAGGCGGCGGCGCTGCTCGACGCGCTGGTGCTGGACGACGCGTTCACCGAGTTCCTGACGATACCGGCGTACGAGGAGCTGATTCGCGATTCGTAATGCGCGATTCGCCTCTCTCGGCTCACGGCGACGCCTGCACGAACAGGTACCCTCGCAAGCGTCGCCACGGCGCGTTCTCGTCCGCCGTCATCGCCACGCCGCCCACCGCTCGCGTGCCCGGCAGGCGGAGGAACGGGATTGCCGGCGTGCGCGCGGTCTGCTCGATGCCGTAGAAGCCGAGGAAGTCGCGACCGGCGTGGGGCGTGTAGATCTCCGCGTAGTAGGGCCGCCACGGGCCGACCCGGGTGCCCAGACGCACCATGCCGCCGCGGTCGCGCCCCAGCGCGCCCACCGGCAGCGCCGGGACCGCGATCCGCTGCGAGAGCACCGAGGGATCCGTCAGCGGCGACGGCAGTCCGCCGAAGAGCAGCCGCTCCGAGAATGGCGCGTCGTCGCTCACACCGGCGATGAGCCCGTCGGCGAAGACCCGCCGGCCGAAGACGGCAGTCGAGAGCGCGACGCGCGCGAGCCCGCGCGTCCACGAGCTGTCCCGCCAGCTGCCGGTCGCCGCGTCGAGCGCGACCTCGGCGGTCGGGCCGCGGCCGGCGCGCGGGGCGAACGCGCCGGCGTAGGCCGCGAACAGCAGCTGCCGGCTCGCGT
This sequence comes from Gemmatimonadaceae bacterium, assembly GCA_035265005.1. Classification (GTDB taxonomy): domain Bacteria; phylum Gemmatimonadota; class Gemmatimonadetes; order Gemmatimonadales; family Gemmatimonadaceae; genus DATFPD01. The sequence continues at coordinate 843 of DATFPD010000304.1, read as the reverse complement.
ACGGCGTGTCGCCCAGCGACTGACGGCCCGCCGAGAGGCCGAGCCTGAGCGACTGCACCCGCAGCGGCTGGAGCTGCCGCACGAGCGTGGCGCCGATGGTGGCGCCCGCATAACGAATGTCCACGAACCGCTCGAACCCGGCGTAGTCGGAGTTCGTGCGCGACGGCGCCTGCTCGGCGTAGAACACGCTCCCGAAGATCGCCGGCCGCGTCCCGCGCCAGACCGCGTCGAGCGACCCGCCGCGCCAGGGGCCGCGAGGCGCGACCACGCCCTGCGCGATCCAGGACAGCCGCCCCACGGGATCGGCGCTCGCCACGCCGAGCCCGACGAAGATCTCGCCGCGGTCGCGGAAGGGCGACGAGGTGAAGGGCGAGACGACCTGTACGCCGACTGTCGTCGGAATGATGCGGAAGCGGCGGGGGCCCACGCCGTATCGTCGTGCGGGGCCGACCGCGCGCACTGCCGGCGTGTCGGCCGGCGCGAGCGGGCGCGCGACGACCGGCGTCAGACGCGGGTCGAGCGCCGCCACGCGGACCGCCCTCGCGCTGTCGGGCGCGAGCCGGCGGAGGTCGTAGCCCTTGGCGTGCAGGGTGAGGAAGTAGATGCCGCCGTCCGGCGCCGGCTCGGGCGCCACCGCGGCGCCGGTCACCTGCGTGAGCGTGGTGGTGACGGAGCTGTCCGAGAGATCGACGCGCTCCAGGTTCGCGACGCCGCCGACTTCGGAGACGACGATCAGGGCGCGGCCGTCGCGCGTGAACGCGGGCTCGTAGCGGCTGGCACGCCCGTCCGTGAGCTCGGAGACGAGCCTCGGTGTCACGGGGAGATAGGCGGGCACCACCATCG
>DATFPD010000303.1:0-2125 GCA_035265005.1 Gemmatimonadaceae bacterium | reverse complement strand
GCCGAGCTGAAGAAGCGGATGGGGAAGTAGCGCGCGGTGCCGGGCATCCGCAGCTCGACGCGGCTGCTCGCCGCCGCCGCCCTCCTGGCTCCGTGCGCCCGCCTGGCGGCGCAGGACTCCGCCGGCGCCGCGGCGCCCGTGGTGGCGTGCGACGGCCAGACGATCTCCGACATCGACATCCGAACCGAGCCGCCCACGCTGCCGCCGCTGCTGCGCCGCGTGCACCTGCTCCAGCGCGCCATCGACGAGCTGCACGCGACGACGCGCGAGGACATCGTGCGCCGCTTCCTGCTGATCGGCGTCGGGCAGCCGTGCCGGGAGCTGCGCCGGGCGGAGTCCGAGCGCATCCTGCGCGCGCAGCCGTTCCTGGCCGACGCGCGGGTCGTCGCGCTCGACGACGGCCAGGGCGGCGTCCTGATCGACGTCGTGACGGTGGACGAGCTCTCGTACACGATCGGGGTGGGGACGCGCGGGTCGCAGCTCAGCGGCTTCAAGCTGGGCAACGCGAACGTCATGGGCGACGGCGTGGCGGCCGAGGTGCGCTGGCGCAGCGAGGGCTTCTACCGCGACGAGTTCGCGGCGCGGGTGACCGACTACCAGCTGCTGGGGCGGCCGTACCAGCTCTCGGTCGGGGGCGAGCGCCGGCGCATCGGCTCGCAGTGGCAGACGGATCTGAGCCACCCGTTCCTCACCGACCTCCAGCGGATCGCCTGGCGCGCCACGGCCGGGAGCGCGACCGACTTCGTGCAGTTCCGCCGCCCCGACCAGGCGGGCGCGCCGATCATCGCCGACGCCCGGCTCCGCGCCGGCCGCGACGGCACGCTGCCTTCGTTAGGCGTCACGCGGTCCCACTGGGACGCCGGCGGCATCGTGCGCATCGGCGCGCCCGGCCGCCTGAGCCTCTTCGGCGCGTCGTTCTCCAGCGAGGAGGACCGCAACGACCCGGAGCCGGTGTTCGTCACCGACAGCGGCGTCTTCGGCGCGTCGGCGGAGGCGGGGGCGCTGGTGAACCGCTACGGCCGCCACCACGTGGCGCGCGTGAACGCGCTCTGGGGCGTGCGCAACATCCAGTTCATGACCGTGCACGGCTTCGACGCCCTCACGGCGTCGCAGGACGTCCGCACCGGATTCCAGTTCGGCGCCCTGTTCGGCCGGAGCCTCACGGTGCTGGGCTCGGACGACGACGACATCTTCCTCTCGGCCGACCTCTACGCCGGGCGCGGCACGCCGCGCTCGTTCGTCGCGCTGCAGATGGCGGGCGAGGGGCGTCAGGACGGGGACAGCGTGCGCTGGGACGGCGTGCTGACGAGCGGGCGGCTGGCGTGGTACCTCAAGCCGAGCCTGGACAACACGCTGATCACGAGCGCCGAGCTGGGCGCGGGCTGGCATCAGCGCGTCCCGTTCCAGCTCAGCCTCGCCGACCCGCAGGGGGGCGTGCGCGGCTTCCGCGACTCGCGCGACGGCGGGGCGCAGCGCGTGGTGGTGCGGATCGAGGACCGCCTGGCGATGGGGCAGCTCGGCCGCCTCTCCGGCTTCGGCCTGGCGTTCTTCGGCGACGCCGGCAAGATGTGGGCGGGCGACGCGCCCTTCGGCGTCGACACGCCCGTCCGCGCCAGCCTCGGCGCCGGCCTGCTGGCCGCCGTCCCGGCGCGCTCCAAGCGCCTCTGGCGGCTGGACGTGGTGTTTCCCGTGCAGCGCGACGACCACGCGAAGTGGGAGCTGCGCCTGACGAGCCGCAACTTCACGCGCAGCTTCTGGGAGGAGCCGGGCGACGTCCTGCGCGGCCGCAGCCGCAGCGTGCCGTCGAGCATCTTCACCTGGCCGTGAGCCGAGGGTCGGGACCGAGGGACTGAGGGACTGAGGGAGGGGCTGGGCTGGTGTGCAGTGGTGGGCCCTTGATTCATCAAGGGCCCCAGGCAGCCCGGCCGGGATGCAGAAGGCCCTTGATGAATCAAGGGCCCACCAGTGCCCAGCAGATCAGCTCTTCTCAGTCCCTCAGTGCCTCAGTCCCAGCTCTCACCTCACTCTCGCGCCGTGCTGCTCCACGTTCGCCATCATGCGGCGGATCGGGATCGAGAGCAGCGCGAGGACGACCGACGCGGCCACGAGGTAGACCGTCGTGCGC
>DATFPD010000302.1:0-16206 GCA_035265005.1 Gemmatimonadaceae bacterium | reverse complement strand
GGCGCGGGCGCGGTGGCCGTGGTCGTGCCGCGCCGCAACGTGCAGGTCGCGATGACGATCGAGTCCAGGGGCGCCGAGAACGTCACGATCGGCGGCCAGCAGGTTGCGGCTACGCACCTCGTGATCCGCGAGCGCGCCGGCGCCACGCGCGAGGTCTGGGTGGACTCGCAGAGTCGCGTGCTGCGCGTCCGCATTCCCGACCGCGGGATCGAGGCGCTGCGCGACGACCCGCCGCGCTGACGAGATCGACGCGGCCGACCGTCGCATCGGTCGACTCCGCGACCCCCGCGGCGCCTCTCGGGTGAGGGTGCGCCGCGGGGGTTTTCCGCTGGCGTCCGCGATGAAACCACGGCTCCGAGCCCAGCGTACGACCAGCCAGAAGTTCCAACCCGTCCTCCCCCCACCCCCGCACCATGCGAAATCTGTTCAGCGCTCTGACCGCGCTCTCGGCGGCCACTGCTGCCGCCGCGCCGGTCGCAGCGCAGGTGCCCGCACGCGACTCGGCCCTTCGGAGCGCTCAGTCGCCGGCGCTCCCACTCGACGAGGCGGTCGCGATCGCGCGCCGCAACAACCCCGCGTTCCTCCAGACGAGCAACGACCGCCGGGTCGCGCGCGCGCGCCTGCTGAGCGCGCGCAGCGCGTTCCTCCCGAGCGTCGACGCCAGCTTCGGCACGCAGTACCAGGAGGGACGCGCCGCGCTCGTCAACGGCGTCCCGCTCGGCGCCGCGAGCGACGTCATCTCCTCGTCGTACTCGATCAGTGCCCGCGCCGCGTACAGCGTGTCGACGTTCATCGAGCCGAAGCTCGCGCGCGCCAGCGCGGAGGCGGTCGATGCGGACATCACCACGTCCGCCGAGCTGCTGCGGGCCGGGGTCGTGCAGCAGTACATCACCGTGCTCCAGCAGCAGGCGCGGGCCGCGCTCCAGGACACGCTGCTCACGAACACGCGCACCCAGCTCGAGCTGGCGCGGGCGCGCGAGGCGGTGGGTGCGGGCACGTCGCTCGACACCAAGCGGGCGCAGGTGGCGGTCGGCCAGCAGGAAGTCGCCGCTATCCAGGCGCACAACCTGGTGGAGGTGGAGAAGCTGCGGCTCTTCCAGCAGCTCGGCGTGGCGCAGCCGGCGGACGTCCGCCTGACGACGAGCTTCGAGGTGTCCGAGCCCGGCGTGACGCTGCAGCAGCTGCTCGACATGGCGCGCAGCGCGAACCCGACGCTCGAATCGCTGCGCTCGCGCGAGCGCGTGGCGCAGCTCGGCTACCGCAGCGCGCGCGGGGAGTACACGCCGACGCTGTCGTTCTATACCCAGTGGGGCGGCTACACCCAGCAGTTCACCAACAGCAACTTCCTGGTGGAGCAGGCGCAGCAGCAGAACGTGGCCGGGCGCACCGCGTGCATCGAGCAGGCCGTGTTCGTGGACTCGATCAGGTCGCTGGTGCCCGGCTTCCCGGGCCCCACCGTCGGCTCGTGCAACACGCAGTTCGCGCCGCTCACCAACGCGGACATCTCGCGCATCCGCTCCAGCAACCGGTTCGACTTCCAGCGGCAGCCCTGGCAGCTCCAGGCGGGGCTGAGCTTCCCGATCTTCAACGGCTTCCAGCGCGAGGGGCGCATCCAGATCGCCTCCGCCCAGCGGGCCGACGCGCAGTACCTGGTGCGGGCGCAGGAGCTGGCGCTGACTCAGGGCGTGACGGCGGCGTACCTCACGATGACGACGGCGGTCCGGACGGCGCAGATCAACGAGCAGAACGCGGCCACGGCGCGCGAGGCGCTCTCGCTGGCACAGGAGCGCTATCGGGTCGGCGCCGCTAACTTCGTGGACGTGGCGCAGGCGCGCGCCGACTTCGAGCGCGCCGAGACCGACCGCATCAACGCCGTGTACGACTACCACAAGGCCTTCGCCGCGCTCGAGAGCGCGGTCGGGCGCCCCCTGCGTTAACCGAGGATCGAAATGAGCAAACGTGCGAAGTGGGTCGCGCTCGGCACCGCCGTCCTGCTGGTCGGCGGTGTGGCCGCCATGTCCGCGGCGAAGCGCGGCACCAAGGCGACCGAGGTGCGGATCGAGGAAGTGCAGAAGCGCGACCTCGTGGCCTCCGTCACCGCCAGCGGCCAGGTCCGGGCGCACACCAAGGTCGACGTCGTCGCCGACATCCCGAGCCCGGGCCGCATCCTGCGCCTCGCGGTGAAGGAGGGGCAGGTGGTGTCGAAGGGGCAGTTCCTGGTGCAGATCGACCCGGCGCAGTACGAGGCCGCCGTGCAGCGGGCCGAGGCGGGGCTCGCCTCCGCCCGCGCCGAGGCCGCACGCGCCAAGGCCAGCCTCGTCCAGTCGACGCGGAGCTACGAGCGCACCGCCGAGATCAAGAAGCAGAATGCGACGCTCGTCTCGGACGAGCAGCTCGAGCAGTTGCGGACGCAGATGGAGGTGAACCAGGCGCTGCTGGACGCGGCCACGCACAGCGTCGACCAGTCGACCGCGCTGCTGCGCGACGCGCGCACGGCGCTCTCCCGCACCACGATCGTCGCGCCGATGGCGGGGCGCGTCACCAGGCTCAACGTCGAGGCAGGCGAGACCGCCGTCCCGGGAACCTTCAGCAAGGACGCGGCGACCCTGCTGACGATCAGCGACATGAGCGTCCTCGAGACCAAGGTGAAGGTCGACGAGACCGACGTGGCCCGCATCTCGATCGGCGACTCGGCGCTGGTCCAGATCGACGCGTTCCCGGACACCACGTTCGTGGGCCGCGTCGTGCAGATCTCGAACAGCTCCGTGCGCGCGGCGGGGGCGGGCGTGTCGACCGACCAGGCGGTGGACTACGAGGTGACGATCCAGCTCGTGAACGCGCCCCAGGACACCCGCCCGGACTTCTCCGCGACCGCCAAGATCGTCACCGACATGCGGAACGAGGCGCTCTCGATCCCGATCATCGCGCTGACGGTCCGCGAAAACGAGGACGTGAAGAGCGGCGACACGGCGATCTCGCTCGGCAAGAGCCAGCCGACGAAGCAGGTCGGCAAGCGGGACGTGGAAGGGGTGTTCGTGGTCGGCAAGGACATGAAGGTCACCTTCCGCCCGGTGAAGGTCGGCATCGCCGGAGAGAAGCACTTCGAGGTGCTCAACGGTCTGCAGCCCGGCGAGCGTATCGTGGCGGGGACCTACCAGGCGATCCGCGAGCTGAAGGACGGCACGCTGGTTCGCGAAGCGAAGCTCGACGCCACCAAGAAGAAGGAAGCCAAATCGTGATGAACAACGCCGACCAGCCGGGCCTCACCGTCACCGGCGAGCACGGCCTCGGCTCGACCGCCGAGCGCCAGGCCATCGTCCGCGCCAGTGGCGCCGAGCCGGGGAAAGACTGGGTGATCGTGACCCGCGACCTGAAGCGCGAGTACGACATGGGTGGCGAGATCGTGCGCGCCCTGCGCGGCGTGGACCTGGCGATCCGGCGAAACGAGTACGTCGCGATCATGGGCCCGTCCGGCTCGGGGAAGTCGACGCTGATGAACCTCATCGGCTGCCTCGACACGCCGAGCGCCGGCGAGTACTGGCTGAACGGCGAGATGGTGTCGCGGATGTCCGACGACGAGCTGGCGCGCGTCCGGAACCGCGAGATCGGCTTCGTCTTCCAGACCTTCAACCTGCTCCCGCGCGCCACGGCGCTGCACAACGTCGAGCTGCCGCTGGTGTACGCCGGCGTCCCGTCGGACGAGCGGAAGCGCCGCGCCGCCGAGGCGCTGGAGCGGGTGCAGCTCGGCGAGCGGATGGGTCACCGCCCCAACGAGCTCTCGGGCGGCCAGCGACAGCGCGTGGCGATCGCCCGGGCGCTGGTGAACCGGCCGTCGATCCTGCTCGCCGACGAGCCGACGGGAAACCTCGACTCCGCGACCTCCGAGGAGATCATGCGGGTGTTCGAGGAGCTGGCGGCGCAGGGGCAGACGGTGATCATGGTGACGCACGAGCAGGACATCGCCGCGCACGCCCGCCGCGTGGTCGTGCTGCGCGACGGCCAGATCTCGACCGACGAGCGCCGCGAGAAGTTCGCGGCGCGGCTGTAGGGGCGGGTCCCAGACCCGCCCCTGCGGCCGCGCGCACCACCGCCGTCCCATCGTAACCCGCGTCCCATCCCATGCCTCTCTTCGACGCCATCCGACTCGCCCTCGCGCAGATCCGCGTGCAGAAGCTGAAGAGCTTCTTCACCGTGCTCGGCGTGATGATCGGCGTGATGTTCCTCATTGCCGTCGTGTCGATCGTCGAGGGCATGGGGCACTACATGGAGCACGAGCTGATCGGGAAGCTGATTCCGGTCAACACCTTCGAGCTGCGCCACCGCCCGAACATCCAGATGGGCGACGTGGACGAGGCGACGTGGGAATCGTACCGCCGCCGCCAGCGCCTGACGGTCGACGACGTGGCCCCGGTGGTCGAGGCGCTCCCGGCCGACGTCCGCTGGTCGATGCAGAGCGAGGACCAGATCCTGATGTCCTCGAAGTACGTCGCCAAGCCGCGGCAGGTGGTGGCCTACGCGGTGGACGGCGACTACTTCGCGATCAAGAAGATGGACCTGTCCAGCGGGCGCGCCTTCTCGCGGCAGGAGTCGGAGATGGGGACGCTGGTGGTCGTCATCGGGCAGGACGTGCAGAAGCACTTCTTCCCGTCGGTCGACCCGATCGGGCGCGAGCTCAAGATCGGCGGGGTGCCCTACACGGTCGTCGGGGTGGCCGAGTCGCAGGGGAGCGCGTTCGGGATGTCGTTCGACAAGTTCGTGGTGGCCCCGTGGCGGGCGCCGATCCACCGGCTGCTCAACCGCCGGCCTAACGTGATCGACGCGATCGCCATCCAGGCCCCGACGGCGCAGGCGATGCCGACGCTTCAGGAGACGGTGCGCCAGGTGATGCGCCAGCGCCGCCACCTGCGGCCGGCGCAGCAGGACGACTTCTCGCTCCAGACGTCCGAGTCGGCGCTCGAGTTCTGGAACAAGATCAAGCGCATCCTGGTCATGGCCGGCGTGGCGCTGCCGGCGATCGGGATCGTCGTCGGCGCGATCGTGATCATGAACATCATGCTGGTCGCGGTGGCCGAGCGGACGCGCGAGATCGGCATCCGCAAGTCGCTCGGCGCCCGCCGGCGCGACATCATGGCGCAGTTCCTGGTCGAGTCGGCGACGCTGAGCACCGTCGGCGCGGCGATCGGCGTCGCGCTGGGGCTGGGCATCGCGCAGACGATCGCCGCCACCACGTTCCTGCCGGCGCGCGCGGCGCCCTGGTCCATCATCGTCGGCGTCCTGCTCGGCGGCGGCGTCGGGATCGTCTCCGGCGCCTACCCGGCCAGTCGCGCCTCCCGGCTCGACCCCATCACCGCCCTTCGCCAGGAGTGACCGTGGCTCTCGCCGCACGGCTGTCCGCGTCCCTGGAGGGCGTGGGGATCGCCATCGACGCGCTACGCGCCAACAAGGTGCGCGCCGGGCTCACCATCCTTGGCATCGCCGTCGGCGTGTTCGTGGTCGTCGCCATGTCGGCGGCGGTGCACGGCATCAATGCCAGCGTCGCCAAGGAGTTCGAGGCGGTCGGCCCGACGACGTTCTACCTCTCGCGGTACCCGATCACGTTCGAGGCCTGCGACGGAAGCGACGAGACGTGCAAGTGGCGGAACAACCCGCCGCTCACGCTCGACGAGACCCGGCTGATCGACGCGCTGCCGACCGTCGCCGCGGCGGGGGCGAAGATCGAGTGGGGCGTCCCGGCCCGCTACCGCGGCAAGAACCTGAACGGCGCCAGCCTGTGGGCCTACACGGCCAACTGGCCGGAGATCGACGGCGGCGACGTGTTCCCGGGGCGGAGCTGGACCTACGCCGAGGGAACGAACGCCGAGCGCGTCGCGATAATCAACGAGAAGGTGGCGACGGAGCTGTTCGGCGAGTCGGACCCGCTCGACAAGGAGATCTTCCTGCGGGACGCGCCGTTCCGCGTGATCGGCGTCTTCCACTACCCGGCGAGCTTCCTCTCCGGCGGCGATCGCGCGCGCATCGTCGTGCCGATCCAGTCCGCCATCCGCCACCTCGGCGTACGCTCGGACTGGATGGGGCTGGCGATCAAGCCGCGCGCCGAGGTCACGCGCGACGAGGCGATCGACGACGTCACGGCCACGATGCGGGCCCGGCGCGGGCTGCGGCCGGCGCAGGAGAACGACTTCTCCGTGATCACGCAGGACCAGTTCATGGACCTGTACAACAAGATCTTCGGGATGTTCTTCCTGGTGATGATCGTGCTGTCGGCGGTCGGGCTGATGGTGGGCGGCGTCGGCGTGGTGGCGATCATGATGATCAGCGTCACCGAGCGCACCCGCGAGATCGGCGTGCGCAAGGCGCTCGGCGCCACGCGCGGGACGATCCTCTGGCAGTTCCTCGTCGAGGCGGTGACGCTCACCGGGATCGGGTCGGCGATCGGCTTCGTGATCGGGTGGCTGGTCGCGCTCCTGATCCGGAGCTTCACCCCGGTACCAGCGTCGATCCCGCCGATGGCGGTCGTCGCCGCCGTCGGCGTGAGCGTGGTGACGGGGATCCTGTTCGGGATCATCCCGGCGGCGCGTGCGGCTCGGCTCGATCCGGTCACGGCGCTGCGCTACGAGTAGCTCCAGGGCGCGACTCGCGACGGCCCCGCGCCCCGACCGGAGCGCGGGGCTTTTCCCATCCCGGTGGTTGCGGTAGTGTTTAGTATGTCCTAAATTAGAAGTTTCTTCTTACGACATTGATCTACCGTGGTGATGGGTGGCCTTGTGAAACATTTCACAAACCCCCGGCGTATCACCCGCGACTCCCTCCCCCTCCTCGATGCGGCCGATCGACGTCCTCGCTACCGCCGTCGCGCAGATCCGGGCGAACAAGCTCCGCTCCTTCTTCACGCTGCTCGGCATCATCGTCTCGGTCGCCTTCCTGATCGCTGTGGTCGCGATCATCCAGGGGATGAACGCCTACGTGCGCGAGAACGTCGCCGGCGCGGTCATCGGCACCAACGCGTTCCGCGTCTCGCGCACGCCGATGAAGGTCGGCCTGTTCGACGACGAGGAGTGGCGCCGCGTCGGCCGCCGGCCGCGCATCACGGCCGAGGACGCCGACGCCGTGGCCGCGGCGCTCCCGGACGCCGAGGCGGTGGGGCTCCAGTCCGGGTGGCCGACGCCGCAATCGGACGTGCAGTGGCGGGACCGCACGGTGGGGGACGTGCTCGTGTTCGGCGTCACCGAGCCCTACCAGGTGGTGCAGGACTACAAGTTCGAGCGCGGCGCCCCGCTGTCGGACGTGGACGTGCGCGAGCGCCGCTACGTGGCTGTGATCGGCAGCGAGGTTGCGGAGAAGCTCTTCGAGCACGTGGACCCGGTGGGGCGCGAGATCCGAGTGATGGGCGAGCGATTCACCGTCGTGGGCGTCATCGCCAAGAAGGGGCGCGTGCTCGGCCAGTCGTTCGACGGGTTCGTGCTGCTGCCGCTGACCACCTTCGAGATGCTCTACGGCCGCCGCCTGACGACGACGGTCTCGGTGAAGATGCGCACGGCGGACGACGTGGCCGGCGGGATGGCGCGCGCCGAGGAGGCGATGCGGGTCGCGCACCGGCTGCGGCCGACCGACGAGAACGACTTCTCGGTGGAGACCGCCGACGCCCTGGTGGCCTTCTGGCAGCAGCTCACCCGCGTCCTGTTCAGCGTGATCCCGGCGGTGGTCGCGGTCGGCGTGGTCGTCGGCGGGATCGTGATCATGAACATCATGTTGATGGCGGTCACCGAGCGCACGCGGGAGATCGGCATCCGCAAGTCGGTGGGCGCCACGGCGCGCGACATCCGCCGCCAGTTCCTGGCCGAGGCGGTGATGCTCACCACGTTAGGCGGCCTGCTCGGCGTGGCCGGCGGCGGCGCCTTCGCGGGGCTGATCGCCGTCGCCACGCCGGTGCCGGCGCGCATCACCGCCTGGTCGGTCGGCCTGGCGCTGGCGCTGGGCGGGAGCGTGGGGCTGCTGTTCGGCGTCTACCCCGCCTCGCGCGCCTCGCGCCTGGACCCCATCACCGCCCTGCGCGCGGAGTGACCCTCGTGCTCGACCAGCTCCGCGAATCCGTCCTCCTCGCCCTCGACACCCTGCGGTCGAGCAAGCTCCGGTCGGCGCTCACCATCCTCGGCGTCGTGATCGGGGTGGGGACGGTGATGGCCATGGCGGCGATCGTGCAGGGGGTGCGCGACCAGATCATTCGCACGATCGAGGTCGCCGGGCCGAAGACGTTCTACGTCATCAAGTATTTCTCCCAGACCCCGCTCAACCCGGACCGGCTCCCGCGCGAGGTCCGCATCCGCCCCGACCTCTCGCCGTCGGAGGCCGAGCGCCTGCGCCAGCTCCCCGAGGTCGACTACGCCGCCGTGTGGGCGCAGGTCTTCGGGCGACTCGAGTACCACGGCGCGCGCACGCAGCTGCTCGCGATCTTCGGCGCCGACGACCGCTACGCCGACGTGCAGGGGGGCGAGCTGCTGGAGGGGCGCTGGTTCACGCGCAGCGAGCTCGCCTCGGGCGCGGCGGTGGTGGTGCTGGAGGAGGAGGCGGCGCGGAAGGTGTTCGGGCGGGAAGCGCCGCTGGGCAAGACTGTCCGCGTGCAGGGGCGGCCGGCGCAGGTGATCGGCGTCTACCAGCGCCCGGGCAACATCTTCGAGCCGCCGGGGACGGCGGTCGGCGCGGTGGTGCCGTTCGCGATGGCCGACCACCAGTTCACGATCGACAAGACCAACGCGCTCTGGGTCGTGGTGAAGCCGCGCGCGTCGGTCAGCGTGGCCGATGCGCAGGGCGCGGTCACGGTCGCCCTGCGGGAATCGCGGCGGCTGCGTCCCGGGGAGCCGAACACCTTCGACTTCATCACCCAGGACCAGATTCTGGACATCTGGAACAAGATCACCGGCGTCTTTCTGCTCGTGATGGTCTCGCTGTCGGCGGTCGGGCTGCTGGTGGGGGGGATCGGCGTGATGGCGATCATGATGGTCTCGGTCACCAGCCGCACCCGCGAGATCGGGGTCCGCAAGGCGCTCGGCGCGACGAGGCGCGACATCATGCTCCAGTTCCTGGTCGAGGCGGCGACGCTCACCGGGATGGGCGGCGTCCTCGGGATCGCGTTCGGGACCGCGCTCGGCCAGATCGCCACCCGCGCGATGCACGTCGCCGCCTCGACGCCCTTCATCTTTACCGCGGTCGCGGTCGCCGTCTCGGTCTCGATCGGGCTGACGTTCGGCCTGCTGCCGGCGCTCCGCGCGGCACGCCTCGATCCGGTGGAGGCGCTGCGGTACGAGTGAGAGCGGTGCGAGTCGCGAATTGCGAGTTGCGAGAAGTGCCTCGGGAGACATCCCGGCGCACTTCTCGCAACTCGCAATTCGCGACTCGCACCGTCATATTCCCCCCGTGCCACAAGTCGACATCCTCGCCATCGCCTCGCACCGTGACGACGTGGAGCTCACCTGCGGGGGGACGCTGATCAAGGCCGCGCGCGCGGGGCGCCGCACGGCGATCCTGGACCTGACGCGGGGCGAGACGGGCACGCGCGGATCCGCCGCCGAGCGGGCCGCCGAGGCCGAGCAGGCCGCCGAGCTGCTGGGCGTGCAGGCGCGCGAGAACCTGGGGCTGCCTGACGCGGGGATCGTGAACACGCCCGAGACGCGCGCCGAGCTGGCCCGCGCGATCCGCCGCTTCGCGCCGCGCGTCGTGATCGCGCCGGCGCGCGAGGGGCGCCACCCCGACCACTGGACCAGCGCGCAGCTCATCCGCGACGCGTCGTTCGTCGCCGGCCTGGCGAAGGTGGCGCCCGAGGTGCCGAAGCACCGCCCGCACAAGGTGCTGCACTGCATGGCGTACCGCGAGGACCACCTCAAGCCGACCTTCGTCGTGGACATCTCGGACGAGTTCGAGCGCAAGCTGGAGGCGATCCGCTGCTACGCCTCACAGTTCGACGGCGTGCTCCAGGCGGGCGAGGTCTACCCCACCGGCGAGCCGCTCTACGACGTCGTCAGGCACCAGGCGGCGCACTACGGCTCGCTGATCCGCCGCCGCTACGGCGAGCCCTTCTTCACGACCGAGACGATGCTGGTCGAGGACGTCGCGGCGCTCGAGGTGTCGACCTTTTGAGCCAGACTCCGCCCACCGACCGCCCGCGCGCCGCCGACGACGAGGTCACCTACGGCTCCTACCTCGCCCTCGACGAGCTGCTGTCGCTCCAGCGCCCGCGCTCCGAGCCCGAGCACCCGGACGAGCTGCTGTTCATCGTCGTCCATCAGGCGAGCGAGCTCTGGTTCAAGGTGATCCTGCACGAGTTCGACGCGCTCGTGGCCGCGCTGGAGGGGAAGGACGCCCTCGCCGCGGTGACCGCGGTCCGGCGCATCAACGCGCTGACGCGCATCGTCACCTCGCAGCTGACGGCGCTCGACACGCTGCCGCCGCAGCGCTTCGCCCAGTTTCGCGGCTACCTGGGCACGTCCAGCGGCTCGCAGAGCGTGCAGTTCCGCGCGATCGAGGCGGCGTCGGGGCTGCGCGACCCGCACTTCATGCACGCCATCGCCGAGCACGGCGACCCGCCGGCCGAAGTCCGCGCCGCGCTCGCGCGCCCGACGCTCCAGGAGCTGTTCCTGCGACTGCTCGAGTCGCAGGGCGTGACGCTGGAGCAGGTCTACACCGACGCCGCGCAGACGGACCTCTTCCTGCTCGCCGAGTCGCTGCTCGAGTACGAGCAGGCGTTCGGGCTCTGGCGCTTCCTGCACGTGCAGCTCGTCGAGCGCATCATCGGCCCCACCACCGGCGGCACCGGCGGCACCCTCGGCGCCCGCTACCTCCAGCGCACGATCAACCAGCGCTTCTTCCCGAAGCTGTGGGAGGTGCGCGGGGCGATTTTCGGGGGACAGGGGAAGTGAGGACGGTGACGACGGTGACGACGGTGACGACGGCGGCATGATTCGCGACATCTCCATCGCCGTGCAGCACGGCACCCCGGAGTGGCCCGGGGACACTCCGTTCTCGTGCAAGTGGACGTGGTCGATGGCCAAGGGCGCGAGCGTGAACGTGTCGGCGTTCAGCTGCAGTCCGCACGTGGGCACGCACGCCGACGCGCCGCTGCACGTGCACGACGGGTGGCCGGGCGTGCACGAGCTGCCGCTGGAGCCGTTCGTAGGGCGCGCGCGCATCGTGGACGTGTCCACGCTGCCGGAGACGATCGAGCTCGTCCATCTCGAGGCGCTCGGGCCGCTGGCCGGCGTCGAGCGGCTGCTGCTGAAGACCGGCCGCACCATCGCGACCGGCCGCTTTCCGGAGCGGTGGCCGGCGTTGTCCGAGCGCTGCGCCCGCGACCTGCTCGGACTCGGGCTCAGGCTGCTGGGCGTCGACGCGCCGTCGGTGGACGAGCGCGAGAGCAAGACGCTGGCGGTGCACCGGATGCTGTTCTCCGGGAACGCCTGCGTCCTCGAGAACCTCGACCTGCGGCGCGTGACGCCGGGCGACTACGAGCTACTCGCCGCGCCCCTCAAGCTCATGGGGCTGGACGCGGCGCCGGTGCGGGCGGTGCTCAGAGCGCTCCCGGCGTCCCGGGGGTGACCAGTATGAGGCCGCGGCGGTACACTCGCGACCTGATCTCGGCGTGGTGGCCGGCGTCATCTTCTGATGCCGCAAGGGGTAAGCGCCTGACAGGGTAGTCCCTAAGCGCTATCTTTCCGGCATGCCCCAGCCCATCTATCTCGACCACGCCGCCACCACGCCCGTGCGGCCCGCGGTGCTCGACGCGATGCTGCCGTTCTACGGCCCTCGCTTCGGGAACCCGTCGAGCACGCATCGCTGGGGTCGCGAGGCGCGCGCGGCGCTGGACGAGGCGCGCGAGCGACTGGCGCGATGCCTGGGAGCCGCCGACGACGAGATCGTGTTCACGTCAGGCGGGACCGAGGGAGACAACCTGGGCATCCTCGGCGCCTGGCGTGCGGCGCGCGGCCGGGGACGCTCGGCGGTCGTCACGGTGGGGACCGAGCACAAGGCGGTGCTCGGTGCGTCGCACCAGGCCGCCCGCGAGGGCGCGGAGGAGCGGCTGCTCGACCTGACGCACGACGGGCTGGTGGAGCGCGAGTCGTTCGACCGACAGGTGCGGGACGACGTCGCGATCTGCTCGGTGATGTGGGTGAACAACGAGACCGGAGTGGTGCAGTCCATCGCCGAGCTGGCCGCGGCGGCCAAGGCGCGTGGCGTCGTGTTCCACACCGACGCCGTGCAGGCCTTCGGCCGCGTCGAGATCGACGCGCGCTCGGTCCCGTTCGACCTGCTGAGCGTCTCCGGCCACAAGATCGGCGCGCCGAAGGGGATCGGGGCGCTGTACGTGCGCCGCGGCACGGCGGTCGAGCCGCTGGTGCACGGCGGGTCGCAGGAGCGCGCCCGGCGCCCGGGGACCGAGAACATCGCGGCCGCGGTGGGTCTCGCGCGCGCCGCCGAGCTGGCGACCACCGAGCGCGAGGCGGAGTGGCGGCGGCTGGAGGGGCTGCGCGACCGGCTGGAGGCGGCGCTCTTCGATGCGGTGCCTGACGCGGTGGTGCACGGGCGCGGCGCCCCGCGCGCGCCGCACGTGCTCAACGTCTCGGTCCCGGGCGCCGACAGCGAGTCGCTGCTGATGGCGCTCGACATGGCCGGCGTGGCCGCCTCGTCAGGCAGCGCCTGCCAGAGCGGGAGCGTGACGCCGTCGCACGTGCTGACGGCGATGGGCGTCGCGCCAGAGCTGGCGACGGCGGCCGTGCGCTTCAGCGTCGGCGTGCTGACGACGGCCGAGGCGGTCGAGCGCGTGGCAGCGCTCTTCCCCACTCTCGTGCAGAAGGCGCGGCGGCTCGCCGGGAGCGCGGCGTAACTGTACGGAGGGGCGCCCTCCGTGGTGCAGCTTCTGTTGCTGGTCAGGGCTCGTCGAAGCTCCAGGCCCCGTCGTCGACGGTGATGTAGATCCCGCCCCGCCCGTCGGTCGCCGCCGGCGATGCGATGTAGCTTTCAATGTCCCGGCCGGGCTGGCGCACTCTGGCGACCAATCGGCCGTTGGCGCGGTCGAAGATCGAGAGCATCAGGCCCCACGGCACGTACACCCGGCGCTCCGTTATCAGCAGGTCGTGCGCGGCATACGCGCCGACCCGGGCCTTCCACAGCACCGCGCCGTCCGCGGCGCGGAGGGCGATGAGGTGCTCGTCGCCCGCGTCGAGGTAGACGGCGTCCCCGTAGATCTGGGCGGGCGTCACGGTCGCGCCGGTGGGTCGGGCCACGTAGCGCCACACGATCTGCTGGTTCATGCGGTCCACCGCCCAGGTGTACCCGCCGATGCCGGTGAAGATCACGAGCCGGTCGTACACCACCGGCGCGCCCGACACCGTCACCCCGCGGGTGTAGCTCGGGATCACTATCCGCCACAGCTCCCGCCCGGTGGCCGCGTCGAGCGCGACCAGCCACGGCTCGCTCGCCAGTCCGCGCAGATCCAGAAAGTGCCACGCGGTGACGAACACGGTGTCCCCGGCCACCGCGACGCCCTCGGCGCCAGAGCTAAAAATGCCGCTCGCCGCGGTGTCGCCGGCGCTGACGCCCGGCTGCCAGACCCAGCGCGCCTGCCCGGTCCGAACGTCCACCGCCGAGACCGACGCGCCCCAGGCGGGGATGTAGACCGTGCTGCTGTCGGCGGCGATCGCCTTGAAGTCCACCTGGCCGGGGTCCGACCCGCCGGACACGGTGTCACGGGGCGCGAAGTAGCGCCACAGCTCGCGTCCGGTCGCGGCGTCCAGGCCGACGGTGTAGTGCACCACCGGGACGACGAGGACGTTGGCGCGAAGGAGCATGTTCGCCCCGCCCGGTGGCGTGCTGTTCGCCACGCGCGCGCGCCAGCGCTCATCGCCCGAGCCGTCGGTGCGGGCGATGATGAGCCCCCCGACCGCGGGGCCGCGGCCGGCGCCGAAGTAGACGATGCCGTTCGAGAAAATGGGGCGAATGCCGGAATAGTTAGGTTGCTCGCGCACCCAGCGCGTGCGGACGCGGCCGATCTGTGGAATGCCCGTCGGATCGACATCGGGTGAGCACGACAGCATCCCGGCAGCCATCAGTCCCGCGAACGCAGCCCCTGCGACCGGCGACCGGAGCCAGGCTGGTGCGACCATTCGTTCGTCTCCCGGGAATTCAGCACGCGCCGACCGGCAGCGTCGCCGGTGGCCCACGTCCCCGGAATCTAGTGGGGCCTGGGCCGCCCGCGGCGGTCCGGCGCCGCGCGGGCCCGGACTCGTTAGATTTTCAGGCATGAGCACGCACACGCGCCCTCCAGCGCCGACCGGCGAGCGCGTCCTCGTCGCCATGTCCGGCGGCGTGGACTCGTCCGTGGCGGCCGCGCTGCTCGTGGAGCAGGGTTACGACGTGATCGGCGCGACGATGAAGCTGTTCTGCTACGGCGACGAGCCCGTCCCCGACCGCCCCTGCTGCTCGCTCGACTCGATCGTGGACGCGCGCCGGGTCTGCGACCGGCTGGGCGTGCCGCACTACGTGCTGAATCTCGAGAGCGCGTTCGGCCGCGACGTGATCGACGACTTCGTGGGCGAGTACGCGCGCGGGCGCACGCCGATCCCCTGCGTGCGCTGCAACACGTTCACCAAGTTCCGCGACCTCGTTCGCAAGGCGGACGCGCTCGACGCGCGCTACGTGGCCACGGGGCACTACGCGCGCGTCATCGGGGGCGAGCTGCACCGCGGCCGCGACCATGCCAAGGACCAGAGCTTCTTCCTCTGGGGGATCGACCGCGGCGTCGTCTCGCGGATGCTGCTCCCGGTGGGCGACCTGACCAAGCCCGAGACCCGCGCCCGCGCCCGTGCGCTGGGGCTCGACGTGGTGGCGGACAAGGTGGAGAGCCAGGACATCTGCTTCGTCCCGGACGGGGACCACGCCAGGGTCATCGCGCGCCGGCTCGGCGCCGACGCGCCGTCGCTCGCGCCGGGGCCGATCGTGCTCTCGTCAGGCGCCGTGGTCGGCGAGCACCGCGGCTTCGCGCGCTACACGATCGGCCAGCGCCGCGGCCTCCCGGGCGGCTTCCCGCAGCCGATGTACGTCGTCGCCATCCGCCCGGCCGACCGCGCGGTGGTGATCGGCACGCGCGACGAGCTGCTCGGGCGCGGGCTGGTGGCGCGCGAGGTGAGCTGGCTGGTGGATTCGCCGCCCGGCGTCGGAGCGTCGGTGCTCGTGCAGGTTCGCCACCGCGCTGCCGCCGCGCCCGCGGAGATCGTGCGTCTCGAGGGAGATGAGATCGAGCTGGCGCTCGACGAGCCGGTGGCCGCGATCACGCCGGGGCAGTCGGCGGTGCTCTACGACGGCGAGCGCGTGCTCGGCGGCGGGATCATCGAGCGCGCGCACGCGGCTCGCGCGGGGCTGCCGGTGCTCGCCGCCTGATGGACCGGCTCCTGGGCTGCTGGCGCCTGGAGCGTACGGCGGGCGGCGCCGATGACAGCGTCCCCATGGAGCTCACTTTCCTCCCGGCGGGCGGGCTCGACTTCGCCGTGCACGTGGGCGGGGATTGGCTGGTCCTGCCGATGACGTACCGGCTGGAAGGCGGCACGCTGGTGATCGTACCGAATGCCTCGACGCCCGAAGATCGCGCGCGGTACCGATTCGAACGGGACGGCACGCTGCTCCTGCACTTCGACGACGGCCGTCAGGCGTGGCTGCGGCGAGGCGAGCGGCAGGCGCCCGCAGCGAACAGGACGGCCGGCTGACGAACGCGGTGCGGATCAGTACTTCATCCCCCCCGCCTGGGCGAACTCCTTCATCATCCGCTCCTGCTCCTCGTTGAGCTTTTCGGGAACGGTGATGGTGATCTCGACGATCAGGTCGCCCTTCTGGCCGTTCTTGTCGATCCCCTGGCCGCGCACTCGGAAGCGCTTCCCGGCTGGAGTGCCTGGCGGGATCTTGAGCGCGACCTTCTTGTCGTCGAGCGTCTTCACGCTGATGCGGGAGCCGAGCGTCGCCTGGGCGATGTTGATCGGGACCGTGGCGACGACGTCGAGACCCTCGCGGCGGAAGAAGCGGTCGGGCTTAACCTGGAAGGTGATTACCAGGTCGCCGGCGGGACCGCCATTCACGCCGCGCCCGCCCTGCCCCTTGAGCCGGATCTTGGTGCCCGTGTCGGCGCCGGCGGGGACGGTGATGTTCACCTTCTTCCGCGACCGCACCTCG
>DATFPD010000301.1:0-6308 GCA_035265005.1 Gemmatimonadaceae bacterium | reverse complement strand
CTGCTCCATACCGAAGCGCCCGCACGGCGCGCTCATGCGCTTGCGGTGACTCACAGGCTCCTTTGTACGGGATAACTGTCCGACGTCGAGTTGCCAGTTGTCAGTTGAAGTTGTGAGTGGTCAGTAGCACTGGGTATTCCGGATGCCGAGTGCTACTGACCACTGAGAACTTCAACTGACAACTGAGAACTGAACGACCGGCAACCGACAACCGCCGTTCAGTCACGCGGCAACCCCTCGCGGCGCCGCTGTGTCAGATTTCTGACACTATCCCCCGGGGCCATCCATGTACTCGTTGCTCGCCGACCTCCGCTACGCTCTGCGCGCCCTGCGCCGCGCGCCGGGCTTCACCGCCGCCGCCGTGGCCACCATCGCGATCGGCGTCGGCGCCGTGGCCGCGATCTACGGCGTCGTCGACGGCGTCGTGCTGCGCCCGCTCCCCTACGCCGACGCCGGGCGGCTCGTGCGGCTGTGGGAGAGCGCGCCGCGGCGGAACCGCGAGTTCGCCTCCCCCTCGCCCGCCAACTTCCTCGACTGGCGGCGCGACGCGCGCGGCAGCTTCGCGGCGATGGCCGCCTACGCCGCCGAGGAGGAGACCGGCCTGACGGGACCGGACGGGCCGCAGCGCGTCGTCACCACCCGCGTGGCGCCCGACCTCTTCCCGCTGCTCGGCGTCGCCCCGCGACTCGGCCGCGGCTTCCTCGCCGAGGAGGGCGAGCCCGGCGGCGACCGCGCGCGGGCGGTCGTGCTCGGCCACGCGCTCTGGGTGCGCGCCTTCGGCGCCGACGCGGGCGTCGTCGGCCGCACGATCACCCTCGGCGGCGAGCCGCGCACCGTCGTCGGCGTGATGCCGCCCGGCTTCGCCGTCCCCCGCAACGACGCCGAGCTCTGGCTCCCGCTCGCGTTCACCGCCGAGGAGCGCACGGCCGCGCGCGACCGCCGCTACCTGCGCGTGCTCGCGCGCCTCGCCCCCGGCGCCACGCTCGACGGCGCCCGCCGCGAGATGGCCGCCCTGGCGCGGCGCCTGGAGGGCGACTTCCCGGACGCCAACGCCGGCTTCGGCGTCATCCTGCGCCCGCTCGTCGACGTCGTCATTGCGCCGGAGCTGCGCCGGTCGCTGCTGGTCCTGCTCGGCGCCACTGGGCTGGTGCTGCTGATCGCCTGCGCGAACGTCGCCAACCTGCTCCTGGCGCGCGGTGCCGCGCGCGGCCGTGAGCTCGCGGTGCGCGCCGCGCTAGGCGCCTCGGCGGGGCGAATCGTCAGGCAGCTGCTGACCGAGAGCCTGCTCCTGGCGCTGCTCGGCGCCGCCGCCGGCGTGCTGCTGGCCACCGCCGCGGTCGAGCTGCTGGTGGCCTACGGCCCGGCCGACGTGCCGCGGCTGAGCGAGGTGCGCGTGGACGCGCGCGTGCTCGGCGTCGCGATGCTGGCGGCGCTCACCACCGGCGCGCTGTTCGGCATCGCGCCGGCCTGGCGCGCGGCGCGCCCCGAGCTGCGCGGCGCCCTCACCACGCGCGGCGACACGGGCGGGGGCCCGCGGCAGCGGCTGCGCGGGGCGCTGGTCGTGGCGCAGGTGGCGCTCGCCGTCACGCTGCTCGCCGGCGCGGCGCTCCTGCTGCGGGGCTTCGCGCGCCTCCAGGGGGTGAGCCCGGGCTTCGACCCGCGCGGCGCGGTCGCGGTGCGGCTCTCGCTGCCGGAGGCGGCGTACGGCGACCCGGCGCGCCGGCGCGCGTTCTACGCCGCGCTCGTCGAGCGCGCCGCGTCCACCCCCGGCGTGCGCGCCGCCGGCGCCGTGAGCTCCCTCCCCATGCGCGGCGGGAACCCGGGTCGCAGCTTCCTGATCGAGGGGCGAACGCCCGCTAGCGGCGAGGAGACGCCGGGCGCCGACCTCCGCGCCATCACGCCCGACTACTTCGCGGCGATGCGCATCCCCCTCGCCGCCGGCCGGGCGTTCCGCGCGTCAGACGACCCGAGCGTGCCGGGCGTGGTGATCGTGAGCGAGGCACTGGCGCGCCGCTTCTGGCCCGGCGAGCGCGCGGCGGAGGTCGTCGGCCACCGCATCGGCGACTCGCCCGCGGGCCCGTGGAGCACGATCGTCGGCGTGGTGTCGGACGTGCTCCACTTCGGGCTCGACGCCGAGCCCCGCCCCACGCTCTACGTCCCGCACGCGCAGCGCCCCTCGGCGGCGATGACGCTCGTGGCGCGCGCGGCCGACGGCGCGGACCCGGCGCGCCTGGTGCCGGCGCTGCGGGCGGCCGTGCGCGCGCTCGACCCGAACCAGCCGCTCGGCGAGGCGATCGCTCGAGCGCGTGGTGGCCGAGTCGGTGGGGCAGCCGCGCTTCCGCACGGCGCTGCTCGCGGCGTTCGCGGCCGTCGCGGCGCTGCTGGCGTCGGTCGGGCTCTACGGCGTGCTGGCCTACGCGGTGGCGCGGCGCGCCCCAGAGCTGGGCGTGCGGCTGGCCCTCGGCGCGACGCCGGCGGGGGTGCTCGCGCTCGTCGTCAGGCAGGGGATGGCGCTCACCGCCGCGGGGCTGGCGGTCGGGCTGGCGGCGGCGCTGGCGCTCTCGCGCACGCTCGCCGGCCTTCTCTTCGGCGTCAGCGCCTCCGACCCGGCGGCGCTCGGCGGGGCGGTGCTGCTGTTCGCGTTCGTCGCGCTGCTGGCCACGTGGCTCCCGGCGCGGCGCGCGGCGCGGGTGGACCCGATGGTGGCGATGCGGGGGGACTAGAGCCGTTCTCGACACCATCCAGAGAAGCTGAACCACGGAGGACAGGGGGCTGCGCACCCGGAGGCGCCCGTGTCGGGCCGGCTCCGCTCAGAGCAGGACACGGATGAACACGGATGAGGGCACGGATGCACACGGATCGCTCCCTGCGCAGTCAAAGCTCCTCCCGCCCGGGCGGGAAGGGCCTCGACGCCGCCGGGCAGTATCCGTGTGCATCCGTGCTCTTATCCGTGTTCATCCGTGTCCTGCGCTTCAGGCTGCGTTAACTGCCCGGCACGCGCGCCGGTCACCGCCTCACGAGAACGGTCGTCGCCGCGCGCCGCGTGCTCGCGACGGCTCGGCACGAGTCCGTCGCGACTCGTCACGCGCTGCTGCGTCCCGACACGCGCTGGTTGCGCTTCGTCCACACCGGCGCGTATGTAGGCACCGCCGGCGGTGTCGCCGGCGCACGCCGTCCGATCTTTCGCTCCCGCCCCGATGCCGCCGTCCCCGACCACACCACCCGACGCCGCGCCGCGCGACCGCCGCCGGCCGCGCTGGCTGTGGATCGTCGGCATCTGGCTGGCGATCTCGATCGTCTCGGCGAACGAGTGGTGGCTCTGGTTCCGGTTCACCAACGGGCGCAGCGTCGGCTGGCTCGCCCTGCTCAAGCTGACCGTGCCGTGGCCGCTGCTCTGGGGCACGCTGACCCCCCTCATCCTCTGGCTCGCGCATCGCTTCCCGGTGGAGCGCCAGAGCTGGCCGCGGCGCCTGCCCCTGTACGCGGCGACCATCCTCGCGCTCAATGCGCTGGACGTGACGTACGACCGCGCGGTGCGGCCGCTGGTGCAGCCGGCCGCCGAGGCGGCGGCGGGGGACGGCGGGGCCCGACTGTCGTTCGCGCAGGGGTACGTCGCGCAGCTCGAGTTCAACGCCGCCTGCTTCCTGGCGATCGTGCTGTGCGCGCACGTCGCCGACTACTACCGCCGGCTGCGCGAGCGCGAGGTCAGCTCGGCGCGCCTCCAGGCGCAGCTGACGACGGCGCAGCTCCAGATCCTGCGGCTCCAGCTCCAGCCGCACTTCCTCTTCAACACGCTCAATGCGATCTCGGAGCTGGTGTACCAGGACCCGCGGCGCGCCGAGCGAATGATCGCGTACCTGGGCGACCTGCTGCGGATGTCGCTCGACCGCGGCGGGCGCCAGCGGGTGCCGCTGCGCGAGGAGCTGGAGTTCCTGCGCGCGTACCTGGAGATCCAGCGCACGCGCTTCCGCGACCGCCTGGAGGTCTCGGTCGACGCGCCCCCGGAGACGCTCGACGCGCTCGTCCCGTCGATGCTGCTCCAGCCGCTGGCCGAGAACGCGATCCGGCACGGCCTGTCGCCGCGCGCCGCCGCGGGGCGCCTCGCCGTCGCCGCCAGCGTGCGCGACGCCGGCCACACGCTGGAGCTGCGGATCGAGGACGACGGCGTGGGCCTGCGCGACTCCGGCGCGGCGTCCGCGCCCGACTCGTCAGGCGTCGGCCTCCAGAACACGCGCGAGCGGCTCCGCCACCTCTACCCCGGCGACCACCACTTCACCGTGCGCGACCGCCTCGGCGGCGGCGTCGAGGTCGTGATCTCGATCCCCCTCGATGCGTCCGAGGCTCCGCCTTCGCCGAGCGACGGCGTGCTGCTCGTGGTCGGGGACCGTCCAACGGCGTACACGGATGAACTTGGACGGTCCCCGACCACGACGCCAATTTCCGACTCGAGATGAGATGCGAGTCCTGATCGTCGACGACGAGCCGCTGGCGCGCGACCGGCTGGCGCGGCTGCTCGGCGAGGAGCCGGGTGTCGAGGTCGTGGGCGAGTGCGCGAACGGGCGCGAGGCGGTGGAGGCCGTGCGCGCCGAGTCGCCCGACATCGTCTTCCTCGACGTGCAGATGCCGGAGCTCGACGGCTTCGGCGCGCTGGCCGAGCTGGGGGCGGCGCGGATGCCGACGGTGGTGTTCGTCTCGGCGTACGACCAGTACGCGATCCGCGCGTTCGAGGTGCACGCGCTGGACTACCTCCTCAAGCCCTTCGACCCCGACCGCTTCCGCGAGGCGTTCCGGCGCGCCCGCGAGCAGGTCGTGCTGCGGAGCGCGGTGCGCGAGAGCGGCCGCCTCGCCTCGCTGCTGGCGCAGCTGGCCGAGGACCACCGGCTCCCCGCCTCCGTCGGCGCCGCCGGCGGCGCCTCCACCGCGCCCGCCGCGCCGCCGGCGCCGCGCGCCCGCTACCTCGAGCGGATGATGGTGAAGAGCGACGGCCGCATCTACTTCGTGAAGGTCGCCGAGGTGGACTGGATCGAGGCCGCCGGGAACTACGTGCGCGTGCACGTGGGGCGCGTCGCGCATCTCGTGCGCGAGACGATGAGCGCGGTCGAGTCGAGCCTCGACCCCTCGCTCTTCGCCCGCATCCACCGCGGCACGATCGTGAACCTCGACCGCATCAAGGAGATGCAGCCGTGGTTCGGCGGCGACCAGATCGTGATCCTCAAGGACGGCCAGAAGCTGAAGCTGAGCCGGAGCTACCGGGGGAGGCTGGAGAGCCGGCTGTAACGGCGAGTCGCGCTTCACGGATCACACGCCCGCCCATCGCTTCACGCCGCCTTCCGCACGTCCCGTCACTCGTCGCTGTGACGAACGGACGCCGAGCGACACTATGCCCGCGCGGAATGGCGCGCAGCATCGACACCTAACGGGCATGGAGAGCGATGAGTCGACACATTCGTGGGATCAGGGCCGCCACGGCGGCGGCGGCGGTACTGCTCGGCGCGGCGTGTGACGGGAACCCCGGGAACCCCGGGAGCCCGGGGGGCGGCGGGCCGCTGGCGCCGTCGGCCAGCAGCGCCGCGCGCAACCGCGGGCTCTACGGCATGGCGCTGGCGCCGGTCTACGGGCCCGGGTGCGCGGCCCCCGAGTACCGGCAGTTCGACTTCTGGGTCGGCGAGTGGGAGGTCGTCGTGCCGTTCGCGCCGGCCGGGACGCCGAACTCCGCCAGCATCATCCGCTCGGAGCTCGACGGCTGCATGGTCGAGGAGAACTGGTTCGGCGGCGGCTTCGGCGCCTTCAGCGTGGCCGGCCGCAGCCTCAACATGTACGACTTCAGCACCGGGCAGTGGCACCAGCACTGGATCAACTCCCCCGGCGGCGCGGCGAGCGTCGAGCTGTACGCCGGCGGCATCGAGGACGGCCGGATGGTGCTGACCGGCTCGCGCGTCTACCAGGCGGGGCACCCGCTCTTCCCGGGGCTGGCCGGCACCACCGCCGTCGACATCGGCGTCTGGACCGCGCACACCGCCGACAGCGTCGAGCAGGACTTCTTCGGGTCCACCAACGGGAGCCCGTTCGTCCAGACCTTCGACGGCCGTTACCTGCGCCGGCCGAGCGTGACGCCGGCGCCGTCGGTGCAGTTCGCCGGCTGCCGGAATCGCGTGCGCAACCACGACCTCGATTTCACGCTCGGCGAGTGGGACGTGCAGATCGACCAGGGCGCACTGTTCGAGCCGACCGACAAGGCGATGCACGATCTCGGCGCGCCCGAGGCCACGAGCGAGATCGAGAGCGCGCTCAGCAACTGCCTGCTCGAG
>DATFPD010000300.1:0-14221 GCA_035265005.1 Gemmatimonadaceae bacterium | reverse complement strand
TCCCCGCTACCCGGTCCCCAGCCCCTCGCGGCCGTGTCTCAGTCGTCGTCCGAATCGCTCATTGCCCCCGCACTCACCGCTGAGGAGTGGCGCGCGAAGGCGGTGCGCCGCGCCGGACAGGGCACGTACGAGGTCGACCTGATGGCGCTGGCGGAGGACGGCCGAACGCTCCGGCTGGCCTCGGAGGCCGACGGCGAGCTGGTGCTGGTGCCCGAGGGCGATCGGCACGCCGTGGCGGCGCTGGCGCTCCACGGCCAGCCGTTCGGCTTCTCGCAGCAGGACGTGGAGGACGAGACGGACGTGGCGGGCTACTGCGACGCGATGGCGCGCCAGAGCGCGGACGCCGGCTCCGAGGCGCAGGCCGCGACCTTTCGCATGCTCGCCCAGCGCCACCGCCTCCGCGCGGCCAAGATCGCCGCACTGCTCCCGCCGAAGGACTAAGGGCGCGTCGTCGACGGCGTTCCCCAGATCCCCGGCAG
The DNA here is from genome assembly GCA_035265005.1 of Gemmatimonadaceae bacterium. Lineage (GTDB taxonomy): Bacteria > Gemmatimonadota > Gemmatimonadetes > Gemmatimonadales > Gemmatimonadaceae > DATFPD01. Next base: position 13,742 of record DATFPD010000300.1, on the reverse strand, counting down.
CACCGTCGCACAGCTCGGGCACCGGCCGTCCGCACGCAATCGATTGGCGAGGATGCGGTAGCCGGTGCGCTCGATGACCGGCGTGTCGCAGCCCGGGCAGTGGGTGTGCTCCCAGCGCCCCACGCGCCCCGGGAGGTTGCCGGCGTAGACGTAGCGAAGGCCCGCCTCGCGGCCGACTTCGCACGCCCGCACGAGCATCTCCGCCGTCGTGTTTCCCATGCCGTAGAACTTGTAGTCCTCGTGGAACGCCGTGACGTGCCACGGGATGTCCGGGCTCACCGACGCCACGTACTCGGCCGCCGCCCGGAGCTGCCCCTCGTCGTCCGAGAAGCCGGGAATGACGAGCGTCAGCACCTCCAGCCAGAAGCCGCGCTCGTGCACCATGCGGATGGAGTCCAGCACGTTCTGGAGCACGCCGCCGAGCCGACGGTAGTTCCGGTCGCTCATCGACTTGAGGTCGATCTTGTAGCAGTCGGCGTGCGGGCGCACGAAGTCGAGCGCCTCGGGCGTGGCGTTGCCGTTCGAGACGAAGCCGGTGAGCAGCCCGCGCTCGCGGGCGACGCCGAACACCTCGACCGCCCACTCGCTGGTGATGAGCGGCTCGTTGTACGAGCTGACGACGAGCCGCGCGTCGCAGCGGCCGGCGTAGCCGACGAGCTGCTCGGCGGTCACGTCGATGGGCGCCGTGCCCGCATCGGAGTCGCGGAGCGACTGGCTCGTGACCCAGTTGTGGCAGAAACCGCAATGATAGTCGCATCCGAGCATCCCGAACGTGAGCGCGCGCGAGCCCGGCAGCACGTGGTTGAACGGCTTCTTCTCCACCGGGTCGCACTGGAGCGCGGCGACGTAGTTGCGCGGGACGAGCAGGGTGCCGCCCTCGTTGCGGCGCACCTTGCAGATGCCGCGGCGGCCGTCGCGGATCAGGCAGCGGTGGCCGCAGGCGACGCAGCGCACGCTCTGGCCGGGCAGGCGCTCGTAGAGCGCGCCCTCGGCGGTGCGGCGGTCGAGCTGGTCGGCGAAGGTGCTCGAAGTGGGGTCCGACATGCGACGATGCGGGGCCGAGAAATCTACTCTCTCGAGCCCCGCATCGCTCGGCGAGGCGCGCGACGTCAGTCGCTCGCGCCCACTCCCGTCTGCAGCAGCTCTCCCTTCGGCTCCGCCTGCCGCGCGTCCGGCTTCGGCTTGTCGAGCTTGCGCTCGGGCGGGACGAGCGACTTGTGGATCGCGAGCGCCGCGCGCGCCCCCTCGGCCGCGGCGACGAGGGCCAGCTGCGAGCCCGGGACGATGTCGCCGGCCGCGAAGACGTTGTAGACCGACGTGTGGCCGACGTCGTCGACGATGATCTGCCCCTCGTCGTCGCGCTCGCAGCCGAGCTGCGCGCCCAGGTCGTCGGCCGGGCGCTGGCTGAGGGCGAAGAAGATGTGGTCGCAGTCGAGCTGCATCCCGCCGTCTATCTCGACCGAGTGGATCTGGTCGCCGTTCGGATGGATGCGCTGGATCGGCGCGGTGAGCAGCGGGATGTTGAGCGCGTCGAGCTTCGCGCACTGCTCCTCGTCCAGCCCCGGCGGCTCGCCGTTCGTGCAGATCACGATTTCGCGCGTCCAGGCCGTGAGGTTGAGCGCCATCCCGGCCGCCTTCCGACCGGCGGCGATGACGAGGACCTTCTTCCCGCGGATGTCCCAGCCGTCGCAGTCGGGGCAGACGTGCGCGGTGGCGCCGTAGACCTGCTGGAGCCCGGGCACCTTGGGCCACTCGTCCTTCAACCCGAACGCGAGCAGCAGCCGCCGGGCCGTCAGCCGCTGATTGGCGGGCCCGGGTGCGTTGTCGTGCGGGTCGCTGCGGGTGGCGCCCGGCCCGCGCACGTCCAGCTCGGCCTTCGTGATCAGCAGCGGGTCGTACTCGACGACGAACCGGTCGGCGCTCTCCTTCCGCACCCGCGTCACGCAGCCGTCGATCAGCTCCACGTCGTAGTTCCGGCACTCGTCGCGGCCGCGCCCGCGCAGCTCGGCGGGCCTGATCTCGGGAAGGCCGAGGTAGCCGTTGATGTGGCGCGTCTCCCAGTGTCGCGGGTCGCCCGAGTCCACCAGCGCCACCCGATGCAGGTAGCGCCCGAGAAAGATGGCCGCCGCGAGGCCAGCGGGCCCGCCGCCAACGATGGCGACGTCGTACGGACGATCTGCAGACATTCGGGACGCGGGATACAGGACGCGGGGCGTGGGCGCACGAGACTCGAACGTCTTAGTTGCTCAGTGCGTGCCACCGCAGACGTTCTCCGGCATTCCGTGTCCTGCCTCCCGACGCGCGCTACGGCCGGAACAGCGCCTGAAAGTCGGCTCGACCCCACAGGGGCGCGAAGACCGAGTCCGCGCGCAAGCCGCCCACGTACGGAGACTGTACCCATGCCTTCGGCATGCCCTGAAGCCACACGACCGCCGTGTCGAGCGCGCCGGCGAGGACGCACGCGCGAGTGCCGGGCAGAATCGATTGAAAGCTTCCCTCACCCGGGGGCGTCATCCGCCGGAGCTCGGCGCACGCCGCGTCGTACTGCTCGTCCGCGAGCAGTGCCTGGCCGTAGGAGAGCCGGAGCTGCCGATCTGCCGGCCGCTGCTTCAGCAGCTCCGCGAACACGAGCGACGCCTCGTGAAAGTTGCCCGTACTGAGGTGGGCCGCGGCGGCCGCGTCGAGCTGCCCGGCGCGGATCGCCGCCTGGTAGGCGGGCGCCGTCGCGCGCTTGACGAACTGGAGCGTCTGCTCGATGACCTCGCGCGTGGCGGCGTTGTCGTCCCGGCCCTCGAAGCCGTGCTGGCCGCTGTGGTGATTGAGCAGCGTGATCGGGGCGTTCTGCGCGACGGCGAGCGACGCGAGCCGGTCGATCGCGGCGTTCATGGACGGCGAGTCCATTCCGGCACGCACGTACAGCAACGGAAGGTCGCGCCGGAACGACGTGACGTCGGCGCTGCCGTAGTACATCACGGCCGCCTTGATCGCGGTCTGCCGCGGGTCCTCGACCGCCGGAAACGCGGCCGACACGCTCCCGGAGCTGGCCATCACCGCGATCCGATTTGGGTCCACTCCGTACTCGGACGCGTGCGCGGCGAGGAACGCGATCATCCGCTGAAAGTCGTCCCCGAGCGCGCGGGCCGGCGTCGTGGCGTTTCCCGTTCCCGGCTCCGCCCGGATGTCGGGAATGATGCCGACGATGCCCTGCGCCGCGGCGATCCGCGCCCAGCTCACGAGCCAGTCGTTCGACTCGCGTGCGGGGCGACCTTCCGATGGCCAGTACTGCGAGTAGAACACGAGCGCGGGCGACTTCGCCGAGCGCGCCGCGGGGCGATAGACGTCCATCGCCAGATGCAGCGTGTCCACCGTGGCGAAGCGTACGCCCCGCGTCACGCGGACGGCCGCGGTCGGCGGCGCCGGGTAGTAGAACCTCGGCTGCTGCGCCGCCGCGTCGCCGGCGGCGGGTCCGGCCGCGGCCAGCAACAGCGCCGCCAATTCAATGGTGCGCCTCACGAACCCTCCGGGAATTGCGAGCGTCTGTGCGTCGTCGCCTACGGTCGGAACAGCGCCTGGAAGTCGGATCGCTCCCAGAGCGGCGCGAAGACCGAGTCCGCCCTGAATTCGTTCGCCTGGAGCCACCCCTTCGGCATGCGCTGGAGCCAGACGATGGTCGTGTCGACGGCGCCCGCGAGCACGCAGGAGTGGGAGCCGGGAAGAATCGCCGCATAGTTCGGTGGCGTGAAGCTCCGGTACTCGGCGCACGCCGCGGCGAACTGGCCATCGCCCATCAGCGCACCGGCGTAGTGGAAGCGAAGGAGCCCGTCCGCCGGTCGCTGCTTCAGGAGCTCCCCCATCGTCCGGACCGCCTCGCGGTAGTCGCCGGTGCTCAGGTAGCCCGCCGCGACCGCGTCGAGGTTACGACCGCGGAGCAGCGCCTGGTACGCCGGCTCGGTCGCGCGCTTGACGAAGTCGAGGGTCTGCTCGATCACCTGTCGCGTCGCGATGTCGTCGTCCAGCATCTCGAAGTTGTGACGACCCGTGTGGTGATTGAGCAGCGTGACCGGGGCATTCTGGGCGACGGCGAGCGACGCGAGCCGCTCGATCGGCGCGTTGAGCTCCGGGTGGTCCAACCCGGCGCGCACGAACAGCACGGGGAGGTCGCGCCGGAACGTCGTGACGGTCGCGCTGCCGTAGTACATCACGGCCGCCTTGATCGCGGTCTGCGCGGGATCCTCGACCGCTGGCAGCGCGATGGAGACGGGGGCCGATGCGGCGAACACGGCCAGTCGCTCGCGATCGATGCCGTACTGGTTGGCGCGCTCGGACAGGTGGGCGACCAGCAGTCGCAGCTCCTCGGCGTAGGTCCTGCCGCGAAGGTCCGGGAGGATGGCCACGACTCCGTTCGCCGCCGCGACCCGGGCCCAGCCCTTCATCCATTCGCTCGCCTGGCGCTCCGGCGGCCGTCCCGGATCGAAGAATGGGCGAACGACGATGATCGCCGGCGACGCGGCCGACCTGCCGGCGGGACGATAGACGTCCATCGCGAGGGTCGTCGAGTCGATCCTCGCGAAGGGGATGCTCGTCGTGACTCGGACGGCCGCGGGTGGCGGCGTCGGGTAGAGGAAGCGTTGCTGCTGGGCCGCCGCGTCGCTCGCGCCGAGCGACGCCCAGGCCACCACGGCCGTCAATCCAACAGTGCGCATCAGGGCTCCCTGCTGCGGTGTACTGCCTCTCGGCGCTATGGAACGCTCGCCGACGCGGACGTCGGTGATTAGGCCCGTGCGGCGCCGGCGGGGATCGTCAGCTTCCTGTGAACAGTGACGAGGCGCCGAACGGCTATCGCACTCGGCCCGGCGGCAGCGTGTACAGCGCGCGCGCCGTGGCGCGGTCGGCGGCGGAGAGGCGGTCCTGGCCGTAGGCGGTGGCGGCCATGACGTCGGTGGCCGTCGGCGAGTGGTCGAGGCCGAGGAGGTGACCAATCTCGTGGAGTCCCGCCGTCTGGATCGTGTAGATGTCGAACGGCGTCTCGCTGCCCGCCGGGTGCAGGGCGATGGTGATGTTCGCCGCGACGATCCAGCCGGCCGGGTTGGTCACGCGCAGCGTCGCCGCGACCTGCCGACCCTGGTGGTTGGCGAGCGAGCTGGCGAAGGCGTGCACCCACGTCACGTGCACGTCGGCCTGCGTGGAGTCGTCCACGAGCGTGAAGGTGATCGGCGTGCCGGCGGCGGACCACGTGTGAAACGCCGCCCGCACCGGGCCTACCATGTCGCGCCGCCAGTCCTTCACCGACGACGCGGGCTGCACCCAGACTTTCAGCGGCTCGGCGCGCTCCGGCCAGCGGACGAGCGTCGAGTCCTGCTCGCGGAGCATCGCGTCGAGGTAGGTGCGCGCCGAGTAGTAGCGGAGCAGGGAGCGCAGCTCGGCGGAGTCGCGCACCGCGGCGGGCGGCGGCGGCGGCGGGGCGGCGCGCATCCGCTCGGTCTGCACGAGCGCCATCCAGCGCGGCGGCGCGGCCTCGGTGAGGAGCGGGTCGGAGGGCGACGTCACGCCCCCGTGCTCCAGCCGCTCACGGCGCGCGACATCCACCCATGTCTCGCCCGCGGGGACGGCGAGCGCCGCCTCCTCCGCGCGCACGACGGCGGCCGCGGCCCCCCGGGTCCTGCCCGTCGTCCCGACACCCAGGATCTGGCTTCCCACGAACAGCGCGAGGGCGGCGAGGACGAGGTAGAGGAATCGCTGCATGTAGAAAGGACGACCCGCGGAGGGGACAGGGCACGCCAGACGACGGAAGGGGGATGAACTGCTCGCAGTTCATCCCCCTTCCCCCGTCCCCCTTCCCATTTGTCCTACCGCACCGTCCCCGGGGGCAGCGTGTAGAGCAGGCGCACGGTCGCGCGGTCGGCGGGGGAGAGGTCGCGGACGCGAACCTTGGCGGTCATGATGTTCGCCGAATCGGTGGTGTGATCCAGGCCGATGAGATGGCCGACCTCGTGGAGGGCGATCGCCTTCACCGCGCTCTCGTCGAGCGGCTCGCCGCCGTTGTGGTGGACGGCGATGGTGATGTTGCCGTCCACAATCCACCAGCGATCATCGCGCGCCCAGAGCGTCTTGCCGCTGATCGGCTCGTCGAAGTGGTCGGTCCAGACGACGTGGACTTCGGCGGCCGCCGAGTCGGCGACGAAGTCGAAGAAGACGGGGATGCCCGTGTTCTCCCAGTCGTTGAATGCGCCGCGCACCCGCTTCACGAAGTTGGGGCTCCAGTCCTCGAGGTCCGGGCGCGCCGGCTGGATCCAGACGCGCAGCGGCTCGTGCATCCGCTCGGGCCAGCGGGCGAGCGACGAGTCGTGGTCGAGCAGCAGCTCGCGGATGTACGTGCCGGGCTCTCCCTCGCGGAGTCGGCGCCGGATTTCATCGAGGTTGCGGCGCGCGGGGCGGGGCGTGGCGGCGGACCGCACCGGGTCCGACTCGGCGCGCGCGGGGTCGCGCACGACGGAGCCGGCGTTCGCGGTCACCGTCGTGGTGGCGGTGTGGCCCGCGAAGTGGCTCGCGAAGCGGCCCGCGTGGCGGAGGACCAGGTCGTGGAGCGCCGGGGAGCCCGCGCTGGCGGCGACGACCGCGCCGGAGCACAGGAGCAGCAGGAGGACCGGCGTGCGGCGGCCGGCGGGTACGGCAGGGCGCGTCATGCGGAGGAGGAGGACGAAGGAGGGAGCGGTGCGCGGGCGGGAGAGGGGGGAGAGAGAGGCTCCGCGGCGTCGGAGAGGAACGACTCGACGAGGGGGAAGAAGCGGTCGGGAGCCTCGAGAAAAGGCATGTGGCCGGCGTCGGGGACGAGCGCCAGCCGTGCGTTCGGGAGACAGTCGGTAGTCTCCCGCGCCATCGCGACGGGGAGGAGGTCCTCGTCACCGTGGATGATGAGCGCGGGAGTCGGGAGGCCACAGACGGCGCCGCGCCAGTCGTAGCCGTCGCGCCGGAGTCGGGCGACGACGGCCGAGCCGGTGCGGCTCGTGACGCGCGCCGGCGCGTACATTGTCGCCGCGCCGCGGTCGGCGAACCAGGCCGGGTAGAGCGCGCGCGCCCAGTCGCTCTGGACCTCGGGGTCGTCGGTGGCGAGGAGGGCGTCGTCGAAGCGGGCGAGCGCGTCGCGCGCGTCGGCGAGCGGGCCGCTCGCCCCGGCGTCGCGCAGCCGGTCGAGCGCCGCGCGCTGGAGGGAGGGGATCCACTCGCTGGTGAGCCCCACGGGGTCCACGAGCACCAGCCGGCGGGTGGCCTCGCGGTCGGCGGCCACGGCGAGCATCGCGATGCCGCCGCCCCACGAGTGCCCGAGGACGTCCCACCGCTCGACGCCGAGCGCTTCGCGGATCGCGCGGACGTCGCCGGCGTCGTGCTCGATGCGGGCGGCGCGGGCGCCGGGCGGCACCTGGCTGCGCCCGCGGCCGCGCTGGTCGTACAGCACGATCTGCCGTCCCGCGGCGAGCGGGGCGAGCGCCGGCCAGAGCAGCTCGTGTCCGTAGATCATGCCCCCGTTGATGCAGAGGAGTGGTGGGGCGGGCGGCGCGTGCGCTGCAGCCGGGACCGGCGACGTCGTGAAGACGGCCAGCTCCAGCCCACGCACACGCAGCGCGCGCCGTTCGAGACGCGGCGCGCGGGGGAGCGATCGGCGGTAGGCGACGATACGATCGCGGGCAGACTCCATACGATCACGATTCACCGCCGAGCCCGCTCCCGCAAGCACGACCTTCCCACCGGTATATCCATTTGTCACAGCGGGGCTTACGGGTGTTGCTCCGGCGCCACAGGAGGAGCTCGGCAGGGGTGTTGGATCGGCGCCACAGGGCTCAGCTGCCTCCATCCTCCACCAGATCGCCCGGAATATCGATCATCCCGAGGGCGCGGAGGTCGTCGCGGGGGACGGCGGTGTCGAGAATCATGATCTTCTGCCAGATCTTGCCGGAGAGCCCCACCGCCAGCGCCTCGACGTCATTGACGGCGGCGAAGACCACCGGGTCGCGGAGGGACTGCGCGTGGAGGGCGGCGAGCTTGCTCGTGAGGCTGAGCAGCTCGGAGCAGTAGTCCAGGTAGCGCGACAGCTCGAAGCGCGTCATGGTGCGGCGCGGCGAGGAGGCGGTCGTTCGCGGCGGCGCGATGACGTACTCCGGGTCCTTCGTCAGCTGGTGCATGTCGACGATGTGCGCGATGCTGCGGAGCTGGTGCAGCCCGCGCAGCGCCTCCCGTCGCTTGAGGCGCCCCTCGAGGGTGAAGAGGAAGTAGACGCCGACCGCGAGGAAGATGGCGTCGTTCACCGCCGACTCGATGGCCTGGAGGAGCGCGCCGACGCCGTCCACGCGAGCCGGCACGCGGATCGACAGCACCGCCGTGACGAGGACGGCCCCCAGAATGAGGACGGCGGCGGCGGCGGCGGCGCGCAGCGCCCAGCGCGGCCGGCCGAGCCGGACGAGCCGGATCCTGGTCTCCTTCGCCAAGGCCAGCAGGTCGCGGCTGATCTGGCTCAGCCCCGAGTCCGGAAAGCGCTCGCCGATGCGCTGCCCGAGGGTGATGAGCGTCTCGATGATGCGGTCGGGGTCGAGCTCGCGGGGCATGAGAAGGGATAAGAGCTGCGACCGACTACACCTGCGACCTGCGAGCTGCGACCTGCGACTTAACCCCGTCGGGACGCCAGGAGCCTCCCGAGGCAGTGAGGTCGCAGGTCGCAGGTCGCAGGTGTAGTCGGTCGCAGGTGCAGTTCGCAGCTGTCAGTTCGTGTACATCGCGATGATTCGCTCGATCGCTCTCCGGCAGACGTCGCAGAAGCCCACCGGGTTGCGCGAGAACATGATGCAGTCGACCTCCGGGCGGAACAGGCCGGTGGCTTCGTAAGCGGCGCCCTCGAAGGCGCCGACGCGGCCCGCGTACTGGTTGGCGGCCAGGAGTCTGGACTCGGCGGCGCGCTGTTCCCGGAAGAGGCGGTCGAAGTCGGCCTCGGGGGCGCGGTCGGCGACCAGGCGGGCGCGGCGGGCCTGGACGTCGCGCGACTGGCGCTCGTACTCGGCCTTGTTCCACGGCGTCGGGAGCGGCGTGCCGGCGGGGACGAGGTCGCGCCACTTGAGGCGCGCCGGGTCGCGGAGCGCGGTCACGTTAGGCTCCCACGGCTCGGGGCGCCGGGCGGCGGCGCCGGTCTCGTAGGCCACGGGCGACGTGTAGTACTCGTCGGCGAGCCCGGCGAAGTGGTGCCCGAACTCGTGGACGAAGACGTACGGCGCGAACTCGGTGCCGGCGGCGACGGTCGAGTGCAGGTTGTAGATCCCGCCGCCGCCGTACTGCTTCTCGTTCACCACCACGGCGACGAACTCGTACGGCGCCGCGCTCAGCACGTCGCGCATCGCGCGGTTGTCGAGCGACAGGACGTAGCGCTCGCTGTCGAACACCGAGTACTGGGTGCCGGTGCGGCTGCGGCGGTAGCGGCCGGCGTGCGGGCGGCTGATCCCGGACTCCGCCGACGGCAGGTCGATCGCGCGGACGTTGAAGTCCCCGCGGTGCGACCGGAACGGCTCGGTGGCGAAGAGCGTGTCGACGAGGCGGCGCACGTCGCGGTGGAACTTCGGCATCTCGGCCGCCGTGTATCCCTCGCCGAGGACGACCAGGTCCACTTTCGCGGCCGGGGCGCCGCTCTCGAACACCGTCCAGACGCGCCCGGTCGGCGCCGCCGGGGCCGGGTTCACGCCGCGCGATGCCGGGTTCACGACGGTCGTCCACAGCTCGCGGAACGCGCCCGTGCCGGCGTCCCGCCGCTCGAGCACCACGCGCACGGCCGCCTTCGGCCAGGGGAAGCGCAGCGACTCGTGGAACGTGCGGTGCATGGTGCGCGGCTCCGCCGTCGTCTCCCACTCGCCGTAGATCGACGAGAATCCGCGCGAGTAGAGGAGCTGTCCGCTCGCCGAGTCGAGGACGGCGAAGCGGTACTGGCCCATCTCGGAGTCGTCCACGAGGCGCGTGCGGCTCCCCGGCCACGGGCCGTCGGCCACCACCTGGTCCAGGCTCACGACCTCGACCGGCGCGCCGCTCGCGCCCCCCGGCGCCGGCCCGCCCGTGTGGTAGTAGTCGACGCGCATCGTCCGCTCGGCGAAGTAGCGGGCGTAGTCGACGGCGGGCTGCTGCTGCTGCTGCTGCTGCTGCTGCTGCGCGGCCGCCGTGGCGGCGGCGATCGCCAGCGCGGCGACGCCTGGCGCGACTCGGGAGAGGGGCATGAGAACGGTCAGGGTTCGCGGTCGGCGGCGTGCTCGGCGGCGGTCTCGTGCGCCTGGCGCAGGATCCGGTCTGCCGGGAATCGACGCGCGAGGTCGCGGTGGGTGCGCTCCCAGGCGAAGAGCGAGGAAAAGCGGTCGGGAGTCACCGGCAAGGGCTCGTCGACGGGGAGCGACTGGTACAGTGTCAGGTACTCGGCAGGGGTGAGCCATGGCCTGTTCCGACGCGCGTCCGTCCAGTGGCCGAAAGAGCTGGCGCGCGCGAGGCGCTCGAACCAGTGAGGGTACGGCTCCCCTCCCTCGAAGACGTCGAACGTCGGCATCCCCTCGGCCCACTGTGCGCGCGGCCGGAGCGCGGCCGCGAGGAACGTCGCCGTGTCCGGTTCGAGGATACGCGCACTCTCCGTGGGTACCCGGACCTGCGGCCAGCAGGGCGAGCCGTACCGCCAGTTCACGACGACCGCCCTGCGCTGGCCGCGCGCGAGCAGCGGCTGGAGCGTGTCGCTCCCCGAGCCCGCGACCCGCTCCAGCAGCACGACCTGACCGTACCGCCGCTGCCACGGCTGCTGCGTCCAGACGTCCGCCGCGATCGACCCAAGGGTGCCCGGACCGGGCAGCCCTCGGACTCTGTTCAGCGTCGCGCTGCGCCACTCGGCGTTCGACCACGCCCGCGCGGTCGCCACCGTGTCGCGCGTGGCGCGGAGCACCACGGCGGTCGCGGTCGCCGAGCGCCAGGGGTACGGCCCCAGCATGACCGAGCAGCCGGCGGCGCTGTCCGGCCAGGCGAGCGCGGCGACGGCGACGAGGGCGGTCGTGCCGGCGGCGGCGACGGCCGGCAACGTTAGGCGGAGGCGGGTCGGGCGAGGCATCGGAGTCCCGGCGGCGGGTGGCGCGACGATCGCGATGTCCGGCGCCCCGTCAGACCCCTTCGGCGGCGCCGGGGTTCCGCCGCGCGAGCGCAGTCCCCGCGGCGGGTGGCGGGGTGAGCGAGTCGGCGATCGACGCCAGCTCCTCCGCCTCGCGCCACGCGGCCTCCAGCCAGGCGAGCTGCCCCTCCAGCGCCCGGCGCTCCCCCTCCTCGTGGGCCGCCATCTCGAGGGCCAGCCGTATCTCGGGCGGGAAGTACGCCAGCGTCGTTATGCCGGCACGGCGCACGGCGCGGATCGCGAGCGGGGCGAGCGCCGCCGCGTCGCCCGCGCGCTCGATGAGGCGCACCGCGCCCTGCACCTGGCGGTCGCTCCCGCCCGCGCGGTTGAACTGCGGCAGCAGCTTCCCGAGCACGCGCAGGGCGGCGTCGCCAGTGAAGCGGCTGTGCATGCTCACCGCCGCGGGGAGGCCGTCGAGCTCGTGGGCGAGGTCGAGGACCATCTCCCGCGTGGCGAGGTCGTGGAACAGGTGCGCGCCCAGCACGTCGCGCTGGCGGACCACGTACGTGCTCCCGCCCTCTCGGAATCGCGCGGCCCGCCGGCGGCGCGACAGGAACGCAGCGGCCAGGGCGGCGTCCCCCGGCTCACTCACGGCCAGAGTGGCGCCGACGAGCACGGTGAGCCACACCGCAGTCCCGGCGACGGCGACCGCGCCGGCGAACACCGCCGCGCCGGCGCCGGCCGCCGCCAGCGCGAGCGCGCCCGTGCGTCGCAGATGCCGCCGGTGCCGCCGGCCGAGCGCGTCGCCGTACCGCCAGAGCGCGAGCTCGGGGCGCAGCGGCCGCCCGACGCGGACGAGCTCCAGCCCGCCGCGCAGCCGCGCCAGCCCCACCTGCTCCGTCTGCGCGCGCAGCGCGGTGCCGCGGAAGGCGCGCTCGCACTGCTCGACCGCCTCCCAGCGCTCCTCGAGCGGCGTCAGGTTCCACCGCCCGCACGCCGCGCAGACGACCCACAGGCGCCCCCTCGCGGCGTCGAAGGCGAGGCACCGTCCGACCGGAAAGTGCTCGACGACGTCGTTCGCCCCGAGCGAGGCGTGGCAGAAGAGGCAGGTGGAGTACACGAGTGCGATTCGCGATTCGCGATCAAGATCTAGCTTTCCTCGAGCACCACGCGCAGCCCGGGGCTGAACCGGCCGAGGTCTTCCTCGAAGCGGAGCTCGAAGGCGAAGAGGTCGAGGCGGGGCGTGCCGTCGGCGCGGAGGCCGGCGGGGATCTCCAGGCACTGGGCGACGGGGCATCCGCCGAGGGTCCAGTCGACCATGGTCGCGGGCAGTGTGCTCCCGCGCGTGAGCAGCCGCGCCAGCACGACCGGCATCCCGTAGGCGATGGTGGCGATCTGCTCGACTTCGAACGAGAAGGTCATCACGGCGTCACGTCCCGAGGGTGTTGCGAGTCGCGAGCCGCGAGTCGCGAGCTGCTCGTGCCCGCCCCCAATCTCGCCCGCGCGTTCGGCGTCCGTCAGGGCCGGCCGCGGCTCTGTCCGGTGGCGATCCCGCCGGCGATCAGGTGCGCGGCGCGGAGGGGCTCGGGGATGCGGCTGTGGACGGCGAGCCGGCGGACGACGGCGCGCGCCTCGTACGGGTCGAGGCCGGCGCGCTGCACCCAGACGTCGGCCAGCGGCTCCATCGGCGGGAGGCGCTCGACCATCGCCCACTTGCGCGCGCCGCCGCGGACCCGGCCGAGCAGGGCGGCGCGCATCTTCTCGAGCCGCGGCGCGCGCCGGGCGACCACGAGCACGGGCAGTCGCGTCGCCTCGTGCAGGGCGTGCAGGTCGACGACGTTGAAGCCGCCGAGGGCGATCCCCTGGAGCAAGATCAGCTGGAGCTGCGGGGCGAACTTGGTCGCGGAGGTGAGGGCGGCGAGGACCCGGGTCGCGTTGGCGCCGTCGCGCCGGATGCGCCCGCTCACGACGCCCTCCAGCCGCAGCCCCGCGAAGACGACGCCGACCACCGGCACGTCGCCGCGGTGCGCGCGGGCGAAGGGGAAGTCGTCGAAGGCGATCGTGTGCGAGAGCGCGCGCACCCGGCGGGCGTCAGCAGTCGAAGAGATTGTCGAAGAGTCCCTCGAGCAGCGAGCCGACGAAGGAGAAGACCGCTTCGGCGGCGCCGCTCACGAAGAACTCGCCGACCAGGCTGACCGCGTCGATGGCGTCGGGCACCCCGGCCGTATGCACCGGGCGGGCAATGCTCTCGCCCGGCCGCCGCCCCTGGCGCGCGTACCATCCGCGGATGGCCTCGAACTCCCCGGAGTCGAGCCAGAAGCCGTGGCAGCGCCCGCAGACGTCGAGCTCGATCTCCGCGATGAACTTCGGGCGCAGTCGCTCGCCGCACTTTCCGCAACGGCGGATGGCGCCTCCGGGGCGCGCGGCGGTGAAGGCGAGTGACGGGTCGCCGGGCGTCGGGGGCGCAAACGACTGATCGCGCGCGGAGCTCGAGAGCTGCCGCTCGCGGTCGAACCAGAGCCCGTGACACTGGGGGCACGAGGCGAAGCGGATCGCCCCGTGCTGGTGGTATTCGAGCGGCGAGGCGTCGGCGGGGCAGCGCATGCGGGCGAGAACGGTAGCGATGACGCGGGAAGCG
>DATFPD010000299.1:0-6262 GCA_035265005.1 Gemmatimonadaceae bacterium | reverse complement strand
CGTCCCTCGACGTGCCGGGCCTGGTCGCGCTGCTCGGCGCGGTGGGCGACCCGGACGCGGGCGTGCCGGTCGCGCTGCTCGGCGAGTCACCGCTCGCCGCGCCGCTGGCCGAGTGCCTGACGACGGCGGGGACGCCGCCGCTGCCGCCGGTGCGGCTCGCCGGGCTCGCGACATCTCCGGCCGCGCTGGCGGCGTCGTTCTCCGCCGAGGCGGCGGCGGACGGGCCGGTGCTGCTGCCCGAGCGCATCCACGCGGCGCGGCGGCGGCGCGAAGCGCGGCTGGCGACCGCGATGCTCGCCGCCGCAGGCCTGATGCTCGCGGCGGCCGGCGCCCTCCAGCTGTGGGGGACCCGGCGCGAGCTCGCGCAGGTGACGGCCGCGCGCTCGGCGCTCCGCGGCCGGCTCGCCGGCGTGCTCGCCACGCGCGACACGCTGGCCGCGGTCGGCGGGCAGCTCGCCGAGTTGCGGGCCGCCGAGGCGGGCGCGCCGCGCTGGTCGCCCGCGCTCGCCGTCGTCGCCCGGTACCTGCCGCGCGACGCCTATGCGCTCTCCTTCCGCACCGACGCCGACAGCATCGTCGTGGAGGGCGTCGCCGAGCACGCGGCGCCGGTGTTCGACGCGCTCAGGCGCGCGCCGGGGGTGCTGGCGGTGCGCGCGCAGGGCTCCATCCGGCAGGAGATCCAGGACGGCGGCGCGGCCCTCGAGCGCTTCACGCTCGTGGCACGGCTCGCGCCCGCGACACCTCACGCAGCGCGCCCCGCGTCGGGAGGAGGTGCCCCGTGAGACGCCCGGCCCTGAGTCCTCGCGACCGCCGCGCCCTCCGCCTCGGCGCGTGGATGGCTGCGCCCGTGCTCGTGGCATCGCTCGTCGTGCGCCCGTATCTGGGCGCGCTGGGCGCGGCGCGGGCGGAGCTGGCCGCACAGCGGACGCTGCTCGCGCGCGAGCTGGGCGCGCTGCACGATGCGCCGCGCGACGCGCGGCTCGTGCGGGAGGGGCAGATGGCGCTCGCCGCCGCGGCCGAGCGGCTGTTCGACGGCGGCGACGCGGTGGCGGCGTCAGGCGAGCTGGCGGGCTACGTGAGCGGCCAGGCGGAGGAGGCCGGCGTCGAGATCGAGGAGAGCGAGACGCGCTCAGCCGGGGACTCCACTCCCACGGTGGACATCCGCGCGCGCGGGGACGTGCTGGCGCTCGCCGACTTCCTGCACGCGCTCGAGGCGGGTCCGAAGCTCGCGCGCGCCGAGCGCATTTCGATCGTGCGGGAGCCGCCCCGCGGCGGCGACGCCGGCGACGGGACGCTGACGCTCACGGCGACGATCACCGGGCGCTCGATGGTGGGGAGGCCGTGATGCGTCGCCTCCCTGCCCTCCGGGCCGGCCGCCCCCTGGCCGCGGCGGTCGCGCTCGCCGCGTCGGTGGCGGGTGCCGCGCTCGCGCTCAGGGGCGCCGTCCAGCTCGACCCGCTCCCCGCGGCGGCGGCACCGGCGCCGGTGCCGGAGCTGAGCGCGCCGCTGGACTCGGCCGCGGCCGCCTGGCGCGCCGGCGAGCCGGCCGGGGCCGACGCGCTCGACAACGACCCGTTCGACCCCGACCGGCAGCTCCCGCAGGCCTACGCCGCGGCGGACCCCGCTCCGGACGCGGCCGCGCCGCCGCCCGTGCCGGCGGCGGCCGTGCGGCTGCTCGGCACCGTCGTGCTCGCCCGGGGGCGCAGCTTCGCCGTCTACCAGCTCCCGAGCCAGGCGCCGCAGACCGTGCGCGTCGGCGAGTGCATCGGCACGCTCACGCTCGTGGCCGTCGAGCCGGGACGCGCGATCTTCCGCGCGGCGGACGGCGCCCGGGTGGAGCTCCATCTGCCAAAGGCAGGAGCCTAACGTGGACCTCATTCGGGGAGTGCGGGCGACGGTCCTGCTCGCGGCGCTGCTGGCGGGCGCCGGCGCGGCGCGCGGGCAGCAGCCCGTGGCGCCTCCGCCGGGCGCGCGGGCAACGACCGAGGGGGTCGTGATCGACTTCCAGGACGCCGACATCCGCACGGTGATCACCGCGCTCGCCGAGGCGGCCGGCCTCAACGTCATCTACGGTGACCTGCCGCAGCGCCGCATCACGCTCCGCCTGCGGCAGCCCGTGCCCGCCGACAGCGTGCGCGGGCTGCTGCGGACGATCGCCGAGTCGAACGGGGTGCGCGTCGTGGACCAGGGCGGGCTGCTGCGCTTCGACGCGCCGCCGCCCGCCGCGACCGCCCAGGCGGAGCCCGTGGGGCGTGCCGGCGCCGGCGCGGAGCTCCACGTCTACCGGCTCAAGCACGCCAAGGCGGAGCGCCTGGCGGCGACGCTCCAGAGCATCTTCGGCGGCGGCGGGACCGCGGCCGCGGGGGTGAGCCGCGCGCCGCTCTCGGAGCGGCTGCGCGGGCAGCAGATCCCACCGATCTCGCTCGACACCTTCGGCCGGCGTCTGGTGATGCCGGCGGCGGCGGCGGGCGCGTCGCAGGGCGTAGCGATCCCGGCGCAGATGCAGGGCGAGGTGCAGATCGTGCCTGACGAGACCACGAACTCGCTGCTCGTCCGCGCGGCCGCCGCCGACTGGTCGGTGGTCCAGCAGGCGATCGCGGCGGTGGACCTGCGCCCGCTCCAGGTGCTGATCGAGGTGGTCGTCGCCGAGGTGCGGCGCACGGACGAGATCGAGGTGGGGGTGGGCGGCAGCGGTACGCGTACGCGCGGCCGCGCCGACGCGTCCGGCCAGGTGGGGCGCGACACCGGCGCGGCCGCGGCGGGCGAGCTGATCCTGCGGTGGATGAACGGCGGCAAGGTGGACGTGGACGTGGCGCTGCGGGCGCTCGCCTCGCGCGGCAACGTGCGCATCCTCTCGCGGCCGGTGCTGCTCGCCCAGAACAACCAGGAGGCGCACATCCTCGTCGGCTCGCAGCAGCCGTTCGTCCAGGCGTCCATCTCCGGGGCGACCGACATCCTGACGCGCGACATCATCCAGTACCAGAAGGTGGGCACCCAGCTCACCATCCTGCCGACGGTGAACCCGGACGGCTACGTGAACCTCGAGGTGATTCAGGAGGTCAGCGCGGCGACGAACGAGACGCGCTTCAACGCGCCCGTCATCAGCACCCGCGAGGCGTCCACGTTCCTGTTCGTGCGCGACGGCCAGACGACGGTGATCGGCGGGCTGATCGACCGCCAGGCGCAGAAGAGCCGCAGCGGGATCCCGGTGCTGATCAACATCCCGCTGCTCGGCGCCCTCTTCGGCACCACCCGCAACAGCACCGCGGTGAGCGAGCTCTTCCTCTTCCTCACCCCGCACGTCGTGAGCTCGGACGAGGACGTGGACCGCCTGCGCAACAGCATCGAGCAGCACCTCGACCTCCTGGAGCGCGAGGTGCCGAAGATGGCGCCCATCGGCCCGAGCGCGACGCCGCCCCCGGGGGGCACGCCATGAGCGCCGCCGAGCTCTCGGTAGTGTCGGCGGTCGCCGCCGAGTCACCCGGCG
Organism: Gemmatimonadaceae bacterium; assembly: GCA_035265005.1. Lineage (GTDB taxonomy): Bacteria > Gemmatimonadota > Gemmatimonadetes > Gemmatimonadales > Gemmatimonadaceae > DATFPD01. The sequence continues at coordinate 2,775 of DATFPD010000299.1, read as the reverse complement.
CCGCGCTGTTGCAGGGCGTGGAGCGCCTGTCGCCCGACTTCACCGCCGCGTACCTCGAGCGCTACGCCGTCCTGCCGCTGCGGGTGGGCAACGGGGCGCTGCTCGTGGGCACGTGGCGCGAGGCGGGCGTGGACGAGCAGGCGCTCGACGACCTGCGGCTCGCTTTCGGCGCCGAGGTCGAGCTGCTCCGCGTGCCGGAGGCGGAGGCGCGCAACGCGATCCGCCGCGCCTACGAGGAGGAGACGAGCGCCCGCGGGCTGATCGCGGCGCTGGGGGACGGTGGGGCCTACGCGCTCGACCGCGAGATCCCGCTCGACGACCTGGTGAGCCTGGCCAACGAGGCGCCCGTCGTCAGGCTGGTGAACCTGCTGCTGCTGGAGGCGCTGGAGGCGCGCGCCTCCGACGTGCACATCGAGGGGTACGCGCACACGCTGCGCGTGCGCTACCGCGTGGACGGCGTGCTGCGGGACGCGCCGTCGCCCCCGGCGCACCTCATGCCCGCCGTCGTCAGCCGGCTCAAGATCATGGCCGAGCTGGACATCGCCGAGCGGCGCGTGCCCCAGGACGGGCGCATCCGGCTCCGCCTCCAGGACCGGCAGGTGGACGTGCGCGTCTCCACCCTGCCGACGCTCCACGGGGAGAGCATCGTCCTCCGTTTGCTCGACGCCGATTCGGGGCGCGCGGCAATCGATCAGCTCGGGATGGGCGCCGACACGCTCGAGCGCTTCCTGCGCGTGATCGCGCGCCCGCACGGCATCGTACTCGCCACGGGCCCTACCGGCTCGGGGAAGACGACCACGCTCTACGCCGCCGTGGACCACGTCCGCACCGGCCGGGAGAAGATCCTGACGGTCGAGGACCCGGTGGAGTACCAGCTGGAGGGCGTGCCGCAGGTGCCCGTCAACGAGAAGGTGGGCGTCACCTTCGCCACCGCGCTGCGCGCGCTGCTCCGTCAGGACCCGGACATCCTGCTCGTCGGCGAGATCCGCGACGGCGAGACGGCGGAGATCGCCACGCAGGCGGCGCTCACCGGCCACCTGGTGCTCTCGACGCTGCACACGAACGACGCGCCGGCCGCGCTCACCCGCCTGCTCGATCTGGGCGTGGCGCCGTACCTGGTGGGGAGCACGGTGGAGGCGGTGCTGGCCCAGCGGCTGGTCCGCATGATCTGCGCGGCGTGCAAGGAGGAGGTCACGGTCGCCTGGCCGGAGCCGGCCGACGACGACGCCGCCGTCGCGGTGTCCCCGCGCGCCGCGTGGCGAGGGCGGGGCTGCGCGCAGTGCTCCGGAAGTGGCTACCGCGGGCGCACGGGGATCTACGAGCTGCTGCTCGTGGACGACGAGCTGCGCGCGGAGCTGCTGCGCCGGCGCGGCTCGGGCGAGCTGCGCCGCCTCGCCGTCGCGCGCGGGATGCGGACGCTGTACCAGGACGGCCTCCGGCAGGTGGAGGCGGGGGTGACGACGCTGGAGGAGGTGTTGCGAGTGACGCGGGGGTAGGGTGCCATGATCTACGCCTACAGTGCCGTCGACACGACCGGAAAGCGGAGCCGAGGGAGTGACGAGGCGGCGAGCCCGGAGGCGCTGTCGCGCACGCTGACGGCGCGTGGGCTCGTCGTCGTGGACGTCGAGCCGGCGCCGCGGACGGCGCAGCGCGGTGGCGAGAGCGGGGGCTGGCGGCCGAACCCGCGGCAGGACGTGCTCGAGGCGACGCGCGCGCTCGCCGCGCTGCTCGGGGCCGGCGTGACGCTGTCGCGTGCGCTGAGCACCGTGGCCGCCATCACGCCGGGGAGGGCCGCCGCGGCGCTGGACGACGTTCGCCTCGGCATCGGCGGCGGGCAATCGCTGGCGGACGCGCTCGCGCGGCACCCGCGGCTGTTTTCCCCGCTGTACGTCGGGGTCGTGCGCGCCGGGGAGCGCAGCGGCGCGCTGGCCGCGTCGTTCGCCGCGCTCGCCGCGCAGCTCGAGCGGCAGGAACGGCTGCGGGCGCGGATCCTCTCGGCGATGCTCTACCCGCTGCTGCTCGCCGCGGCCGCTACCGCGGCCAGTGCGGTGCTCGTCCTGTTCGTGCTGCCGCGCTTCGCCGACCTGCTGGAGAGCGCGCACGCGACGCTGCCCCGCTCGACGGCGGCGCTGCTCGCCGTCGCGGGCGTGCTGCAGCACGGCTGGCCGCTCATTCTCGCGGCGCTCGCGCTCGCCGCCGGCGCTGTGGTGCTGGCCACGCGGAGCGCGGGCGGGCGGCGGGCGGGCGCCGCCATGCTCCTTCGACTCCCGGTCGCGGGCTCGCTGCGCCGCCACACCCTCGCGGCACGCTTCGCCCGCGTGCTCGGCGTGCTCCTCGCCGGCGGCGCGCCGCTGCTCCCCGCGCTCGACGACGCCCTGGAGTCGCTCTCCGACCCCCTGGCGCGGGACGAGATCGGCCACATCCGCACGCGCGTCCGCGACGGCGCGGCGCTCAACGCTGCGATCGCCGAGGGCACCCTCTTCCCACCGCTTCTCTCACGCCTGGTCGCCGTCGGCGAGGAGGCCGGGCAGCTCGAGCAGTTCCTCGCGCGCTCGGCGGAGATCTGCGAGGAGAAGGTGGACCGGCTCCTCCAGCGGCTCGTGTCGCTCGCCGAGCCGGCGATGATTCTCGTCTTCGGCGCGCTGGTCGTGTTCGTCGCGCTCTCGCTCCTCCAGGCGATTTACGGAGTGGATGCGGGAGCATTCCGGTAGACGGGGTGGAGCGGGACGAGCTACTTAGTCGATCCGCAGGGGCGCCGGCGACCGCCACAGCGTG
>DATFPD010000298.1:0-12998 GCA_035265005.1 Gemmatimonadaceae bacterium | reverse complement strand
TCATGTGACTCACAGTAGTTTGACAGATACCGACCCGCAACCGTTGCCAGCCCTGGCGGGCGCCGCCCACCCCATCTTCGACTGCCCGGCGCTCGTCACTGTGGCGTAGGCCGGCCTCCTGCGCCCCGTCGGGCGTATTCAGCTTCCGGCCGTCACCCGCTCGGTCGAATCGTCGAGCGCGGCACCGTCTCTACTCAGCCTCGCCCCGTACGTCTTCAGGTACTTCATGCCGGTGTCGCACATCACGGTGACGACCGTGGCGCCGGGCCCCAGTCGTTCGGCGACTCGTAAGGCGGCGACCACGTTTGCGCCGGTGGAAGTGCCCGCGAACAGCCCCTCCTCCCGGGCCAGCCGAAGGGCCATGGCCATCGCCTCGTCCGTGGACACCCGCTCGATCTGATCGGCGATGCCCTCCCGCCAGAGCGGGACGACGAAGCCCGCGCCGACCCCGTCGATCCTGTGAGCGCCTGACGGGCCGCCCGACAGCACCGCGGACTCGTCAGGCTCGACGGCGACGATCCGGATCCGGCCGCCGCGGCGGCGCAGGGCCTCCGCGGTGCCCCGGATGCACCCCGCCGTCCCCACGCTCTGCACGAAGGCACTGATCCGTCCGTCCATCTGCGTCCAGATTTCCTCCGCCAGTCCGTGATAGGCCGCGAGCTGGTCCCGGTTGTTGAGCTGATCGGTCCAGTAGGCGCCCGTGCTCTCCGCGATGACGCGCGCGGCGTCGACCATGTCGCGGGTCAGCTTCTCCGTCATGCGCCCGCCGTCGCTGGGCACGACGTGAAGCGTGGCCCCCAGAATCCGCGTGTGGTCGAGCTTTTCCGGGGCGAAGGCATCCGACGTCACGACGTGCAGCGGATGTCCCTTGACCCCGCAGACGAGGGACAGCGACACGCCGGTGCTGCCGCCGGTGTATTCGACCACCGCGCCGCCGGCGGGGAGGCGCCCGTCCGCCTCCGCCGCTTCGATCATGGCGAGCGCCATCCGGTCCTTCATGCTCCCCGTGGGGTTCTCGCTCTCCAGCTTCAGCAGGATGCGGGAGCCGTTCCCGGGCACGACGTTGCGCAGCGGGAGCAGGGAGGTCCCGCCGATGCACTCCAGGATGTCGCGCCGCGGCTCGGTCATGACGCCCAACCTCCCTATGCGGGAAGCTTGGCGCCCAGCACCTCGAGACGCTCGATCACGGGAGGCGTGGCGAGGAGGTCGGGCGCCTGCGTCATGAGCGCGCTGGCGATGGGCCCGCCGAGATGCCGCTGTCGCCCGGATTCATCAGGGAAGGCGTCGAAGATCGCGAAGGTGGCTGGCCCCAGCTGCAGCGCGAACCACACCGGCGTCGTCGCCTCCTGGTTGGCGAGCTCGAGGCCTTGCATCAGGAACGCGCGGACCGCCTCCTCCTTGCCCGGCTTCGCCTCCAGGCGGGCGAACAGACTGACCGTGAGCATCGCCGTGACCTCCCATGAGTCCAAGAGTGACCCTCTCACCGTGTCCGAGCTTAGGGCTCACGGCTCTGCCTGGCCATGGGCAAGAACGCCATTCTTGGTATCATTATGGCCATGCGCATCGACGTCCTTGCCCTCGACGGCGTCTTCGACCTGGGCCTGTCCGCCATCCTCGACGTCTTCGAGACGTCGAACGAGCTGATCGAGATGTCCGGGCTCGCGGTGCCTCGATTCGAGGTGCGGACGGTGGGCGTGCGGAAGGCGGTCAGGACCTCGCACGGCCTCCGCGTTCCCCTGCACGCCGCCGGCGCGCGGCGGCCCGACTGCGTGGTGGTCCCGGCGATCGGATTCAAGATGCCCGGTCCGCTGGAGGCCGCCCTCGCCAGGCCGGATGTCGGGGACGCCGCGGCGGCGCTCCGGCAGTGGGCGCGCCGGGGCACGACGATGGCCGCCGCCTGCATCGGGACCTTCGTGATGGCCGAGTCGGGGCTGCTCGACCATCAGCGCGCGACCACCACCTGGTGGCTGGCGCCGTTCTTTCGCCAGCGCTATCCCAACGTGCTGCTGGACGAATCGAACATGATCGTGAAGTCGGGCCGCTTCGTCACCGCGGGAGCGGCCCTCGGCCACGTGGACCTCGCGCTGTGGTTGGTGAGGGGCGTCAGTCCGCAGCTCGCGGCGCTCACCGCGAAGTACCTCATCATCGACTCCAGGCCGTCGCAGTCCGCGTACGCGCTGACCGATCATCTGGTGCACGCCGACCCCGTCGTGCAGCGCTTCGAGGCCTGGGCGCGGTCGAGACTGACGCGCGGGTTCTCACTCGACGACGCGGCCCGGGCGGTGGGGGCCAGCAAGCGAACGCTCGCGCGTCACATGCAGAGCGTGCTCGGGAGATCGCCGCTGTCGTACTTCCAGAGTCTGCGGGTGGAGCGCGCCGTCCACCTCCTGAAGACCGAGAGCGCGAGCGTCGACGAGATCGCCGCGCGGGTGGGATACGCCGACGGCGCGACGCTGCGGGCGCTCCTGCGGCGCCGGCTCGACCTCGGAGTCAAGGAGATCAGGCGGACAGCCCGCGCACGGCAGGGCGACGGGTAGCACGGAGCCGCCATGACGCTCGATCCGTCGACGCGCGCTCCCGATGGAATCCGCATCACGTGGAGCACCGTCAGGCAGACGCTGACCCGGCCGTACCCGGTGACCATTCCCATGGTCCTGCTGGTCTCGCTGGTCCCCTTCTACCTCGTCATCGCGGGACGAGCGCGTGGCGGTGCGGTGCACGCGCCCGAGCTGGCGCTGGACCGGCTCCTGCCCCTCGCGCCAACGTCGGCACTGGTCTACGGGGCGCTCTACGCCTTCCTCATCGTGCTGCCGGTGTTCGTGCTCCAGCAGGAGGAACTGATCCGCCGCACCGTGTGGGCATACATCACGGTGTGGTCTGTGGCGTACGTCTGCTTCCTGCTGTATCCAACCGTCGCCCCGCGGCCGGACACGGTGATGGGAGATGGCTTCGCCGTCTGGGGCCTGCGGTTCCTCTACGACGCCGACCCGCCGCGCAACTGTTTTCCGTCCATCCACGTCGCGCACTCGTTCGTGTCGGCGCTGGCCTGCCATCGGGTGCATCGCACGCTTGGACTCGTCGCCATGTCGTGCGCCTCGCTCGTCGCGCTCTCCACGTTGCTCACCAAGCAGCACTATGTTGCCGATGTCATCGCCGGGATGTTCATAGCCGTGGTGGCCTACGGGGTCTTCCTCCGAAGCTATTCTCGCGCGAGCATCCCCGATCTCGACCGCCGCCTCGCGCCGATCCTCGCGCTCTGCGTCGGCGGAATCATCGGCCTCGGCGTCGCCTGCTTCTGGGTGGCTTACCAGTGGAGTGCGTGGGTGTAGCGCCGACACGTCGTGACGCTGGTCGTGGCACGCTCGCTCGGGATCCAGCCGATCCAGGCGCTCCAGGAGGTTGCCTGACGCGGTGTTCGAGCGTAGCTCGCCGTCGAACCGTAGATCGGGAGGCAGCATGTGGCTCGTTTTCCTCGCCGTGATCGGCAACCTCGCTCCGGGCGGACTCTTTCTGTACTGGCTCTTCAGCGACTACTCGTCGCTCTCGGCGGCGCTGTCCGACCGACTCGCCCTCGCGTTCTTTCTCGACCTGGTGATGTCCACCTTTCTGCTGGCCTACCTCTTCGCCCGCAAGCCGCTCGGTCCAGTCAGGTGGCCCTGGTTCGTCGCGCTGTCGCTCCTCGGTACGCTGGCCTTCGCCATCCCCCTGTTCGTCTGGCTGAACTGGCGGCGCACGCCGGCGCCGAGGCCCGACTTCGTCGACTGGTGGCGCGCCGTCTGACGCGAGGCGCGAGAAGCCCGTAGCTGACCACTGAGGAAGAGCAGTCCTCCGCGCCCTCCGCGCCCTCCGCGGTTCAATGCTTTTTCAGAGCGCCGACGCCTCGAGCGCCATCACCGGCCCCGCGCCCGAGACGATCTGCGCCGAGAGCGCGGCGGTCTGCGGGAGGAGGCGCGCGACGTAGAAGCGCGCCGTCGCCAGGCGGGCGTCGTTGCGCGCGCCGCCTTGCGCGGCGGCCACCTTCGCCAGGCGCACCCACATCCACCCGGTCGCCACGAGCCCGAACAGGCGCAGGTACTCCGACGCCGCGGCGCCGACCTCCTCCGGGTTCTGGAGGGCGCGGCTCATCACGGCGCCGGTCGTGCGCTGGAGCGTCCGGAGCGCCTCGGCGACCGGCTTCGCGATGTCGGCCAGCGCGGCGTCCTCTGCGGCCGCGGCGAGCTCGCCCTCGGCGAGCGCGAAGAAGCGCTTCGCCAGCCGCCCGCCCCCCTCGGGGATCTTGCGGCCGAGCAGGTCCATCGCCTGCACGCCGTTCGTCCCCTCGTAGATCTGCGCGATGCGCGCGTCGCGGACGAACTGCTCCATCCCGAACTCGCGGATGTAGCCGTGCCCGCCGTAGCACTGGAGCGCGAGGTTCGTGATCTCGAAGCCGACGTCGGTGCAGAAGCCCTTGATCACCGGCGTCATCAGCGCCAGCAGGTCCTCGGCCTCCTCCCGCCGCGCCGCCTCCGGGTGCCGCCCGGCGACGTCGATCAGCAGGCCGACCCAGTAGGCGAGCGCGCGCATCCCCTCGATGTACGCCTTCATCGTCATCAGCATCCGGCGCACGTCGGGGTGGACGACGATCGGGTCGGCCTCCTCGCGCGGGTTCTGCGGGCCGCGCATCGCGCGCCCCTGGAGCCGGTCCTTCGCGTACGCGACCGCGTTCTGGTAGGCCACCTCGGCGAGGCCGAGCCCCTGCATGCCGACGGCGAGGCGGGCGCCGTTCATCATCGTGAACATCGTCCGCATCCCCCTGTGCGGCTCGCCGACGAGCCACCCGCGCGCGTTCTCGAAGTTCATCACGCAGGTGGAGTTCGCCTTGATCCCCATCTTGTGCTCGATCGAGCCGCAGCTGACGCCGTTCGGCGTGCCGGCCGCGCCCTCCTCGGTGGGGAGCAGCTTCGGCACCAGGAGCAGGCTGATCCCCCGCGTCCCGGGCGGCGCGTCGGGGAGCTTCGCCAGCACGAGGTGGATGATGTTGTCGGTCAGGTCGTGCTCGCCTGACGAGATGAAGATCTTGGTGCCGGTGACGAGGTACGCCCCGTCGCCCGCCGGCACGGCGCGGGTGCGGATCATCCCCAGGTCGGTGCCGGCGTGCGCCTCGGTGAGGCACATCGTCCCGCCCCACGAGCCGTCGACGAGCTTGGGCAGGAAGCGGCGCCTGAGCTCGTCGTCGCCCCACCGCTCCAGCAGCGCCGTGGCGCCGTGGGCGAGCCCCGGGTACATGCTGAAGGAGAGGTTCGACGAGCAGAGCATCTCGTCGAAGACGAAGCGCGCGAGGTGCGGCAGCCCCTGCCCGCCGAACTCCGGCCGCGCCGTCATCGCCGGCCAGCCCCCCTCTCGATAGGCGTCGTACGCCGCCTTGAAGCCGCCCGGCGTCGCCACCCGCCCCTGCTCGAAGCGGCACCCCTCGGCGTCGCCGGCCTGGTTGATCGGCGCCAGCACCTCCTCGCACAGCCGCGCGCCCTCCTGGAGCACCGTCAGCAGCACGTCGGGCGTCATGTCCTCGTAGCCGGGGAGCGCGGCGAGCTGCCCGACGTCGTGCACCTCCTCGAGGAGGAAGCGGATCTCGTCCAGGGGGGCTTTGTAGGTAGGCATCGTGGTGCTCGGTCTGCTTGAGAGCGGCCGGGGAAGGGGGACGGGGGATGAACTGCAAAGACCGGGCAGTTCATCCCCCGTCCCCCGCCCCCCGTCCCTCAGCCAAATACCTCGAAGATCCCCGCCGCCCCCATCCCGCCGCCCACGCACATCGTCACCATCCCGAGGCCGCCGCCGCGCTTGCGCAGCTCGTGGATCAGCTGCGTGGCCAGCTTGGCGCCGGTCGCGCCTAACGGGTGGCCGAGGGCGATCGCGCCGCCGTTCACGTTGACCCGCGACATGTCCATGTTCAGGTGCCGCGCCACCGCCACCGCCTGCGCCGCGAACGCCTCGTTGAACTCGATCAGGTCGATCTGGTCCAGCGTCAGCCCGGCCTTCTTCAGCGCTTTCGGGATCGCGTTGATCGGCCCCACGCCCATGATGTCGGGGTCGATCCCGGCGACCGCGTAGGTGAGGAGCCGGGCGAGCGGCCGCACGCCGTCGGCCTCGGCCTTCTGGCGGTTCATGACGACCAGCGCCGCCGCCCCGTCGGAGTACGGGCTCGCGTTCCCCGCCGTCACCGTCCCCGCGCCCTGCTTGAACGCCGGCCGCAGCTTGGCCAGCGCCTCGAGCGTCGTCTCGGCGCGCGGCAGCTCGTCGCGCTCGAACGTCCCCTCGGTGACGACCTTCTTCGCCCCCTCCCAGCGCACGCGCTGCACCGGGATCGGGACGATCTGCCCGTCGAACGCGCTGGACGCGAGCGCGCGCGCCGCCTTCTGCTGGCTGTCCAGCGCGAAGCGGTCCTGGTCCTCGCGGCTCACCTTGAACCGCTCGGCCACCCGCTCGGCGGTGAACCCCATCCCGATGTAGCTCTCGGTCAGCTCGGGGTGGAGGCGCGTGTGGTAGCCGGACATCGGCACCTGGCTCATCATCTCGACCCCGCCGGCGACGACGACGTCCTGCATCCCGCTCATCACCGCCTGCACCGCCTGCGCGACGGTCTGCAGCCCCGAGGAGCAGAAGCGGTTCACCGTCACCGCCGACGCGTCCACCGGGAACGCCGCGCGCAGCGCCGCGTTGCGCGCCACGTTCAGCCCCTGCGACGCCTCGGGCATCGCGCAGCCGAGCACCACGTCGTCGATGTCGCGCCCGTCCACCCCGGCGCGCTCGACCGCCTCCTTCATCACCACCCCGGCGAGATCCACCGGGGTCACGCCCGCCGCGGCCAGCGCCCCGTCGGCCTTCCCCTTGGCCACGGCGCTGCGCACGGCGGAGACGATCACGGCTTCTGGCATGTGTATGACTCCATAAAGGCGGGAAGAGGGAAGGGGGACGAGGGATGAAGTACCTCGGGATCCTTCCGCTTCGCTACGCTCAGCGTCAGGACAGGCTAGTCAGAGGTAGTTCATCCCCCTTCCCCCGTCCCCCTTCCCTAGTTCCTCAACGGCTTCCCTGTCTTCAGCATGAACGCGATGCGCTCCTGCGTCTCCTTTGTACCCAGCAGCTTCAGGATCGACTCGCGCTCCAGGTCCAGGATGTCCTGCTCCGTCACCGTGCGCGGCGGGCCGTCGCCGCCGCAGAGGACGTAGGCCACCTCGTGGCCGATGCGCACGTCGTGCGCGGTCGCCTGGCCGGCCTCGTGGAAGGCGAAGAGCGCGTAGCTCAGGTTGCCCATCGCGTCCTTGCCGAGCGCCCGAATCGTGCGCGGCGCGGGCGTGATGTAGTCGGGCGCGAGGTCGAGCACGCGGCGCTTCGCGTCGGCGATCAGGAGGTCGCGGTTCATCGAGATGCGGTCGCTCGCCCGCAGAAATCCCTTCCGCCGCGCGTCGTGCGCGCTCGTGCTCGTGGCCGCGGTGGCGATGAGCTGGAACGCCCGCTTCACCGCCTCGAACGGGTCGGCCTCGCCGTAGGGCTCGAGCTCCTCCGTGAAGCGGAAGAGCAGCTCCTTCGTCCCGCCCCCGGCCGGGATCAGCCCGACGCCGACCTCCACCAGTCCCATGTAGAGCTCCGCCCCCGCCTGAACCGCGTCGGCGTGCAGCGTGAACTCGGTGCCGCCGCCGAGCGTGAGCCCGTGCGGGGCGACGACGACCGGGAACGGCGCGCGGCGGATGCTCTGCACCGTGTCCTGGAAGCGCTTCACGCGCGCCTCCACCGACTTCCAGTCGCCCCCGGCGCCCCCGGCGCCCTCGGCGAGGTCGGCGCCGGCGGAGAAGGTCCGCGGGTCGTCGTTGCCGAACACCAGGCCGGCGAGCCCGTCGCGCTCGACGCGCGCGAGCGACCGGTCCACCATGTCCAGCACGCCGCCGCCGAGCGTGTTCATCTTCGAGCGGAACTCGAGCAGCGCCACGCCGTCGCCCAGGTCGAGCAGCCGCGCGCTGTCGTTCTCCTCGAGCACCGCGCCGGCGCGCCGCGCGACGGTGGCGAGCCTGACCGCGCCCGCCACGGCGCCGGAGACCGGCCGGTACTGGCCGTCGAAGCCCAGGTACTCCTCGCCGTCCGCCGTCTGCCGGTAGAATCCGCCGGTGGCCTTCGACAGCAGCGCGGGCTCGTCGAGCCCCAGCTCGCGGAATCCGCGCCGCAGCTCGTCGGCGCCGAGCATGTCCATCACGCGGAAGGGGCCGGCCTCGTGCCCGTACCCCCACTCCATCGCGCGGTCCACCGCGAGCGGGTCGTGGGCGAGCTGGGGCGCGGTCGTGAGCGTGTAGTGCGCGTAGCGGAGCAGCGACTGGCGGAGGAACTCACCGTACTTCCCGTTCAGCGCCAGCGCGCCGCGCACGCGCTCGCGCAGCGGCAGCTTCCCGAGCCGCGCCAGCTCGGCGTCGTCAGGCTTGCGCTGCGGCGCGTAGTCGCCGCTCGCCGGGTCGTAGGTGTAGATGTCCTTGCCGCGCTTCTGGTAGAAGCCGCCGCCCGTCTTGTCGCCGAGCCGCTTGGCTGCGACGAGGCCCTGCACCCACCTGGGAAGCGCGAGCTCCTCGCCGGTCGCCTGGGCGAGCCCCGTCGTCACGTGCGACAGCACGTCGATGCCGGTGATGTCGCCGGTGCGGAAGGTGGCCGAGTTCGGGCGGCCGATGAGCGGGCCGGTGAGCGCGTCCACCTCGTCGATCGTGAGGCCGCCGGCCTCCATGTGGCGCAGCGCGTCGGCCGTCCCCTTCACGCCGAGCCGGTTGGCGATGAACCCGGGCGCGTCCTTCGAGATCACGACGCCCTTGCCGAGCACGCGCTCGGCGAACTCCCGCACCGCCTTGAGCGCCTCCGGGGCGGTGTCCTCGGTGGGGATCAGCTCCAGCAGGTGCATGTAGCGCACGGGGCTGAAGAAGTGCGTGCCGAGGAAGTTGCGCCTGAACCGCGCCGACCTCCCCTCGGTGAGCACACGCATCGGGATCCCCGAGGTGTTGGAGGCGACGATCGCGGTCGGCTTCGCGACCTGCTCCAGCCGCGCGAACAGCGCCTGCTTCGGCGCGGGCTGCTCGATGATCGCCTCGACGATCCAGTCGCAGTCGGCGAGGAGCGCGAGGTCGTCCTCGGTGTTGCCGACGCGGACGAGCCGCGCGCGGTCGTTGTCCATGAACGCCGCCGGCTTCGCCTTGAGCTGCCGGTCGAGCCCCTGCCGCGCGGGCGCGCTCCGGTCCTTGCCCTCCGCCGCCGGCACGTCGAGCAGCACCACCGGCACGCCCGCCGAGGCGGCGAGCGCCGCGATCCCGCCGCCCATCGTCCCGGCGCCGACGACGCCGACCTTCCGAATTCGCATGAAGAGCTCCGTCCAGTGTTCGCGGTGTCCCCTTCGCCCGCTTCCACAAACGTAATAGCGAAAGTCGGAGATCCACGCAGGGACGGCTCTAGTCGCTTCGCAGCGCCCGCACCGGGTCCACCCGGGTCGCCCGCCGCGCCGGCAGGTAGGCCGCGAGCAGGCCCGTTAGGCAGACCAGCGCCGCCACCGCGGCCAGGGTGGGGGCGTCGGTGCGGGCGACGCCGACCAGGAAGCGGTCGAGGGCGCGCGAGGCGAGCAGGGCGGCGCCGACCCCGGCGGCGACCCCGACCGCGGTCATCGCGGCGCCCTGGCGCAGCACCAGCGCGAGCACCGAGCGGGCGCCGGCGCCGAGCGCCATGCGGATGCCGAACTCGCGCGTCCGCTGGGCGACGCCGTAGGCCAGCACGCCGTAGACGCCGAGCGCGGCCAGCAGCGCCGCGGCGGCGGCGAAGAGGGAGAGCAGCGTCGTCACGAAGCGCGTGCTGGACGTGGCGCGGCGGGCGGCGTCCTCCATCGTGCGCGCCTCGTAAGCCGCCACCGACGGCTCCACCTCGGCGATCGCGCGGCGGATGGCGGGGACCGCGGCCGCCGAGCGCGTCCCGGGCGCCGTGCGCACGAAGAGCGTGGCGCCGCTCTGGCGGCCGCGGCCGAGCGCGTCGGGGAAGAAGAGGGCCGGCGTCACGGGCTCGTTCGGCACGCCGTAGTGCACGTCGGACGCGACGCCCACTACCTCGCGGCTCGTCGACCCCGCGGTCAGCCGTCGCCCCACCGGCGAGGCCACCCCCGGCCAGAGCACCCGCGCCGCCGCCTGGTTCACGATGACGACCGGCGGCGAGCCGGCGAGCGAGTCGGCGCGCGTGTCGCGCTCGTCGAAGGCGCGCCCCGCGCGAAGCGGAACGCCCAGCGCGCGAAAGACGCCGGGGGTCACGTCGTGCACCTCCATCATCGGGAGCTCGCGCGCGGCGGCGGCGGCCCCGTCCACCGCCTCGACCACCGTCCTCGGGCAGTCGTTGCCGAGTGGAGTGCAGTTCCCCTCCCCCACCGACTCGACCCCCGGAAGCGCGGCGACGCGGGCACGCAGCGCGGCGCGGCGCGCGGGGGAGGCGGCGAAGCCGCTGTCCGCCCACGCCAGCTGCATCGCCACCAGCCCGCGCGGCTGGAACCCCGCGTCCACCCGCAGCAGCTCGCCCAGGCTGCGGAGCATGAGCCCCGCCCCCACGAGCAGCGCCGTCGCGATCGCGACCTCCGCCACCACCAGGGTGGGCCCTTGATTGATCAAGGGCCCACGCCGAGATGCCCTCGCCGTTGCGCCGCGGCCGGCGCCCGCGCCCTCGAGCACGTCGCTCACGTCGGCGCGGGCGGAGGCGATCGCCGGCGCGGCCCCGAACAGCAGCCCGGCGGCGATCGTCGCCGCGACGGCGAACAGGAGCACCCGCCAGTCCGGCCGCAGCGGCGCCGTGGCCAGGAGGTCGGTGGAGCGGAGCAGCGCCCACGCCGGCGGCAGCTCCGGGCGGAGCCTGACGAGGGCGGCCGTCATCCACACCGAGAGCGCCGCGCCCAGCGCGCCGCCGGCCAGCGCCAGCGCGGCGCTCTCGGTCAGCGCCTGCCGCGCCAGCCGGCCGCGCCCGGCGCCTAACGCCATGCGCACCCCCAGCTCGGCGCGCCGCGCCCGGGCGCGAGCGAGCATCAGCCCGGCCAGGTTCGCGCAGACGATCAGCAGCACGGCGCCGGTGGCCGCGGCGAGCAGCGACAGCAGCGGGCGGAGCAGCGGGTGCCGGCGGGCCTCGGCGAGCGGGACGATCCCGGTGGCGATGGTCCCCGGGTGGTCGCGCAGGAAGCCCACCGGGTACAGTCGCCGCCCCTCCAGGCCGGCGGCCGCCACCTGCGCCGCCGCCCGCTCCGGCGGGACGCCCGGGGCGAGGCGCGCGACGACGCGGAACATCATGGCAGTCGGGCTGGTCAGCGCCGACGCCTCGCCCGGCCCGAAGAGCGCCGCCGACTGGATCGGCACCCAGGCGTCGATCTGCCCCCCGGAGAGCCCGGCGAAGTCCGCCGGCATCACGCCGACTACGGTGAACGGCTTGCCGCGCAGCGTCACGCTCCGGCCGACGACGGCGGGGTCCGACCCGAAGCGGCGCGCCCAGAGCCCGCGCGAGAGGAGCACCGCGGCCGGGTTGCCGCCGCCCGAGTCCTCCTCGGCGAGGAAGACGCGTCCCAGCTCGGCCTGCACGCCGAGCGTGGGGAAGTAGCTCGCCGACACGCGCTCCACGCGCAGGCGCTCGGCGGGCGCGGCGCCGTCGCCGGAGAGCACCATGTCGCCCCAGGCGAAGGCCGCCACGCTCTCGAACGCCGGGACCGCGCTCCGCAGGTGGCGGTAGCGCACGTGCGTGAAGATGACGGTGTCCGACGCGGTCATCATCCCCGGGGTGATCGCCTCGTAGGCGACGACCAGGCGGTCGGCGGCGCCGTAGGGGAGCGGCTTGAGCAGCGTGACGTCGACGAGCGTGAAGATGGCCGTCGTCGCGCCGATGCCGAGCGCCAGCGTCAGCACGGCGACGGCGGTGAAGCCGGGGCTGCGGCGCATCGAGCGGGCCGCATAACGAAGGTCCTGCGCCAGCGTCTCGACCCAGCTCATCGTCAGCACCTCCCGCGCGTTCTCGCGGTGCAGGGTGGCGTTCCCGAACCGCCGGGCGGCGGCGCGGCGCGCCTCCTCGTCGGACGCGCCGCCGCGCTTCAGCGCGTCGGCCGTCATCTCCACGTGGAACCGCATCTCCTCGGCGAGCTCGCGCTCGAACTCGGCGCGGCGGAAGTAGAAGCGGAGCCGCCGCCACAGCGCGCCCACGTCAGGCAGGGCGGGCATCTCAGGTGGTCCCCATGACGCGGTTGATGGCGAGGAGCACGCGCTCGAACTCGGAGACCTCCTGCGCGAGCTGCTTGCGGCCGGCGGCGGTGAGCTGGTAGTAGCGCGCGCGCCGGTTGGTGGGCGTCTGCCGCCACTCGGAGGAGACCCACCCCTTGAGCTGCATGCGCTGGAGCGCGGGGTAGAGCGAACCCTCCTCGACCTGCAGCAGGTCCTGCGACACCTGCTGGATGTGCTGCGCGATCCCGTAGCCGTGCATCGGCGTGAGGGTCAGCGTCTTGAGGATCAGCATCTCGAGCGTCCCGGGCAGCAGGTCGCTCTTGGAGTCGCCGCGGTCTGTTCCCATAGTTTATCTATATATAGGTGTCCTATGGTAAGAGAGTGGTCGAAGGTCGTCAAGGGACGAGGGGACGAGGGGACGAGGGGACGAGGGGATGAGGGGAGGGGAAGAAGAGAAGAAGAGAAGAAGGGAAGACGAGAAGTGGGAAGAGACGTCCCGGGGGGCCTGTACGGATTTCTGTGTGCGAGGCGAGTGGTTAGCGCGGCTCGGGCACGAAGCGATCGGGGAAGCGGATGGCGAAGTGCGACAGCGCCGCGGTCCAGGCGGGCGGGGCGGCCCAGCGCTTCTTGATGTTGCGCAGCGCGAGGTAGATCAGCTTCGTCGCCGCCTCGTCGGTCGGGAAGTGCCCGCGACACTTCAGCACCTTCCGGAGCTGACTGTGCAGGCTCTCGATCGCGTTCGTCGTCGTCAGGATGCGCCGCAGCGCCGGCGGG
>DATFPD010000297.1:0-13813 GCA_035265005.1 Gemmatimonadaceae bacterium | reverse complement strand
CCGCGAGCCGGCGCCGGCGACTGCCTGCAGCCGCACCGTGGCGCCAGGCGGGAAGAGCGCCGTGCAGTCGCCGCCCGGACACGAGACCAGCGACAACGCGTCGCCGCCGCTCACGGAGCCCTGGCCGCTCCCCGAGATCGCTACCGTCAGGCGCCGCGCCGAGAGCAGCTCGAACCGCGCGGAGCAGATCCGGTCGGCGTCCATCGTGACGAACGCGTTCGGCGAGCTGCCGGAGCAGTCGCCAGTCCACACAGCGAAATAGGAGCCTTCGTCGGCGGCGGCGGTCAGCACGACGCGCGCGCCCTGAAGCAGGTCCGCGGAGCAGGCGGTGCCGCAGTCGATCCCCGCCGGGTCGCTCGTCACCCGGCCGGAGCCGGTTCCCGTCCGCTCCACGCCGAGGGTGTAGCGCACCAGGGCGAACGTCGCGGTGCAGTTGCGGTCGGCGGTCATGGCGACGGTGGTGGCCGGCGCGCTCCCCGTGCAGCCGTCTCCCGCCCACGCCACGAACCGGGAGCCCGAGGCGGCGGTCGCCGTCAGCGTGACGGAGGTGCCCGGGTCGAACAGCGCCGCGCAGCCCGTCCCGCCCGCGCCGCAGGCGATCCCCGCCGGAGCGCTCGCCACGCTCCCGCGACCGTCGCCGTCGGTGGCGATCCGGAGGGAGAACTTCACGCGGTCGAAGCGCGCAGTGCAGCTCTTGTCGGCGTCCGTCGTGACCGTCGCCGTCAGCCCGCTCCCCGAGCACGCCCCCGACCAGCCGGCGAACACCGAGCCGTCGCCCGCCGCCGCGGCCAGCGTCACCGACGTGCCGTGCGGGTACTGCTCCGTGCAGTCGGTCGAGCCCGAGCCGCAGGCGATCCCCGGCGGGAAGCTGCCCACGCTCCCGGCGCCGTCGCCCGTCGTGGTGACGGTGAGGGTGCGGGCGATCAGGTCGAACTGCGCCGAGCAGCTCTTGTCGGCGTCCATCACGACGGTGGTCGTCCCGCTCCCGCCCGGACAGGCGACCGACCAGGCCACGAAGATCGAGCCCTCGTCAGGCGTGGCCAGTAGCGCGACGCCCGTCCCGTGCGGGTACTGCTCGGTGCAGTCGTTGCCGCACTCGATGCCCGCGGGCGTGCTCGCCACCACGCCGGAGCCGCCTCCCGTCTTCGTGACCGTCAGCGTGCGTGGCTTGGGGTCGAAGCGCGCGGTGCACGTCTTGTCGGCGTCCATCGTCACCACCGCCGGCCCGCTCCCCGAGCAGGCGCCCGACCAGCCGGCGAAGACCGAGTTCTCGTCAGGCACCGCCACCAGCGCCACCGCGGTCCCGTGCGGGTACTGCTCCGAGCAGTCGGCGCCGCAGTCGATGCCGCCGGGCGGGCTGGTGGCGACGGTGCCGCGGCCCGTGCCCTCCGGAGCGACGGTGACGGTGAGCGTCCGCTCGACGCGGGCGAAGCGCGCCGTGCACGCCTTATCGGCGTTCATGACGACGGTCGTCGTGCTCTCGCCGGTGCAGTCGCCCGACCAGCCGGCGAACACGGAGTTGGCGTCGTGGTCGGCCGACACCAGCACGGTGGCCCCCTCGAAGTACTCCGCGCAGTTGCTCCCGCAGTCGGTGCCGGTGCCGGCGGGGAACTTCAGGATCGTCCCGGCGCCATCACCGGACGTCGTGACCGTGAGCGTGTGGCGCGGGGTGGCCTCGAACTGCGCGACGCAGGTCCTGTTGTCATCCACTACGACCGTCCCCAGCGGGTCCGCGCCCGAGCAGGCACCCGACCAGCCGACGAACCGCGAGCCGGCGGCGGGAGTGGCGGCGAGGCCGACGAGCGTGCCGCGGGTGAAGTTCCCGTTGCAGTTGCCCGGGCAGCTGATGTCCGGCGGAGTGCGCGGCGGGTTGGTCACGCTCGTCACCGAGCCGGTCCCGCCCCCGCTCAGGTTCACCGTGAGCGTGAAGATCGCAGCCGGGATGCAAGCCGTCGCCTTCCGCACGTCGCCCCGCAGCGTCGCGCTCCGGAGCCACGGGGCCACGTCCCCGTTCTGGTTTCCCGACGTGACGATCTGGACGTAGGCCTGGAAGATCCCCTCCCCGGTCTGCTCGCACGCGTAGGCGATCGAGCGCCGGTACATGCCGGCGTCCGCCTCGAGCAGCGCCATGAGGGGGAAGGCGGTTCGGAGCGGAGAGTCGACTGCCGCATCGTGGTACTCCGCAGTCGTGACATCCAGCACCGGAATGCTGGCCCGCGCCTGGATCGTGGCCACCAGCCCCACCTCGAGCTGGTCCGGGATCCCGGTGATCTCGAACCAGCCGATCGGCTGCTGCGTCTTCTGCTCGACCAGCGGGGAGAAGTGCGTCAGCCGGCCGCGCGCGAGCACGCTGTCGCCGCTCATCACGACCGAGAGGTCGTCGAGCCGCTCGACGACGCCGTTCCGCGAGGTCAGCAGGATGTGCGGCACCAGGCGGAGGGTGCCGTCGGCCTGCCTGGCCTGCTGGTCGGTCCGCAGCGTCACCGTCGCCGGGCTCTGGAAGGCCAGCCCGGTCGGGCCCAGCTCGTAGGCGCGCGCCACCTCGACGCCGGCGAACTCGGCGCCCAGCTCGCCCGCCGCGATGGGGCGGATGGTGAGCTCCCGCGTGCTGGCGAGCGCGCCCGCCGGGAACGTGATCGTGACGTTGCCGTCCCTGGAGGCGAGCGTGCCGCCGGCGGCGCCGATCGTCGCCCGGACCTCGTTAGGGTCGGGCGCCGGCGGCTGGGTGGGGTTGTCGCGGCAGGCGCCGGCGGCGGCGTACAGGAGCAGGACGGCGGCCACGCCGGCACCCCAGCGTGTCGTGTCCTCGACTCTCGGTTCCTGCGTGCGCCGCATGCGGCCGTCCTCGGCGGGAGTGTGCGCCCGAACGCTTGCTTGTCGGGCTCGGGCGGGGACCCTATGATGGGAGCCGCGAATCCACCGATTCTCCACTCGCGGTCCACGCGCCGTTGCCGTCCATCCCGTCCGTCTCCCTCCGCTGCTTCGGGGGCGTCGCCCTCGAGCGCGAGGGCGCCGCGATCTCCGGTCGGGCAACCCAGCGCCGGCGGCTGGCGCTCCTGACGCTGCTCGCCGCGTCGCCGGGCCGGCCGGTGAGCCGGGACAAGCTGGTGGCGTACCTCTGGCCGGAGTCCGACGCCGAGGCGGCGCGACACCTGCTGGCCGGCGCCGTCTACGAGCTGCGGAAGGCGATCGGCGACGGCGCGCTCGTCTCCCGCGGCGACGACCTCCTGCTCGACACCGCCGCCATCCGCTCCGACATCGCCGAGCTGGAGGCGGCGCTCTCCAGCGGCGCGCCCGAGGCGGCCGTCGCGCTGTATCGCGGTCCCTTCGCCGACGGCTTCCACGTGACCGGCGCGCCGGAGTACGACCGCTGGCTGGAGGCGACGCGCGAGCGCTACCGGCAGTCGTATCGCCACGCCCTGATGGCACTGGGCGACCAGCGCACGGCGGCCAGGGACGCGCAGGGCGCGGCCGACGCGTGGCTCAGCCTCGCCGCGGACGACCTGGCCGACGGCCGCGCGGTCCTGAGCGCGATGCACGCGCTGCAGGCGACGGGGAGCGGCGCCGCGGCGCTCCGGCTGGCGGAGAGCTACGCGAGGTACGTGCGGGCGGAGTTCGGCGCGGAGCCGGCCGCGGAGGTGGCCGCGCTCGCCGCGCAGCTCCGGCGCGAGCCAGCCTCGCCGTCGCCAGCTCCGGCCTCGCCGTCAGAGGTAAGAGCGGCGGACGGGGAAGTGGCCGAGGTGGCCGCCGCGGGGCCGAGGGGGCCCCCCCCCGATTTCAATATGCGGCTCGGCGGCGCGTTCTCCGTCACCGAAGCGTTGCGAGATGGACCGAATCCTCGCGACCCACGCACCGAGGCGGGCGGCGAGCAGCTCGTCCGGCCGGCCGCCATGACGAGGGCTGGCGATCGGCGCGCGCCGCGCGCGCTCTGGCTCGCCGGTGTGGCGGGGGCGATCCTGGTGAGCGCGGTGCTCGCCCTCGCCGCGTCCCGCTACGACACGGGCGGGGATGGCGCGCCGCGCGCCGCGCCGGCGCCCGCGCTCCCGGAGCGCGACATCCTCCGCGTGGTGGTGCTCCCCTTCGCCGTCGCCGGCGGGCCGGCGCACGACTACCTGCGCGAGGCGGTAGCCGACCTGCTGAGCACGGGGCTCGACGGCGCCGGCCGGCTGCGCACCGTGCGTCCCGAGGCGGCGGCGAGCGCCGCCGCCGCCCTGTACGTGACCGGAACGGTGCACGAGGCGGCGGGACGCCTGCGCGTGCGGGCCGCCCTGCACGAGCGCGCGAAGGGCGACGGCGCGGAGCCCATCGCCACCGCGACGGCGGAGGGTGACAGCGGGCGCCTCTTCGACCTGGTCGATGCCCTCGCGGCGCAGCTCCTCACCGCGTGGCCGGCTGACCCCGCGGGCCGGTTGGGACGCGCGGCGGCGCGCACCACGTCGTCGCTCCCCGCGCTCAAGGCCTTCCTCGCCGGCGAGCACGCGCTGCGCGCGGGGCGAATGACCGCGGCGGCGGAGGCGTTCGGACGGGCCGTCGCGGCCGACAGCGCGTTCGCCCTGGCGCACTACCGCCTCAGCATGGCCACGCTCGCCGCGGACCTGCCCGGCGCCCAGGCCGCGCTCGCCGACGAGCGCGCGCTCCGCTACAGCGACCGCCTCTCCGAGCACGAGCAGATCCTCGTGCGCGCGTACGTCGCCTTCCGCAAAGCGGACACGGAGACGGCCGAGCAGCTCTACCGGGGCCTCACCGCCGTCTACCCGGACGACGTCGAGGCGTGGCGCCAGCTCGGCGAGACGTACTTCCATTACAACTCGGTCCGCGGCCGGTCGATCGCCGAGGCGCGCGAGCCGTTCGAGCGCGCGATGGCCGGCGACCCGGAGGACTGGGACGCGCTCTGGCATCTGGCGCAGCTCGCGGCGAGCGACGGGCGCCGCGCCGACGCCCTGCGCCTGCTCGACCGGCTGCTCGTCCTCCGCCCCGAGAGCGCGCAGGTGCTCGAGGTGCGCGCGCTGCGGGCGTTCGCCCGCGGCGACCGGGCGGAGGAGTCGGCGCTGTCCGCGAGTCTCGCGCGGACGGACGTGCTCCGGCTGCACCAGATCGTGTGGCGCAGCGCCGTCTACCTGCGCGACCTGGACGGCGCCGAGCGGGTGGCGCGCCTCCTCGCCGGCGTGCGCTCCGACGGCTACGCGCGCTGGATCGGGTACCAGGACCTCGCCTTCCTCCATCTCGCGCGCGGCCAGTGGCGGGCGGCCGACGCGGACCTGGCCGCCGCGACGTCGACCGCCGGCTCCCTCCGCGTCTGGGATTCCCTCATCCTGCGCAGCATCTTCTCCGCGGTCTCGGTCCCCGCGCGCCCGCTGCCGGAGCTGGCGATGCTCCGCGACTCGGTCCGCGCCTCGCTGCGCGACTCGCTCCGCGACATCCCCCGCGAGCGGGTGACGGAAGACGTCCCCTCCTTCCGGGCGAGGACGCGCGGCCGGCAGCGGTACGCGCTCGGTCTGCTCTCCGCCGCGCTCGGCGACACGGCGGCGGCGCTGGCGCGGGCGGCGGAGCTGAGCGGCGCCGACGACGACGACGTGGTCCGCGCGGCGGTGCTCCGCGCGCAGGCCGCGCGCGCGCGCGGCGACGGGGCCGGCGCGCTCCGGGAGCTGCGGGCCGTGTGGGCGCAGCGGTTCTTCGGGCTCGCCCTCACGTCGCCCGAGCTCTCGCTGACCGCGGAGCGCTTCCTGCGCGCGGAGGCGCTCCGCGAGGCGGGGCGGGAGCGCGAGGCGCTCGGCTGGTACGCCGGCTTCGGGGAGCACGCGGTGCACGACCTGCCCTACCTGGGCCCGTCGCTCCTCCGCCGCGCCGAGCTGCACGAGCGCCTGGGGGAGCCCGAGCGCGCCGCCGAGCACTACGAGCGCTTCGCGGCGCTCTGGCGCGACTGCGACCCCGAGCTGCGCCCGCTGGTGGAGCGGGCGCGGGGCCGGCTGGCGGCGCTGCGGCGGCGTTAGGCGCCGGCGCCCGGGCGCCGCCCTACCCCGCCTCGGCGATCCGCTTGATCGCCGCCAGCCGCGCGTCCCACTCCGCGGCGAGGCTCGCCAGCCACCGCGCCGTGGCGTCGAGGCGCTCGGGGCGCACGACGTAGCGCACCTCGCGCCCCCGCCGGCGCCCCCGCACGAGCCCCGCCCGGTCGAGCACCGTCAGGTGCTTCACGACCGCCGGCCGGCTCACCGGGAGCTGCGCGGCGAGGGTCGTCGCTGTCCCGTCGCCGCGGGCGGCGAGGAGGGTGAGCAGCCGCCAGCGGGTAGGGTCCGCCAGGGCGGCGAAGACCTCGTCCGCCGGCCCGGGGGCCGTCGCGCCGCGCGGCGCCATCAGGCGGGCGCCATCAGGCGGCGACCCGCCCCGCGTATTCGACCAGGTGCTCCAGCTCCTCGCGCCACCCGTGATGGTTCTCCCCGGCGCGCCTGGCCCGGTACTCGTCCGTGCCCTCGAGCGACTGGAACCCGCTCTCGACGACGCGCAGCCGCGTGCCGCCGGACTCGTTAGGGTCGAGGACGAACTCGACCAGCGTCGAGTTGCCGGGGCGCGGGTCGGTGTCGGTGGCGTGGGTCCAGCGCCAGGCGAAGAGCCGCGGGCGCTCCACCCGCTCGACCACCGCGCGGTAGCTCCCGTGCTCCGCCCACCGGATGACCATCGCGCCGCCGGGCCTCAGCTCCACCTCGGCGCCGGCGTCGCCGAACCAGCTCCCGATGTGCTCGGCCCGCGTCAACACGTCCCACACGCGCTCCACTGGCGCGTCGACGTCGATCTCCCGCTCGATCCGATCCGGTCCCATGCGCGCCCCTGGCTCGAGGATGGCGAAACGTGACACCGTATAGTTACACATTGTAGTAGTTGATGCAACCCTGCGGTTACACGTTCCGCGCCGTGTCGGCCGCTCGTTCGGGACGATCTGCTGAATTCGACCACCGAGGCACAGAGACACCGCGGAGGGGCACACCGACGAGGGGCCCCCGGCCGGTCGGCTCTGCTGAACGGCATTGAACCGCAGAGGACGCAGAGGACGCAGAGGACGGCACCCGGGAGGGGGCCCCTCGCTCGGGAGGAGATGCCGAACGGCCGGGGGAGGACCCTGCGGCCGCGACCCCTTTCAGGATCCTTCACATCTCGTCCCGGCAGAGGGACACCTCTCCCGTGTGCCCGTCCTCTGTGCCCTCTGTGGCTCTGTGGTGGACCTGCTCTTCAGCGAAGCCGACCGAGCGAGGGCCCCTCTTCCGTGTGCCCCTGCTCGGCGCCGTCCACGCGATCGCGCTCAGTTCCCGTGTCGCCGGAGCTCCGGCGTCGACCCCGGCACCAGCAGTCCCTGCTCGACGCCCGTGGGGGTCTGCCCGGTCGTGCCGCCGTACGTCCAGTACGTGTAGTACAGGGCGCCCGGGGTGGCGACCGCCAGCCGCTCCAGCTCGCGGAACGGGCCGACGTTCACCGCGCCGAGCTGCGGCACCAGGTTGATGTCGGTCGGGCCGCCGAGGGTGTGCGGGATGGCGTGGCCGCGGTGGTAGAGCGGGCCGTTGGAGAGGGGATGGCCGGCCATGCGGGACTTGTCGCGCGCGGCGCCGTGCCGCCCGTGGCTCACCCCCCACGCCGCGATCAGTCGCTCGCTCGCGACGTCGAAGAGGTACGAGAAGCCGCTGGTCGTGGTCTCGACGATGTCGCTGGCAGGCGCGGACCTGGTGTAATCCTCGAGCCAGGCGCTCGTGAGGCAGGGGATCACCTCGCGCGCGAACGCCTCCGCCGGGGCGTCGGCGGGCATCCCCCGCACCATGCTGTCGAGTCCCAGGTATTGCACCATCGCGATTCCTCCGGCTGAGGGCGTTCACGGTCGAGTCGCCGCGCGTCCGGCTCGATTCTACGCGCGCCGCCGCCGCGCGCGCCGTGACCGGCGGCACCGGTTTGCGCCATTTTGCGTCTACGTGCCTTCGTCGGCCGGCGGGCGCGGCGGGCGCGGCGGGCGCGGCGGGCGCGGCTCGCCCGCGCCGGCGTCCCATCCGTGCTCGAGCCGCCGGACCTGCTCGGCGTCGATGCGCAGCGGGTCGTCGTCGGCTCGGTCGGCTCCGCCGCGCTCGCGCTCGATCTCGCCCACCGACCGCACGCGCGCGAGTCCCTCGGGCGCGGGCACGCCGGGGGCGCCCTCGTCGTACAGGTCGAACCAGGGCAGCCCGTGCGCGGTGTACGCGCGCGCGTCCACCGGCGAGGGCGGCGGCTCCTCGCCGGTGATGGCGCGGAAGCCGGCGCCGTCCACGATGTGGACCACGGCCGAGCCGTGCGCGTCCTCCGCCCAGCACCCCAGGCCGTACGGGTCGGGATACACCAGTTGGCGCATCCGCCCGCCCGCCCCCAGCCCCATCGCGGCGTGGTGGCCGCCGGCACCGGCCGGCGCGGGCTCCATGAGGAACGACTCCCACGGGCGGTCCTGTCCGCGCGGCGGCGGCGGGGGCGGCTCGTCCGGGAAGCGCCCCGGCCGGGGCTCGAACGCCAGGAGCTGGACCCCGCCGACGCGCTCGGCGCCGGTGAGCTGCCCCTCGACCGTCAGCCCCTCCCCGAGCGGCACGGCGACGAACTGCCGGATCGCCCCGCCGCCGGCGACGACGCCGTCGAGCCACGGCTGCTCCGGCACCACGACGTAGTCCTGCGGGTCGGCGCGGAGCCGCGCGTCCCAGGGCAGCCCGGAGACGGCGCTCACGCCGCCGACTCCGACCTTTACCGCGTTAGGCTTCCAGGGCGCGCCGTCGAAGCCGATCCACATCGCCTCGCGCCGGTACATCGGGAAGAAGTGCGCCCGCTCGGCCACCCAGGCGTCGGGCACCCGGCCGGCGTAGTCGGCCGCGCGGCGGAGCGGGAAGAGGCCGAGCCCGGGCGGGAGCGGGTAGCCGGGCTCCGCGGCGGCGCCGCCGCGGTCGGGCAGCCGCAGCGTCCGCTGGAACGACACCGTTAGGCGCGGGCCGAGGCGGAGGCGGCCGCCCTCGAGGGACGCGGGGACGGGCGGCACGGGCGGCGGCGCTACAGGACGAGGCGCGTTTCCGCCGGCCCGCGGACCTCGAACGGCCGCTGGGCAGCGCCGGCGGTCGCCAGGTAGAGGCCCGGGCGGAGTGACAGGCGCCAGGGCGCGTCCCCCGCCGTCGTCTCGGCGATCGCGTCCAGCGTCGCGCTCCGCACCTCGGCCCGCTGGCCCCGCGCCGCCTCGGCGAACGTGATGGTCACCGGGAACTCGAGGTCCGGCACGCGCGCGATCACGAACTCGTCGCCGACCGACGGATCGTAGCTCACCTCGGGCTCCAACGTCAGGTCCACGTTCTCGAGGTCCGCCAGGTCGAGGAAGGCCTTCATGCCGCCGTAGAGGTAGGAGGCGAGCGAGGCCGCGGTGATCTGCCCGCCCGCCGCCGCCGCGCCCCCGCGCAGCCCGGCGAGCAGCGCCGCGCTGAACACGCCGCGGACCTCGCCGCCGATCCTCCGCTCGACCGAGATCAGCCCCCACTTGGAGGAGAAGGCGTAGAACCACCGCGGCGAGAGCGGCGGCGGGCCGTAGACGGCGGTGAACGGTACGGGGGCGAGCGTCGCGCGCGGGGTGCGCTCGCGGGCGCAATCCATGAAGAGCAGCACCTCGTCGAAGTACGCCGCCGCGCGAAAGTGTTCCGCGACCAGCCGGCCCGGCACGTGGTACCCGGTCTGCGTGACCGTGGCGTTGGCCATGAGGAGCGCGGTCTCGTCGAACGAGGGCGCGATCCCGTGGCCGGACATGTAAAGGTAGAGCCGCCGGCCGATCCGCCTCCCGAGACCCTCCTCGGCGTTCCGGGCCGCCACCTGCATGAGCGCCGCACACTCTCGGTAGAACATCGCCGCGGTCGGCTTGGCGTCGAGCGGCGACATCGCCGGCGGATGGTCCGATGAGACGAGCAGCCGGACGTGCTCCGCGGGGACGGCGCCGCCGCCGGAGTCCAGCAGCCAGTCCCGGAACGCCCGGGCGTCGCGCTCGGGCCCCTCCAGGTCGACGAGGGCGGGGTACCGATTGATCCCGACGACGATCGCGTAGTCGTCCGCGCCGCCGGCCCCCGGCGCCGGCGGCGCGGAGCGGCTGGCGGCGCGGGCCGCCGGCCCCCGCGCGACCTCCACCTGCCCCACCAGCTGCTCGACCTTCGCCCTCGGCAGATCCAGCGACTTCACCAGCGCTCTGACCTGCGCCTCCCCCAGGGACGCGGCCTGCGCGTGGAGCACGCCCTGGCCGGCGACGCGGGCGACCACCGGCGCCTCGCCTCCCACGTTAGGCGCCAGGTAGGCCTCGATGGCGCTCACCAGCCCCGTGGGGGGCGGGTCGTCGGCGAAGGGCGACCAGGCCGGCGTCTCGCGCACGCGCCAGAGGAGCCAGGGGTCGTAGCGGAGGATGCGCGCGGCCATCGCCGAGCAGAAGGACTCCGCGGGCACCAGCTCGGGGCGCTCGACCGTCGCGTTGGCCACGATCGACCAGCTGGCCCGCAGCATCGGCGGCACCGTAAACGCGCCCGGCGGCGCCGACTCGCCCGCCGCCAGCGCCACCGCCGTCACGTCCGGGTGCGACGCGCCCAGCAGCTCGCGGAGCCGCCTGACGAGCGACAGGATCAGCCGCGCGTCGGGGCGCTCCTCCGCCAGCAGCAGGTGGGCGGCGAAGATCCCGAGCATCGGGTGCTCGATCCGGTCGGGGAGCAGCGCGCGCACCGCCGCCGCGAGCCGCCGGCGGCCGACCAGCGCCAGCCGGGCCAGCTCCGTCAACCGCGCGCCGCGGTCGTCCGCGGTGAAGCCCTCGCCGCGCGCGAGCAGCACCGCCGCCCCGGCGAGGTCGGCCCGCAGGGCGTCCGGGTCGCGCGGGACGTCGGGGTCGCCGTGCTCGTGGCCGTGGCCGCGCCGCCGCTTCTTCTTCGCGTACTCGCGCTGGAGCAGGAAGACCTGCGTCTGCCAGCCCGGCGACGCGATCACCGTCTGCTCCATCGACTCGCCGTCCGGCACGCTCAACCGCAGGCGGTAGGCGCCCGGACTCAGGCGCACGTTGCAGGCGGCCCAGGTCCCGCCCGGCGGCCCGGCCGACGCCGCCTCGAAGTCCACCAGGCGCGCGTCGCCCGCGGTCGCGCCGTGGCTCACCAGCGACAGCCCGCGCGCGGGGTGCGGCGTCGCGCCCGGGGGGAAGGGCGGGCGACCCGGGGGCGTCCAGTCGCGGGCGAAGACGAAGATCGAGCTCCCGCTCCCGAGCCCCGGCGCATGCGCGAGTCGGCTCTCGCGCTCGGCGGCCGCGACGTGCTCCGCGCTCGCCGTCGTGGTGTTCGCGAGCGGCGCCGGCGACGGGAACGCGCTCGCGCTGTCGTCGTACTCCTTGAGGATCTCGCCCGAGCCCGGCGGCACGAGGACCAGCTCCTCGTGCACCGAGGTGCCCGTGCGCAGCTTCACCTTGTACACGTCCGGAGCCACCCACACCGTGAGCTGCCCGGTGCCGCGGGCCCTCGGCTCGAACTCCCGGTTCAGCACCGTGATCTCGGTCGCGGGGTCGGCCGCGCGGAGGGTGAGCGCCACGTGGGAGCGCGGCTCAGAGGTGGACATTGACGTCTCCCGTGGCGGTGACCTCGAACGGCCTCGACGGGAACCCCGCGACGACGACGAAATACGCCCCTCGCGGACGATCGATCGTCCACGGCGCGCCGTCGGCCACGGTCATGCTCTCCTCCTCGCCGCCGACGACGCGTGCTTCCCGCCCGGCCATCGATGGCGGGAAGTGGACCGTCACCCTGTACCGCTTCGGCGGCTTCCGAGCGAGCACGAACTGCGCGCCCGACGCCGTGTCGTACTCGACCCTCGGCTGCTTGGTGACGGTCGGGTCGTCGATGTCGGCCGGGGCGAGATAGTGCTTCATGTTGTCGCTGAGGTAGCTGTCTAGCGACGCGGCGGTGATCTCGCCGGCCGCCGTCGACGCGCCCCCGTCCAGCCCTTCCAGCAGCGCCTCGGTGAACACCCCGCGGACCTCGCCGTCGAACGGGCGCTCGCGCGACAGCAGCCCGAAGCGCGACGAGAAGCCGAAGAAGTACCTGGCCTCGCTCACGCCCTGTCCCGTCCGCGGGCCGAGCGGCGGGACGATCGTCGGCACGGACGCGTAGTTCTCGCGGCAGCAGTCCATCAGCAGCACCACTTCCTGGAAGAAGCCGCTCTTGATGAACCAGTTGGCGCAATAGCGCCCGGGGATGTGCGCCACCCAGTCGGGCGGCGCGGCGTCCGCCATGAACACTGCGGCCTCGTCGAGGTCGCGCGCGAACCCGTGGCCGGAGAGGTACAGGTACAGCCGCCGGCCGACGTTGAACCCCAGCCCGTCTTTCGTGCGCCGCTTCGCGATGGTGACGAACCGCCGGAGCTCGTCGTGGACGCGCTCCATCGTCGGCTTCGCCTCCGTCACCGACGCGAAGGGCGGCCCGAAGTCAGACGACAGGATGCGGCTCACCCTGGACGGTTCGACCGCGCCCCCGTCTGGCTTGATCAGCCAGGCGTAGAATGCCCGCGCGTCGTTCTCCGGCCCGTCGAGGTCGTCGAGCCCGGGATATTCGCTGATCCCGACGACGATCGCGTAGTCGTCTGCGGCCATCGTGGCGGTGCCTGACGTGACGGAGGTGGCGGACGTGACGGACGCTGCTACGGCGACGGGCGCGACTGCCGCCGGACCTTCTCCACCAGCTGCTCCAGCTGCGCGCGCGGCACGTCCAGCGACTGCACCATCGCGCTGAGCTGCGACTCGTCAGGCGGCGCCCACGAGTCGCCGGCCGCGCCGCCGCCGCCGCCGGGCTCCCCCGACAGGTCGAACGCGAACGACGTCGCCCCGAGGTCGGGCGCGAGGCCGGGCGCGAGGCCGGGCGCCGGGCCGGGGGCGAAGCCGCGCATCTTCGACGTGCCCGGCGGCTCCGGCGCCGCCTCGAACGCCCGCGCCGCGCGCGGCCGGATGTACGAGCCCACGAGCGTCTCCAGGTCCGTCGGGCGCTGGTCGGGGTCGACCCGCGCGGCCGCGAGCGCGCTGGAGCGCCAGAGGAGCCAGGGGTCGGAGCGGATGATGTACTCCGAGATCTCCCCGCAGAACGAGTCCGCCGGCACCAGCTCCGGGTGCGTCACCGTCGCCTTCGTCCAGAGCGACCAGCTCCGCCGGAGCATCGGCGGCGCGGTGAGGGCGGAGGGCAGCGCGCTCTCGCCGATCTCCAGCGCGATCGCCTCGACGTCCGGATGCGGCCCGAGGATCGCGCGCAGGTTGCCGACGACGATGCGGAGCAGGTCGTCGTCGCGCGTCTCCTCCGTCAGCAGGAGGTGCGCGGCGAAGATCCCCAGCATCGGGCTGCCGGCCTTGTCGCGCAGCTGCGCGCGGACCGCGTCGGCCACGACGCGCCGGCGGCCGACGAGTCCGAGGCGCGCCAGCTCGGTCTGCCGCTTCAACGGGTCCTGCTCCGAGAACCCCTCGCCCGCCGCGAGGAAGATGGACGCGCCCGCGAGGTCGGCGCGCCGCCCCTCCGGGTCGGCGGCGGGCGGGCGCGTCGCCGCGTCGCCGTCGCCGAGGCCGCCCGACGGCCGCTTCAGGCGCGTCGGGTAGTTGCGCTGGAGCAGGAAGACCTGCGTCTGCCACCCGGGCGACGCCACGACGGTCTGCTCGATCGCGCCGCGCCCGGGGATCGTCAGGCGCAGGCGGTACGCCCCCGGCGCCACGCGAACGTTGCACGCCGCCCAGGGGTCGCCGCCGAGGTCGCGCACGCCCGCGGACTCGAACGACACCAGCTCGGTGCCCTCGCCG
>DATFPD010000296.1:0-4099 GCA_035265005.1 Gemmatimonadaceae bacterium | reverse complement strand
CTACGCTCAGGGTCAGGATGACAAGGGCGGGCGGTTCCTCTTCCCCTTCTCCCTCAGCCCCTCAGTGCCTGGCAGTGGGTCAGTTTGAGGGCGCCGGCCTTGCGACGGCGACCGCGACGGCGACGGCATTTTGACAGGATGCACAGGATGCACAGGATGGTGAACAGGATACGGGCCCCGGGAGAGCTCGCCTCCCGGGGCCCGTATCCTGTTCACCATCCTGTGCATCCTGGCGCTGTTCATCCTGTCAAAGCCGCTGCCGTTGCTGTTACCTCAAACTGACCCACTGCCCAGTGCCTCAGTCCCTGCCCTTCTGGCGCCCCCCTGCCTATCCTCTGATATTGGTCGCCGCCCGGGGCCGACGCCGGCTCCGGGTGCCGATCCCCCCCGCTGCCGGAGGAGAAGTGCAGGACCCTCGCCCCCGTCTCACCGCGCTCGCTCTGCTGCTGTCGGCCGCCGCGTCGTCAGGCAGAGCGCAGTCGCCCGCGGCCCCCGCCGCCCCCGCCGCCGTCCCCGCGTCGCCGCTCGTCGCCGCGATGCGCCAGGAGCTCACGCGGTCGATGGACAGCCTGAAGGTGCTGCCGACGCCGCTGTACTACCTGAGCTACGAGATCACCGAGATGCGCTCGGCGTCGGTCCGCGGCACCCTCGGCACCGTCACGTCGGTGGGGGACGAGCGGCGCCGCGTGCTCGACGTCGACCTCCGCGTCGGGAGCCCCGACTTCGACAACACGCACGCCGTCCGCGGCGGCTTCCCGTTCGACTTCTTCGGCCGCTTCTCCGTGACGGACGTGCCCCTGGAGGACGATCCGGGCGCCGTCCGCCGCATCCTGTGGTACCAGACCGACCGGGCGTACAAGCGCGCGGTCGAGCAGTACGCCCGGGCGCGGACGAGCGCGCAGCTCCGCGTGACGCCGGACGACACCTCCCCAGACTTCTCCGCCGAGCCGTCGGCCAGGTACGCCGAGGCGCCGGTCGAGCTGCGGCTCGATCGCGCGGCGTGGGAGCGAAAGGTCCGCGCCTACACCGCGCCGTTCACCCGCCACGCCGACATCTACGACGCCGAGGCCAGCCTGAGCGCCGAGGGGGAGGCGCGCTGGTTCGTCAACAGCGAGGGCTCGGCGCTCCAGACGTCGTCCGCCTACTACCGGCTGATCATCTCGGCCTACACGCGGGCCGCCGACGGGATGATCCTCCCGCGCTACGAGTCGTTCGTGGCGTCGACGCCGGACGGCCTGCCTGACGACAGCGCCGTCGCGCGCGTGGTGGAGAAGATGATCGCCGACCTCCACGCGCTGAAGCGGGCGCCGGTGGTGGAGGCGGCGACGGCGCCGGCGATCCTCTCCGGGCGCGCGAGCGGCGTGCTCTTCCACGAGGTCTTCGGCCACCGGATCGAGGGGCACCGGCTGAAGGACGAGGACGAGGGGCAGACGTTCAAGGGGATGGTCGGCGAGCGCATCCTCCCCGCCGACTTCTCCGTCTACTTCGACCCCACCCGGCGCCGCCTGGGCGGCGTCGAGCTGGCCGGCCACTACCTCTACGACAACCAGGGGGTGCGCGCGCGCCGGGTGAACGTCGTCGAGAACGGCGTGTTCCGGAGCTTCCTGATGTCGCGCTCCCCCATCGCCGGCTTCGCCCACTCCAACGGCCACGGCCGCAGCCAGCCGGGGATGCGCGCGGTCGCCCGCCAGTCGAACCTCGTCGTCGCGACGTCGAAGCCGGTCTCGCGCGCCGAGCTGAAGCGCCGGCTGCTGGCCGAGGTGAAGCGGCAGGGGAAGCCGTTCGGGCTGATCTTCGACGACATCGAGGGCGGGTTCACGCTCACCACGCGCTACGAGCCAAACGCGTTCGAAGTGATCCCGATCATGGTCTACCGCGTCTTCCCTGACGGGCGCGAGGAGCTGGTGCGCGGGGTGGACCTCGTCGGGACGCCGCTCACCGTGTTCAGCAAGGTCCTCGCGGCGGACGACGACGTGCGCGTCTTCAACGGCGTCTGCGGGGCCGAGTCGGGCGCCGTGCCGGTCTCCGCGTCGTCGCCGGGGATCCTGATCTCGCAGATCGAGGTGCAGCGCAAGGAGAAGGGGCAGGACCGGCCGCCCGTCCTCCCGCCGCCGGTGGCAGCAGCAGCCGCCGCCCCGCCCGGCGACAGCGCCGACGCCCTGGGGCGGGCGATGCGCGACGAGCTCGCGCGCTCGATGCGCGACCTCAAGCTCGCGCAGTTCGAGCGTCCGTACTTCATCGCCTACCGGGTGCACGAGACGCGGTGGCTCGACGCGTCGGCGAGCCACGGCAGTCTGACGGGGACCCAGGAGTACCGCACGCGGACGCTGAGCGTCGAGCTGCGCGTGGGCGACTACAAGTTCGACAACACGAACTTCATCGGCGGCGGGGGCGGCGGCAGCGTCGTCGTCTTCGGGCGGGGGCGCGGCTCGTTCCGGGGCGGCGGGGGCGGCGAGATCCCGCTCGACGACGACTACCTCGCGATCCGCCGCCAGATCTGGCTCGCCACCGACGCCGCGTACAAGGAGGCGGTGGAGGCGCTGTCGGCGAAGCGGGCGGCGATCCTCAACCGCGCGCAGACCGACACGCTGGCGGACTTCACGCGCGAGTCCCCGACCCGCACCACCGACGAGGAGCGCGCCGCGCCCCCCGACCGCTCGGCCGCCGAAGCGCTGGCCCGCGAGCTCTCCGCGCTCCCCGAGCTGACGGGGCTCGACGCCTCGGAGGTGCGCGTGTCGGCCGCCGTCACCCGGATGCGCTACCTGAACAGCGAGGGGACGTCGCTCACTACCGAGCGGCCCCGCCTGACGCTCTCGGCGAACGCCTCCACGCAGGCCGCCGACGGCATGCCGCTCGCCCGCTCGGTCGCCCTCCACGCCCGGTCGCTGGAGGCGCTGCCGGCGCGCGACCGGCTGGCGCAGCGGCTTCGCGCGTTAGGCCGGCAGCTCGACAGCCTGCGCACCGCCCCCAGGCTCGACCGCTACAACGGCCCGGTGCTGCTGTCGGCCGACGCCGCGGCGGTGCTGTTCCGCCAGACCTTCGCCCCGGCGCTGGTGGCGGAGCGGCGGATGCGCGGCCCGGCCGAGCTGGAGGAGATGATGAGCCGCGTCATGGGCGGCGGCGCGTCGTTCGCCGACAAGCTGGGCGGGCGCGTGCTGCCCGAGTTCCTGGACGTCGTCGACGACCCGACGCTCGCCACGTTCGGCGACGAGCCGCTGCTCGGCGGCTACAAGGTTGACGACGAGGGGGTGCCGGGGCGCCGGAAAGTTCTGGTGGACGGCGGCATCCTGAAGATGCTGCTGACGTCGCGCACGCCGGTGGAGGGGCTGCCGCCGCACAGCACGGGCAACTCCCGCGGCGGCGGCACCGCGCCGAGCAACCTCTTCGTCACCGCCGAGGGCGCGGTGAGCGAGGCCGAGCTCGAGAGCCGGCTGATCGCGCTGGTGACGAAGCGCGGGCTCCCGTTCGGCGTGATGGTTCGCGCGCTCGGGCCGGGCGGCATTGGCGGCGAGGAGGACGGCCCGATGGCGATGATGGCCGCGATGGCCGGACTCGGCGGCGCGGGCGGCGGGCTCATCGCCTACCGCGTCTACCCCGACGGCCGCAAGGAGCTCGTCCGCGCCGCCCGGCTCGCGCGCGTCACCGCCGAGTCGTTCAAGGACATCGTCGCCGCATCCAACGCGCCGGCCGTCCTCGACGCCGGCGGCGGCGACTTCTCGATGGCGGGCAGCTTCTTCGGCGCCTTCTTCGGCGGCTCCTCCAGCGCCATGGTGTCCTACGTCGTGCCGTCGCTGCTGTTCGACGACATGGCGCTCGCGAAGTCCTCCGGCGAGCTGCCGAAGCCGCCAATTCTCAGCAGGCCAGAGCAGGGACTGAGGGAGTGAGGGAGGGGCGTCCCGGGCGGGTGTCATCCTGACCCTGAGCACAGCGAAGGGGAAGGACCTGCTGTCACCGGTCTGGGGTCAGCCCAGGGCGAGTAGGTCCTTCCCCTTCGCTGTGCTCAGGGTCAGGATGACCCCCGCCCGGGACGCCCCTCCCTCACTCCCTCAGTCCCTGCCCTATCTCATCCTGACCGGCGCCGGTGCCACCACCATCGTGT
>DATFPD010000295.1:0-7366 GCA_035265005.1 Gemmatimonadaceae bacterium | reverse complement strand
GCACACGGAAGAGACACCCCCTGCCAGGAAGCTTTGCGAATCCTCCCGATCGAGGGCCCCTCTTCGGTGTGCCCTTCCTCTGTGTCTCTGTGCCTCTGTGGTCGATTCCAACCAGCGCCTCCCGACCAAGGGCTCGAACATCTCTCACGAGCCGGGCTCCGCGCGCTCCGTCTTCGCGCCCACGCCCTCGAGCAGCGCGTGGTACCAGCGCTCCGCCTCGCGCAGCCGATCCTCGAACCCCGCGCACCCCCAGATCACGCTCAGCGTCGAGCGCGTCTCGGCGCGCGTCTTGGTGCGCTGCGCGTCGCGCACCGCGTTGGCGCACGGGCCCTCGGCGTCGAAGAGGCAGAGCAGCCCGCCGAGGTCGATCTCCTGTCCCGAGGCGTTGAAGACGTACGACGCGCCCGGCGGCGCGATGGCGATGCGGAATGGCCCGCGCGCGCGCTCCAGGTCCACGACGCTGATCGGGAAGCCGCTGTGCAGCGACACCGCGTTGCACGCGTCCACCGCGAGGTTGATCGCGCCCAGCGCGCCCTCGGTGGCGGCGCGCACCAGGTACTCGGAGGCCGGCTTGCCGCGGCCGGTGGGCTTGTAGCCGCCGTGGCGCAGCAGGTCGCGCACGGCGGCGCGCACCGCCTCGTCGCGCGCGAGCGGCGCCGCCGCCGCCGCGGCCGCATCGAGCTGGAGCGCGTCGCGCACGGCCGGCGGCGTGGGGATGTCGCCGAGCGGCGCGGGGAAGGTGGTCGTGAACCCCGCCACGCGCAGCAGCGGGTGGGGGTCGATCTGGAGCTGGATTTCCGGTGCGTTCGTCGTCATCGCTCCGCGATGGTGGGTGCTGGATGGTTCTGCGGTATCGGCAAGGGCTAGAGCTTTTGACAGGATGGACAGGATGGGTCCATCCTGTCCATCCTGTCAAAAGCTCTAGCCCTTGCCGTTGCCGTTCGACCGGGCGGCGAGCCATCTTGATCGGGTGACTACGGCGACTACCCGCGCCAGGCAGGTCCGCGCATGAGCGACGCCCTCCGCGACCGCGTCAACGACGCGATCGGCGACCATTACGAGATCGAGGGCGAGATCGGGCGCGGGGGGATGGCGGTCGTCTACCGCGCGCGCGACCGGCGGCTGAACCGGCCGGTCGCGATCAAGGTGCTGCCGCCGGAGCTCGCGTACGACCCCGCGATCCGGACGCGCTTCACCCGCGAGGCGCAGACGTCGGCGCTGCTCTCGCACGCGCACATCGTCCCGATCTACGACGTCGGCGACCGCTCGGGGATCGCCTACCTCGTCATGTCGTACGTGTCCGGCGGGAACCTCGGCGCGCTGCTCGCCCACGAGCCGCGGCAGCCCGCCGACGAGGTGCGCCGGCTGCTGAGCGAGATCGCCGACGCGCTCGCCTACGCGCACCTGCGCGGCGTGATCCACCGCGACATCAAGCCGGACAACATCCTGCTCGACGCCGAGAGCGGGCGGGCGCTGGTCACCGACTTCGGCATCGCGCGCGCGATCGAGGCGGGGACGCGGCTCACCGTCACCGGGATCGCGGTCGGCACGCCGACCTACATGTCGCCCGAGCAGGCGGTGGGGGAGCGCGAGATCGACGGCCGCAGCGACCTGTACTCCCTCGGCGCGGTGGGGTACCAGATGCTGACCGGGCGCGTGCCGTTCACGGCCGGCAACACGATGGCGCTGATGATGAAGCACATGTCCGAGCGCCCGCGGCCGATCGCCGAGCTGCGCCCGGACGCGCCGAGGCCGCTGGTCGACGCGATCGAGCGCGCGCTCATGAAAGCGCCGGAGGACCGCTGGCCGACGGCGGCCGCGCTGCGCGACGCGCTCTCGTCAGGCGGGATGCCGGGCCCGGCGTGGCGGCCGGAGCGCCGGGAGCCGGTGCGCTACGCCTCGCCGAGCCCGGACAGCGCTCGCCGCGACCGCCCGGGGCGCGAGGGCTCACGCGACGGCCCGCGCGACGCCCCGCGCGTCGACGCGCGTCCGGCCGCCTCGCCGCGCCGCGGCTCCGCGGCGGCGGCGGCGCCGATCCCGGTCTCGGTGGGCGTGACGGTGCCCCCCATGCAGGGCGCGATCGTCCTCGAGCCGGAGCACCTGGCGCAGCTCACGCCCACGCAGCGCGCCGACCTCCGACTCTGGCACGGCCGGGTGAATCTGCTCGACCGCATCAAGTCGATGCGCGGGTACGTGGTGCTCACCGTCGGCGCGATCGGGCTCGGCATCGCCGGCTTCGTGGTCGGCGTCGAGGACGTCCCGCCGCTCGTGCTCGCGCCGATCGTGCCCATCTACATGATGCGGAAGCTGTGGCTCCGCGGGCGGTCGCTGCGCGAGGCCGGCCTCAAGCTGCGCCGCGTCCTGCTCTCGCCGAGGGCGAAGTGGGTGATCCCGACGCCGCCGCCGTCGCCGTCCGAGAAGCAGCTCGAGAAGCTGGTGCCGCGCGAGGTCCTCGACGGCCCGCGCGGCGCCGCGGTCCGCCGCGCGGTGGAGGAGCGCTCGGCGATTCTGGACATCGTCGCCGCGCTGCCGAAGCCCGACAGCGCGCTGCTGCCTGACGTGGCCCCCGCGGTCAACGCGCTGGTCGATCGCGTGGCGCACCTCGCGCAGATGCTCCACCGCCTCGACCAGGACGTGGTCGAGCCGGGAGTGATCGAGGAGCTCGGCCGGCGGATCGTCGAGGCGGAGCGCGACAGCGCGTCGCCGGAAGGGGAGCGGCGGCTGGCGCTCTTGCGGCGGCAGCGCGGCACGCTCGAGGAGCTCGCCGAGCGCCGAGTCGCGCTGGCCCGGCAGATGGACAACGCCGTGCTCGCGTTCGGCAACCTGCGCCTCGACCTGATCAAGTTCCGGTCGTCCGGGCTCCAGTCGGCGCTCTCCGACGTCTCGATGGCGACGCAGGAGGCGCGGGCCCTCTCGCGCGAGATCGGCGTCGTGCTGGAGGCGGCGGCGGAGGTGCGGGGGCTGTAGGGGGCGCGCCGGCGCTCGTACCTTCTCCGCTATGCCTGATCCCAACCGCTCCGCCTTCATCTGGTCCGTCGCCGACCTCCTCGCCCGCCGTGCTCGCGGAGCTCGACAAGCGCACGAAGATGGGGGTGAACCCCGAGCCCTTCCTCCTCCAGAAGTCGGGGCAGCTGTTCGTCAACAGCTCGCCGCTCGACATAAAGCGGCTGATGGGGACCAGGACCACCTCGCAGACGCGTCCGAGCGCTCCATCGCCCTCCTCCAGGAACGCCGCACTGCCCTGATCTCCGCCGCCGTCACCGGCAAGATCGACGTTCGCGGCCTGGTGGGCGCCGAGGCGGTGGCGTGAAGGTAGTCCTCCGCGTCCTTCGCGTCCTCTGCGGTTCGGATTTTGTGGAGTGTTGAACCGCGGAGGACGCGGAGGGCGCGGAGGACTGCTCACTGACAGGCTACGGCGCGCTGAACAGCCGCCGGCAGTAGTCCACGATGTCGTGGGGCGTGTGACTCGACCGCAGTAGGCCCGCTCTGACCGTTTCGAGCAGGGACGCCGACATGTCGGCGTCGGGCGCGGCCAGGTTCCTCCCGAGCGTGGCCTCCAGCTTCGCGGCCGGCGCGTAGCGGGCCGTGCCGAAGTCCACTGCGGACGCATGCCGGATGAAAGGGTGGTCACCGACGTCCAGCCGAACCGTCCGCTCGGTGTGCGGGCGCTCGGAGACGAGCACGACCATCACGACCTTCCCGGTCTCGGGATCAGGGTCGGTGAGGACGAACCAGAGGTGCGTCCCCATGCGCGCATCCCGGATGCGCAGCGAGCGGCCCGCGCGGATGGCATTCACGCGGGCCGCTCGTCAGGCTACTGCAGCAGGCGCGCGAGGGCGTCCTCGCCGGCCAGGTCTTCCTCGATCGCCTCCGCCTGATCGTCGTCGAGGCCCATGGCGCGAAGGACGTCCCTGATGGGGATCGGGACCGAGGAGCCGTGGGGGTCCTCCCACTCCGGGAGCGTGTGCATGAAGTCCACGATCTCCCAGCGGCCCATCCGGCCGAACTCGGCGAACACCTCGTCGAGGATCTGCTCCAGGGCCGCGGACAGCTCACCGTTCGGCGCATCCCCGAGCAGCCTGACTTCGAAGTTCTCCGGCGCCGAGATGTGCTGCCGCCAGTAGCTGCGGCGCTCTGGCGACTCCTCGCGCACGATGAGATCGTACGTCTGGCTGAGCACCGGTCCGTGGTCCATCGACACGTAGCGATCGTACGTGATCGGGCGGCCGTGCTCCAGGAGTGCCTTGCGGTCCGCGAGGTAGAGGAGCTTGAGCAGCTTGAGGTACGACATGGAGCCGCCGCGCAGCTTCAGCAGCCGCGCCGCGGCCTGCGTCGTCCGCTCCTGCTTGTATCTCAAATTCATGCTCCTTCTGATACGCAAGACGTAGATGCCTGGTAACCGAATGTACGCCGAAGGCCAGGCGACTGACAGGCCCGGAGGGCCGCCTGATCACAGGTTGTTGACCATCCGGCGGATGCCGTCGCGCAGGTGGAGCGAGTGGAAGTTGATCAGGAGGCCCACGCGGTGGCCGCTCAGCTTCAGGTACGAGAGGAGCTGTGCCTCGTGGATCGGGTGCAGGCGCGTGACCGCCTTCAGCTCCACCACTACCGCGTCGTCCACCAGCAGGTCGATCCGGTACCCGAGGTCGATCCGGACGCCGTCGTACACGATGGGGAGCGGGACCTGGGTGCGAACGCCCAGCCCCCGCTTGCGCAGCTCGTGAGCCAGGCACGCCTCGTACGCGCTCTCCAGCAGCCCGGGGCCGAGCGCCGAGTGGACTCTGATCGCTCCGTCCACCACCTGCCCCGTTCGCCAGTCGATCTCTTGCCTCCGCACGTGGCACCTCCGTCAGCCATTGTGAGCGTCAAGTCTGTCTCGCCCCGTCAGCGTCACGTCATAGGACGGATAGGAGGATTGAACCGCGGAGGACGCTGAGGGCGCGGAGGAGGGCACACGATTCCTTGCACTCTGCTGGGACGCGATGTTTGAAGGAATTTGGGAACTGCCCCTGCGACCTCCAGGCAGTTCCCTCAGATCCTCCCGGCTGCGGGCTCGTGCCGGTGAGCCCTCCTCCGCGCCCTCCGCGTCCTCCGCGGTTCAAACCACCAGCCCCAGCCGGCTCCAGAAATGCAGAGGATGGGCGGAGATGCATAACGACCATATTCGGTTAGGCGAACGGAGCCCGGGAGTCCCCTTCGCGTGAGCGTCCACACCGAGATCCACCTCGAGAACGAGATCTGCGCCCACCTCGCCGCCCACGGCTGGCTGTACGCCGAGGGGGATGCGGTGAAGTACGACCGGGCCCGCGCG
Source organism: Gemmatimonadaceae bacterium (assembly GCA_035265005.1). Classification (GTDB taxonomy): domain Bacteria; phylum Gemmatimonadota; class Gemmatimonadetes; order Gemmatimonadales; family Gemmatimonadaceae; genus DATFPD01. Next base: position 2,055 of record DATFPD010000295.1, on the reverse strand, counting down.
CTCTTCCCCGAGGACGTGATCGCCCGGGTGCAGTCGACCCAGTCCAGGGGCGGAGCTGCACGACGCAGCGGCGAAGGAAGGCGCGCAGGGGGAGATGAACGCACTGCTCCTCTTCCGCAACGATATGGGCGCGCAGCTCACCCGACCTCAAGACCGAGCTGGTGAACGCGATCATCGCGGCGTTCGACGCGCACACGGCGATGAGCAAGCAGGCGCTCGACTCGCCGGCGGTGCAGGCGGGGCTCAGGGACGTCCTCCTCAATCACGCCGGACTGTACGAGGCGCTGCGGGCAGCCGCGTGGTCTCCAACGCCCTGATCAGAAACGCGGGGCATCATCTGACCGAGCCAGCGCGCCAGGCCCTTGCGCCCCACGTTTGCGTTTGGTAAAATTACCAACGAAATTGGTATTGTTACCAAACCACGACGGGTGGGGGCCGATGGCGAGCACGAAGCGGGGCGGCCGATCGACCGCGGCGGCGAAGGCGGCCGGCGGCGGCGGCGGCGGCGGCGGCGTGCGGGACCGGATTCTGGACGCGGCCATCGCGATCCTGCGGGAGTCCGGGCTCCAGTGCTTCACGCAGGTGCAGGTCGCGGAGCGCGCGGGGGTGCGGCAGTCGCACCTCACGTACTACTTCCCGACGCGGGAAGATCTCCTGGAGGCGGTGACCGCGCGGGCGGTCGAGGGGATCGCCCGCGGCGTCCAGCCGGCGGCCGGCGCCCAAGGGGGCCGTGACCCCGGCCCGCTGCTCGCGCGCCTGACGGCGTCGGTGGTCGCGCCCGAGCACATGCGGATGTTCCTCGGGCTGATCGTCGAGGCGGACGGCGATCCCGGGCTGCGCGCCATGCTCGTGGGCGGGACCCAGCGGATGGAGGCCGTGCTCGCCGACGCGCTCGGGGGCGACGACGCGGGCGAGGCACGGGAGCGCGCGCGCCTGGTGCTCGCCGCCCTCTGGGGGCTCGGCCTGTACCACTTCGTGGTTCGGCCGCCGTCCAGGTCGGACCCCACCGGCCCCTACCTGTCCTGGGTCGCCGCCGCCGCCGCAGCCGCCGCCGAAGCGCCGGCGGGCCGCAGCACGGCCGGCCAGCGAGATCCTTCCACCCGAGAATGAGTCGCGAGAATCCATCACATGCAGACCGCAGCTTCTCTAGCTTCTCTAGCTTCTCTTGCGCAGTGGGTCGTGCGCATCACCGGGATCACGCAGGTGGTCCTCGGCCTTCTCTTCTGGACCAACCGGGCGTTCAGGCTCGTGCCCCTGCACATGGCGATCGGCCTCGCGTTCGTGATCGCGATCTGGGTCCTCGCCGCGGTCGCGGCCCGCGCCGGCGTGGCGCCCTGGCTCGCCCTCCTCGGCGGGGCGTGGGGGATCCTCGTCCTCGCGCTCGGCATCACGCAGGGCCGGCTGCTGCCAGGTCCCATGCACTGGATCGTGAAGGTGCTGCATCTCCTCGTCGGATTCGCCGCAATGGTGCTGGCGGCGCGCCTCGGCGCGCAGATCCGGAAGCGCCGGGGCGGCGAGCGATCAACGGAATTCCAGGCTCATGGAGGCATGCGCTTCCGTGTCGGCCAGTAACCCCATGCGCCGCGGCGGCCGTCATTCTCGGCGCGCTCGCCCTGCTCCGGGCGCGCCCGGCCGGCGTCGCCGGTGCCCCCGCGCGCTGGGTCTTCGTCCTGACCACGCTGGCGGTCCCGGTGCTCTACTTCTCCGGCGCGTCGGTCGAGCAGATGACCCGCCTCTTCCCGCCGCCGAGGTACGAGCCGCCGAACGACGGGGTGTTCGAGATCAGCGGCGTGGTGCAGGTCGTGCCGGCGGCGCTCGTAGTTAGGCAGCTGTAGCGGTCGCCCACTACTTCGAGACGGTCGGGCAGCGCTGGGGCGAGGAGTGGCTCTTCACCGCGCGCCTCGAGACCGACACCTTCGTGGACCCAATGCCATGACACACACCGACAGGCATTACATCCCGGCCGCCGGGCGGCACTGGCGCCTTCCGCTCTACGACCTGATGGCGGCGCTGCTCGGCGCGGGTCCGGCCCGGCGCGCGCTGGTCGAGCAGGCC
>DATFPD010000294.1:0-9265 GCA_035265005.1 Gemmatimonadaceae bacterium | reverse complement strand
CGGCGGGGGCGACGCGTGCGTCGCCCCTGCAGGGTCGGGGTCTCGTTATGCAGACTTCTTCTTGGGGCGGGTGGGCTTCTTCGCGCGGGGGGACCGCGACTTCCCGGCCTTCAAACTCGCCTGCAACCTCGACATGAGGTCGATCACCTGCGCGTCGCCGGCGCCGGCCTCGTCGGGCGCCTCGAGCTCCACCTTCTTCCCCTTGAGCTTCGCCTTGATGATGCGCATCAGCTTCGCCCGGTAGTCGTCGGTGTACTTCGCCGGGTCGAAGGGCTCGGCGAGGTTGGCCACGAGCTGCTCGGCCATCTTCAGCTCCTGCGGGCGCACGGCGTCGGCCTTCGGGAACGTGTACTCGCCGGCGTCCACCAGCTCGTCGGCGAAGCGCATGATCTCCAGCACCAGCGCCTCGTCCACCGTCTTGATCGCCGCCAGGTGCTGCGACTGCCGCATGATGATCTTGCCGATGCCCACCGAGCCCGTCTGGCGGATCGCCTCGCGCAGCAGCGCGTACCCCTTCTCGCCTCCCTTCGCCGGCAGCAGGTAGTACGGCGTCTCGAAGAAGCGCGGGTCGATCTCATCGGCCTTCACGAAGTCCAGGATGTCGATCGTCTTCGACGTCTCGAGCGCGGCGGCCTTGAAGTCCTCGTCGGTGAGCACGACGAACTTCCCCTTCCGGTACTCGTACCCCTTCACGATCTCGTTCCACGGCACCACCTCGCCGTCGGCCTGGCAGACGCGCTCGTAGCGGATCGGCGACAGGTCGGCCTCGTGCAGCTGCCGGAAGCCGATCTTCTCCGTCCGCACCGCGGAGCGCAGCTCGACCGGAATGTTGACGAGCCCGAAGCTGATCGACCCCTTCCAGACCGTCGCCATGCATCCCTGCCGCGTAAAGGTTGGCCCCATGGATGCACGTGAAAGGAAGCAAGAGAGATGCCGAACAGGGGACGGGGGATGGGGGACGGGGGATGAACCCTTCCCCTTCCCCCTCGCTGCGCTCGGGGTCAGGGTCAGGGCAGGCTGTCAGCGGAAGCAGCTCATCCCCCGTCCCCCATCCCCCTTCCCTCCGGATCGCTACCAGATCCGCGCCCTGACCTCGTCTCCGCGCACCATCGGATCGCCCGTCTTGCAGCCCCAGGCCTTCTGGAACTCCGGCATGTTCGAGAGCGGGCCGTTGACGCGCCAGCGGCTGGGGGCGTGGCTGTCGACCGTCACCAGCATCCGCGCCAGCTCGGGGCGCGTGCTCTGGCGCCAGACCTGGGCCCAGGCCAGGAAGAAGCGCTGCTCGGCGGTGAAGCCGTCGATCGGCGCCGGGCGGCCCTTCTGGGCGAGCGCCTTCTGGAAGGCGGCGTAGGCGATCGTCAGGCCGGCGAAGTCGGCGATGTTCTCGCCGAGGGTGAGCTGGCCGTTGACCTTGAGCGTGTCCACCGCCGCGTAGCCGTTGAACTGCTGCACCACGCGCTGCGCCCGCTCGCGGAAGCGTGCGTCGTCCTGCGCGGTCCACCAGTCGGCCATGTTCCCCGTGGCGTCGAAGCGGCGCCCCATGTCGTCGAAGCCGTGGCTGATCTCGTGGCCGATCACGGCGCCCATGCCGCCGTAGTTCACCGCGTCGTCGGCGCTCGGGTCGAAGACCGGCGGCTGCATGATGCCGGCGGGGAAGACGATCTCGTTCTGGAGCGGGTTGTAGTACGCGTTCACCGTCGGCGGCGTCATCGACCACTCGGTGCGGTCCACGGTCGTGCCGAGCTTCGCCATCTGCCGCCGCGTCTCGAACTCGGCGGCCCGACGCGCGTTCGCGGCGTACGGCAGGTCGCGGCGCACCTCCAGCGCCGAGTAGTCGCGCCACTTGTCGGGGTAGCCGATCTTGTTGGCGTACGCCTGGAGCTTGGTGACCGCGCGGGCCCGCGTGCTGTCGCCCATCCACTCGAGCCCGGAGAGCCGCTCGCGCATCGCCGCCTCGAGGTTGTGCACCATCTCCAGCGCCCGCGCCTTGGCGGCCGGGGTGAAGTACTGCTCCACGTACGCCTGCCCCAGCGCCTCGCCCAGCGCGTTGTCGGTGGCCTCCAGGCAGCGGCGCCAGCGGGGCTGCATCTCCTTCTGCCCCGTGAGCAGCTGCTGGAAGCGGAAGTCCTCGGCCACGAACGCGCTGCCGAGCGTGGGCGCGGCGGTGGCCGCCACCTGCCAGCGCAGGTAGGCCTTCCAGTCGGTGAGCGGGAGCGTGTCGAGCAGGCGGGCGGCCGTGCGCACGAAGCCGGTGTCGGCGACGTTGACGTCGAACGCCCGCGTGATGCCGCGGGCCTCGAGGTACTTGCCCCAGTCGAGCCCCGGCGCCAGCGCCTTCAGCCCGGCGACGTCCATCTTGTGGTACAGATTCGTCGGGTCGCGCCGCTCGACGCGCGGCATCGACGCCCGCGCCAGCGTGCCCTCGACCCCCATCGCCAGCTCGGCGGCGGCGCGGGCGGCCATCGGCGAGTCGCCGAGGAGCACGAGGGTGCGCGCGATGTGGTCGACGTACGCCCGCCGCAGCTGCTTCGAGGCCGAGTCGTCCTTGAGGTAGTAGTCGCGGTCGGGGAGGCCGAGCCCGCCCTGGTCGGCGAAGGCGATGATCTGCGTGCTGTTCTTCAGGTCGGGGAAGGCGCCGTAGCCGAAGGCGACGCCGTACCCCTCGTTATGCAGCCGCGCCAGCTCGGCCACCAGCGCCGGCCGCGAGCGGATCGCGGCGACGCGCCCCAGCGTCGGGCGGATCGGCGCGGCGGCGTCGGCCCCGCGGTCGGCGGCGGCGGAGTCGACGCAGGTGGCGTAGAACGCGCCGACCTTCCCCTTGGCCGTGGTGGCCGGCTGCGAGCGGTCGGCCGCCGCGGCGTCGAGCACCTTCCGCAGCGCGTCCTGGTTGCGCTCGTTGAGCTGGTGGAAGGCGCCGTAGGCGGAGTACTGCGCGGGGATCGCCGTGCGCTTGAGCCAGCCGCCGTTGGCGAAGCCGTAGAAGTCCTCGCACGCCCGGCAGGTGGAGTCGAGGTTCGCGGGGTCCAGCGGCTTGCTCTGCTGGGGCACGCTGCCGCCGCTCGGCTGCTGCGCGCCCGCGGCGGCGGCGGCGAGGAGCAGCGCGATGGCGGCGGTGAGCCGCCGTGGGGAGAGACGCATACGCGGTCGCTGCGGGTGTGGGCGGTGAGGCGCGCCGCCAGGAGCGCGGCGCACGGGGACACCTTCCTATCATAGCCCACAGTCGAGCCCGTGTCATTCGCCGGGCGGTGGCGGGCCCTTGATTCATCAAGGGCCCGCCACCGCCCGAGGCGGCTCCTCTGCCGAGTCCCGATGGCCGAGTGCCGAGCGCCGAGTCCCGCTACCGCGCCGTCGCCCTGAACGCCGCCCCGCTCACGTTAGGCTGGAAGGCCGGCGCCTCGACGAGCAGGAGCTGCGGGGTCGGCTCGAGCGAGGTCTGGAGCGGGCCGAGGGTCCAGCTGCCGACGCGGGCCACGCCGTCGGCGTCGGTGATCTGCTCGGCGCCGGTGACCGTGCCGCTGCCGCCGAAGGCGCGGAAGACCACGCGGATCCCCGGCGCGGCGAGGCGGTTCCCCCAGCCGTCGGTCACGTAGACCGCCGGCGCGATCGGGAGCGTGGTGCCGGCGGGCGCCGTCTGCCAGTCGCCCTCGAGGACGCGCAGCCGCGCGGGCGCGCCGGCGACCGCCGTGGCCGAGAGCGTCGCCGAGAACGGGGCGGGGGAGAACGGGAGCGCGGTCGCGGTCATCGTGTAGCGGCCGGGGCGCTTGCCCACGTTCCAGCGGCCGGCGCGCACGGCGCCGGTCGCGTCGGTGCGCAGGAAGGGCGACTGCACGAACGCGCCATCCACGCCGTCGGCGGTGAAGCGCACCTCGATGCGCGGGATGCCGTTCCCGTACTCGTCGGTCACGCGCACCAGCGGCGAGACGGCCACCGGCGTCATGACCGTCGCCGTCTGCCCGTCGCCTTCGACCACCACGACGCGCGAGGCCGGCCCCGCCTCGGCGGTCACGCTGAACGACAGCTGCGCGTACCCGGCCGCGGACGCGACGAGCGTCTGCGTGCCGGCAACCGTGCCGAGCGTCCAGCGGTCCGGCGCGGCGATGCCGCGCGCGTCCGTCGTCTGCTCGGTACCGGCGACCGTGCCGCTCCCCGCCGCGGCGGCGAAGGTCACGCGCACCCCCGCCACCGGACGCCCGGCGTCGTCCAGCACGCGCACCGCGGGCGTGATGAGAAGGCGCGTCCCCACCGTCCCCCACCTGGAGCCCGTCAGGAAGCCGATCCCGGTCGTCGGCGCGCCGCCGCCGCCGCCGGCCGGCGCGGCCGTCGGCGTTCCGTTGCTCGGCGTGGTGGTGGTGCCGGTCGGGCCGCCGCTCGTGGGCGCGCCGACCTGCGTGGTGTTCGGCTCGAGCGGCGTGCGCTCACCGCCGCACGCGGAGAGCGTAGCCCCGGCGAAGAGCGCCAGGGCGGCGGCGGCGGCAGCGTGCCGCGACATCGACGAGATAGGCATCAGCGTGACCTCGATCGTGGGGACGTCTCGGCGCCACGGACATCCACGACGCCACACGTTCAACTCCACGAAACGACCGGGAGGTCACGGCGAATCGTGCTACTCGATCAGCAGGACGCCCACCTCGCCCGCGAACTCGTCGGCGCCGGTCGGGAGGCCGGGGGGCGGCTGCCAGACGCCGCCGTCGACGCGCAGGACCAGGCGGTGGGCGCCGGCCGCGACGGCGCGCGGGAAGCTCCAGGCGTCGGGGCCGGTGCGCTCGAGCGCGACCGGCGTCCAGTCGGTGAAGTCGCCCATGATCTCGACGCGACTGGCGGCGACGCCGGTGACGCGCACCTGCCACTCGCCAGGCGCGCCGGCGACTAGCGTCAGCGTGGGGCCCACGGGCGCACCGCCCTCCATGCCGGACGGGCGGCCGATCGGCGGCGGCGCCCCGCGCCCGCGCCGCGCCGCCGGCGTCAGGCGCATTGCGAGGGCGGCGAACCGCCCGCTGGGCACGAGCTGCTCCGGGACCGCGGGCTGGCGCCCCAGCTCGCCGACCAGCGCGAGCTGCGACGAGAGCGGCGCGACGCCGCGCAGCCGCACCCAGCGCTCGCCCTCGGTCGCCGAGTCGCCGCGCCGGAGGCCGAGCGCGAGCTCCAGCGCCACGCGGCGGGCAGGGATGCGGAGCGCCGTCTCCACGTCCGTGTACCGGCGGCGCCGCACCGCCACCCGATCCTGCGTCCCGCGGAAGGTGTAGCCGGCGACGACGTACGACGTGTCCTGCCGCGCGTTCGCGCTGTCGCGGAACAGCGTGTACGCCGCCGAGACGGAGAGGACGGTCGCCGCGACCGCGCGCTGGAGATAGAGGTCGCTGCCCGTGACCGAGCGCCAGGCCTGCCCCGTCCACACGCGCGCCGCGCCAGTCCGCAGCGCCGCCGAGTACGGGCCGCGCTCGGCGGCGGGGCCCGCGCGCAGCTCGTAGCGGCGGGTCGCGCCGTAGCCGCGGTGGCTGAGCGCCGATGCCGCGCCGAGCAGCTCGCCGTGCAGGCCGAAGACGCTGCCGCTGCGCGCGAGCGCCGAGACCGTGGAGCGCGAGCTGCTGCCCGCCGCGTCCACGAAGCGCGCCAGGCGCGTGTCCGCGACGAGCGCGAAGCGGGCGCTCGCGGACTCCAGCCGCACGTCGCCCCCCACCGTCATCGCGGCCCCGGCCGGCGCGCCGAAGCTCAGCGTCCCGCCGCCGAACTGGAGCGCGGGGCGGAGGGTGAAGCCGGAACCCGGCGCTCGGCGCTCGGCGCTCGGCGCCGCGCCGTGGATCTCCCGCGTCCCGAGGTCCCGCCGAGTGCCGAGCAGCAGGTCCGGCGGCCGCACCGGAAAAAGCGCTTGCGCCGCCGCCCCCGCCGGCAGGGCGGAGACGGCGGCGAGCGCGGCGGCGCAGGCGGCGGCGGCAAGCGGGCGGCGCGAGCCCGGCGTCATGGGTGCATCCTCGGCCCTCTCGTTAGGGCGACCCCTCTACGGCGACCCCGGCCGCGGCAGCGGACTGGCGGCGCGGCGCGTCGTCGGTTCGGACTCGGCGCCGACGAGGATGCCGCGCACCCGCATCGACACCGCGGCCGCGGGGGCGGCGCCGGCGCGGATGTCCTCGGCCACCGCCGTCCGCAGCCGGCTGAACGCTTCCGCCGGCACCTTCGCCTCGGCCAGTGTGATGATAGCGGACGCCGCGGTGTCCCGCTGCACGCCGTGGCCGATCACGTCCGAGAGCACGACGAGCGGCAGCGCGACCGAGCCCTCCGGCTGCGACCGCCGGAGCCTGGTCAGCGTCGTCGGCGCCACGCCCAGGTAGAGCGCCCCAGCGCCGGCCACCAGCTCCGCCTCGCTGGACCGCGCGCCCAGCGCGGTTCGCGCCACGCGCATCCGGGCGCCGAGCGCGCCCACCGCGGTGGCGATGCGCGGCCCCGTGGCGCCGCGGCTCGCCCCCTCGAGCGCCTTCTGCGCGAGCGCGCCCACCGGCAGCCCGTCGGCGCGCGCCGAGTCCAGCACGGCGAGCACCGCCTGATACGTCTCGCGGTCCAGGCGCTCGGCGAGCCGCGCGTCGGGCGCCTGGGCGCCCGCGGTCGCGCCGCCGAGCAGGGCGGCGATCGCCCATCCAGCCATCCGTGCGAGTCGCGCGCACCTCATGACCGCCCTCCGACGAACAGGACCGAGTTGGTACCGCCGAACTCCCCCGCCGGCGCCTGCGGGGCCGAGGCGTCGGGCACCCACGTCTTCCCGTCCACCACGTACGAGTAATGATGCTCCCCGGCCGGCAGCGGCACCACGACCGACCAGATCCCGCCGGAGCCCGTGCGCCGCAGCGGCGTGGCGGCGAGGTCCCAGTCGTTGAAGTCGCCCACCACCGACACCGTGGACGCGTCGGAGTTCACGAAGACGAACTGCACGTTCTGGGTGGCCCGCTGCCCGCCGGCGCGCGCGACGTTCTGCGCGATCGCCGCCGGCGGCGCGAGCTCGGCGACCGTCGGAGCGGGCGCCGCGCGCCGCGTCATGGTGCGCACCGCGACGCCGCCGACCACCGCCACCACGCAGAGCGCGGCGAGCGCGCCGGCCGGGGAGAGCGCGAACGGGCGCGGCCGGAACAGCCAGGCGAGCGCGTCCCGCACGGGCGACATCGCCGTCCGCGGCGACGTCCGCACCTCGGCCATGATCCGTCCGATCGCGGTCGGGTCCACGCGTGCCGGCCGGTGCAGCTCGCGTCGGACGTGCGCGTCGAGTTCGTCCCACTCCTGCTCGTCAGCCATCGTACGCCTCCTCCAGGACCCTGCGGAGCTGCTCGCGGGCGCGCTTCACGCGCATCTTGAGCGCCGACACGCCGAGTCCGGTGACGTCGGCGATGTCCTCGTAGCTCCGGTCTTCCATGTAGAACATGAGCAACGCCTCGCGGTGGTCCGACGAGAGCTGCATCAGCGCCTTCTGCACGTCCATCGAGCGGTGCATCTCGGCGGCGGGCGGCGGCTCGCCGAAGTCGTGCGTCGCGTCGATCGGGACGAAGGTCCGCTCGCGCCGCCGCCGCTTCGCGCCGAGCGTCCGGCACTGGTTGGCGACGATCTGGAACAGCCACGCCTCGAACCGGCTCCGCGCGTCGTAGCGGTCGAGCGCCCGGTACACGCGGACGAACGCGTTCTGCACCGCCTCCTCCGCGTCGGCGCGGTTGCCGAGCATCCGCAGCCCGAAGCGCAGGCTCCGCTCGTAGTAGCGCTCCACCAGGATGGCGTACGACCCCGTATCGCCGCCGGTTGCCCGGCGGACGAGCTCGTCATCCGTTGGAGCCATGTCCTGTCTAACTCGGGGATGGGCAGCCGCGGTCACCGAAGCCATGATCTCTCCCCCGTCAGGCGTCACCCGGCGCATCTCCACTGCATTAGCACGCGAGGTCACGATCCGTGCGGGGCGGAGGCCAGGGAATCGGAGGATGCCTGGCATTCGATGCGGGAATTCCTGACGGGATGCGTCCCGCATCCCGCATCCCGCGTCCCACAGATCCTCGATGTGACCTGCGCTCCCCCACGCCGAGTACAACGGTGCGAACAGCGACGGAGATGAGCAATGCGCATACGCTGGATCGGCATTCCGGTGGCGGCCACCGCGGCGGTCCTCGCCGGGTGTGACCGCGACGCCGGGATCGGCCCGGGGGCGGTGATCAACATCGAAGCACCGGCTACGCGACTGACCGAGGGGCAGACGCTGGCGCTGCGCGTGCGCGCCGGCGGGCAGCCCGTGTCGGGGAGCGCGGTGCAGTGGGAGAGCCGGGACCGGTCGACCGTGACCGTGGACGGCGAGGGCGTGGTGCGCGGCGTGGCGCCCGGGGTCGCGTACGTGGTCGCGCAGAGCGGCCGCGCCCGCGACTCGGTGCAGCTCACGGTGCGCTTCGCGCAGCTCGCCGGGAACGGCGTCGCGGTGCGGGTGGCGGGCGCGGGGAACACGCCCGTCCGGCTGGGCGGCGCGGCGCTCCTCATGCGCGGCGTCAACAACGGCGTCGAGAACACCGCCATCTTCGCCGACAACCGGACCGTGGACGCCTCGGCCACGTCGCGCGACGTGTTCGCGATCGGCGACTCGGTGCTCCACATCTGGCTGCCGAAGCGGGCCGAGGTCGGCGTCTCGGAGGTCGGCGCTCCGGTGGTCGAGATGACGTCGCACCTCGCGATCCGCGCCGACTCGCTCGGCAACGGCGTCTTCTTCACGATCTACGAGCAGGCCCAGCGGCGCGAGAAGCTCTACATCGCGGTCAAGCCGGCGCGGCTGGAGGTCATGTCGCTGGAGCTGCCGCCGGCGCCGGGGAACGAGCCCGGTCGCATCACCGGCTCGATCAGCTTCGAGGCGGCGAGCTTCCAGCTCGTCTTCGGCGACAACGGCACGCAGACGCTGACGCCGCTCGCCGACACGACGGTGACGATCTACGCCGAGTTCTCGACGCCGATCTACCACACGCTCCTCGCCGGCGGGCAGATCACGCTCGCGGGCCCGGCGCGCCACGCCGGCACCTTCGGCATCAACGCGCGGGCGCTGGCCGCGGGGGACGGCTCGGGGGGCGTGACCGTACGCATCGGCCCCACCCTGATCAACCGGAACGTGATCGGCGCCGAGTCGGTGTTCGACTACTACCTGTGGCTGCCGAACCCCGCGGCGGGCACGGTGAGCTTCGGCGACTTCCCCGCGTCGCAGCTCGAGGACAGCCTCGGCAGCGGACCCACGCCGTGGTCGCGCGCGACCCTGGCCAGCTTCATC
>DATFPD010000293.1:0-4559 GCA_035265005.1 Gemmatimonadaceae bacterium | reverse complement strand
CCCCGACGTCCCGATTGTTGGCGCGACGGCGCACGCTTCCGTCGCGCCAACGCACGAGACCGCAACCTCTCTCCGGGCACTCCTCATGGAACTTCGGGACTACGGCCACTGGTCTTCGGCGGCGCCAGCGCGCGTCGAGCGATACGAGACGGTCGTCATCGGGGCGGGGCAGGCCGGGCTTGCCGCCGGGTACCACCTTGCGGCGCGCGACGCCGACTTCGTGATCCTCGACGGCGCCCTGCGCGTCGGCGAGAGCTGGCGCCGGCGGTGGGACTCGCTCCGGCTCTTCACCCCGGCCGCGTACAGCGGACTGCCGGGCATGATCTTCTCCGCGCCGCCGGCACACCTGCCGGACAAGGACGAGGTGGCGGACTATCTGGAACGCTACGCCGAGCGCTTCGACCTACCCGTGCGGCTCGGAACGCGGGTCGAGTCGCTCTCGTGGGACGGGGAGCGGTACGTCGTGCAGACCCACGACCGCGCGTTCGAGGCCGACAACGTCGTCGTCGCCACGGGACCGTTCCAGCGGCCGCACATTCCCGCCGTGGCCGCGCGGCTCGCGCCGGAGATCCATCAATTCCACTCCAGCGCGTACCGCAGTCCGTTCGCGCTCCCTGACGGGCCGGCGCTGGTGGTGGGCGCGGGGAATTCCGGCGCGCAGATCGCCCTGGAGCTCGCGCGCTTCCGCAAGGTCTGGCTCGCCGGTCCTGACACGGGGCACCTGCCGCGGCGGCTGCTCGGGCGCGACCTGTTCGACTGGATCTGGCCGGTGATGCAGCGAACGACGGCGGACACGCGGCTCGGCCGCCGCCTGCGCTTGCGGGCGACGCGCGGCGGTGACGCCTTGATCGGCATCCCCGAGCGCGAGATCGGCGGCGCCGCCATCACGCGCGTCGGGCGACTGACGGACGAGCGCGGCGGGCTGCCGCTCGTCGCAGGCGGCGACACGGTGCTCCAGCCGCGGGTCATCGTTTGGTGCACTGGATACACGCCGGACTACTCCTGGATCGACCTCCCCGTGTTCGACGAGCGCGGCTACCCGCGCCACCGCCGCGGCGTGGTGGCGGAGGCGCCGGGGCTGTTCTTCGTGGGCCTCCGCTTCCAGCACCGCCTGACGTCCTCGCTGATCGGCGGCGTGGGCGCGGACGCCGAGTTCATCGCGCGGCAGATCGAGTGCCGAACGGAGGCGGTCGTCGGCGCGTGACCCGCGCGTGGGGCCTGATGGCAGGGTGGCGCGCGGGAGCCGCATTCGGGTTACAATAGGCCCGGCCCGCGTTCGGGGAGGGGTATGACCGGCACCGTAGGGGTCGGGCATTTCGTGTCGTGGGAAGGCGGCTGCCTGTTGATCGGCCGGGCGCTGGATGTGACTCCCGTGCACGCACACTACGCCATCCAGATCGCCTTCGGCTCGGGGTGGGGCATCCGCTTCCGACCGAGTGAGCGCGAGGAGTGGACGGCGTACGGCGGCGCCATCATCCCCTCCCGCCAGCCGCACGCGATGGACGCGACGCGGGTGCCCCCCAACGCCGTCCTGTTCGTGGAGCCGGAGACGCGCGAGGGGCAGGCGCTCAGCGAGCGCTACCTGCAGGGCGGCATCGTGGCGCTCCCTGACGAGCTGCTCGCCGAGGTCGCGCCCGCGCTCTTCTCGGCCTGGCGGCAGCAAAGTGAGGCCGCCATCGCGGACGCGGCGAGGCGCGTCGTCGTCGCGCTCACGGGCGGGGTGGTGCCCGCCGTCGTCTTGGACGAGCGGATCCTGCGCGCGGTGGCGTACATCAACCGACACCTCGAGGCCCCGCTCACACTCGACGAGGTGGCCACCGAGGCATGCCTCTCGCCGAGCCGCTTCCGGCACCTCTTCGTCGAGCAGACCGGGCTGGCACTGCGGCCGTACGTCCTGTGGCGCCGCTTCCTCCACGTCTGGGAGTTGCTGATGGCGGGCGAGTCGCTCTCCGCGGCGGCGCACAGCGCCGGGTTCGCCGACGCGGCCCACCTCACGCGCACCTGCCGCCGCATGTTCGGCTTCCCGCCTTCCGCGCTCCAGATGCTGAGTCTGCCGCGGCGGGGCGCGGACGCCGACGGCGCGCGGTACCCGACGATCTCGCGCGATCCGGCGGCGTCGGCGGTCACGAAGACGTAGCCCCCGCGTCCAAGGACTCAGCCGCTTCGTTCAAGAGCGCCACGGCGGTGAGGGCTAACCTGGAGCCACGTCCACGCGACGTGGCTCTTCTCGTTCCGACTACACCGCCTGATCCTCCGACCACCATCCAGGAGGGGACACCGCCATGAGACCCGCGCAGCTCTCCTCGCCCGCCACGGCCGGCATCGCGCCGGTCGTCGCCGCATCACTGATCACGGGGCTGGTCGCCGCCATCGGGTTCATTGCCATTCCGTTCGCCGGCGCGCGCGAGAACGTGATCGCCGGCGTGGTGCTCCTCGCGTTCGCCTTCGGGTGGGCGATGCTGCTGGTGCTCTCGGTTCGGTTGACGGATCAGCCGCAGGAGTGGGCAGCCGTCCCGGCTGGCGTGTTCGCGCTGCTCGGCGGCGGGCTGCTCGTGTGGCCGGGCGCCGTCGACCGCGACGCCGTCGCGTCGGCGTGGCCTCCGGTGCTGCTCGGTCTCGCGATCTGGATGACCCTGCGGGCGCGCCGTGCTTTGCGCAGCCGCGTCCGCGTGTGGCTGCTGTATCCGATGTTCGGTCTCCTGGCAGCGGCCGCGGTTGGAGGCGGGTACGAAACGGTGCGGGAGGCAGTGGACCGGAGCGCAGACCGGTTGCCGGGCGTGCTGGTCGACGTCGGTGGACGCCAACTTCACCTGCACTGCATCGGCACTGGCAGTCCCACGGTGATCCTCCTGCCGGGGTATGGCGAGTCGTCGGCGTCATGGGGGTGGATCGCGCCGAGCGTCGCGCCCGAGACGCGCGTCTGCGCCTACGACCGTGCGGGTCGCGGCGGGAGCGACCCGGCCCCATCGGCGCAGGACGGCGAGGCGCTGGCGGCCGACCTCCGCACGCTGCTGGAGCGCGCCCACGTGGCGGCGCCGTACGTGCTGGCCGGTCACTCCTTCGGAGGCCTGTTGGCGCTCACCTTCGCCGCCCGCTATCCCGAGCAGGTCGCCGGCGTCGTGCTGCTCGACGCCACCCACCCGGAGATGTTCACGAGGGTGCCCGCGTACCCGTCGTTCTACGAGGGATTCCGCCGCGTCTCCGCGGTGTTCCCGTCGCTAGCCCGCCTCGGCGTCGGGCGGGTCGCGTACCGGTCGAGCTTCGACAGTCTGCCGCCCGCATCCCGCGACGAGGAGCGCGCCATCTGGTCGACCGCGCGCCAGGCCCGCAGCCAGCGCGACGAGTGGGCCGAAGCGCCGCGCCTCATGCGGCAGGCGCGGTCGCTCAGGAGCCTCGGCGATCGCCCGCTGATCGTCGTCACGGCCGCCCGCGACGCGCTGGACGGGTGGCTGCCACTGCAGGACGAACTTGCCGCGCTGTCGACCAACAGCGTGCACCGCGTGCTGCCGAACGCCACCCACCAGTCGCTCACCTATTCCGAGCGCGATGCGGCGGCGTCGAGCCGGGCGATCCGCGACGTCGTGGAAGCGGTGCGCGCCGCGGACACCACCAGGTAGCCGTGAATGAAGTCGAACACGCCGTGGCCGGCCAGTGCGGCGGCGACCAGCTAGAGGTTGCGGCGGAAGCCGACGACGGCGAAGGCGGTGAAGACAGTCATCTGGAGCGACTGGACGAGCAGGGCGCGCGTCGAGCCGCCCATGACCGCGAAGAGGATATAATACGAGGCGATCACGATGAGGACCGTGGGATAGAACGCTCGGTCGCGATCGAGGCCGACTGACCTCGCGAGCAGAGCGGTCAGCAGTGCCAGGCCGATGCGTATGCCATCGCATCTCCTCGTCACAGATCGTGGGGTAGGCGGATCGCGCTGTCTGCCCTCTGAAGGTCGTCACCGTGCCATCATCCGTCCCCGCCTCGGAACGTCATGAAGACGTTGGACGCCGTGAGCAGCAGGGTGGTGCGGAGGAGGACGGAGGTCATTGTCAGGCTTGCCGTTGTGCCAGAGATGCGAACGTGTTGGGGGTAGCGCTGGATACAGACCCAATTCGCCTCGAACGGCTCGGACATCTATACGATTTTCGGAACGTCCTCGCACACGCGAATGGGCATGTGCCGTGGCTTACGAGGGGTAAGGCGAAAGCGCTCCAGGGGGTGCTGCTCAAGTACCCAACGAATCGCCTTGAGCACGACTACCTAATTCTGTCGCCGGTCTACGTCCGGGCCGCATTAGTGGACGTTGAGGGCAGCGCTAGCGATCTAGTTTCCCGCGTACGTGGCCGAGGACCTCGGGTCGAAGTGCTTGGCGAAACCTAACGTTGAAGTGAGCCTGCAAGGTGCCCGCAGCTGGCGGGTGTCTCGGTGGCGCGCGCTGACATCGCGCGCCGCTGTACGATCAGGGCTCAGCTGTTGTCACCCGCCGCTGGGTTGAAACTGTCAGCGGTTCCGGCGCTTCGCCACGAACGAGCGACTGCAGGAAGTCGCGCGTTTCGTAGTCAGTG
>DATFPD010000292.1:0-7115 GCA_035265005.1 Gemmatimonadaceae bacterium | reverse complement strand
CAGCCCACCCCCGAGCGTGTAGCCGGTCACGCCGACGTCGGGATGGGAGCCCGACAGCGGCGCGAGCCCGAACGGCGCCGCGGCGGCCGCGACGTCGCCCCAGGCCGCGCCGGCGCCGACGCGCGCCAGCTCGCCGCGGTGCTGGCCACGGGGAGCTACTTCGAGCTGCTTGGCGTCCGGCCGGCGATGGGGCGCCTCTTCGGCGAGGAGGACGACGCGCCGCCGGCGGGCGCGCCGGTCGCCGTCGTCTCGCACGCCTTCTGGCGGCGCGAGCTCGGCGCCGACCCGGCCGCGCTCGGCCGCGAGCTGCGGCTCGACGGCGGGGCGTACACCCTCGTCGGCGTGACGCCGCCCGGCTTCACCGGCGACGAGCTCGCGCCGGCGGACGTCTGGCTCCCGCTGCACGCGGCGATGGCCGGCGACACCACCTCGGCCGGCGAGGCGTGGGACCGGCAGCGCGGGCAGCGGATCGTCCACGCGCTGGTGCGGCTGCGCCCGGGCGCGGACTCCGCGGCGGCGGTGGGGCGCGCGTCGCTGGCCTACCGCCGGGCGATGGCCGGCGCGCCTAACGCCGACTCGACCGCCCAGGCCGTGTTCCGGTCGCTCGTGCCGGGGCGCGGCGCGGACGGCATCCTCCGACAGCAGGGGCGGGTCGCGCTCTGGCTCCAGGGCGTGGCGTCGGCGGCGCTGCTGATCGCCGTGGCGAACGTGACCAACCTGCTGCTGCTCCGCGCGGCGCGGCGGCGGCGCGAGACGGCGGTGCGTCTGGCGCTCGGCGCCGGCCGGGCGAGGCTGGCCGGCCGCGCGCTGGCCGAGGGGCTGATGCTGGCGGCGCTCGCCGGCGCGGCCGCGCTCGCGATCGGCGCCGTGGGCGGGCGGCTGCTGCGCGTGACGCTCCTCCCCGACCTGGCGGCCGACGGCGGCGGCTCCCTGGACCCGCGTGCCGCCGTCGCCACCCTGGTCATCACGCTCGCGCTCGGCCTGCTGACCGGCCTCGTGCCCGCGCTCGCCCGCGACGCGTCCGCCGCCTCGCTCTCCGGCGACCTGAGCGGCGGCGCGCGCAATTCGGGCGGGACGCGGCAGTCGCGGCTGCGGCGCGGGCTGGTGGTGGCGCAGGTGGCGCTCTCGGCCGCGCTGCTGGTGGGCGCCGGTCTGTTCGTGCGCAGCCTGCGCGCGCTGCGGTCGCTGGACTTCGGCATGGACCCCGAACGCGTGCTCGTGGCGCGCGTCGACCTCGAGCCGGTGGGGCTGAGCGGCCCGGGCGCCGAGGCGTTCTACGAGCGGGCGCGGGAGCGGGTCGCCGCGCTGCCCGGCGTCGCGTCGGCCGCGGTGGGGCTGAGCGTGCCGTTCAGCCCCTCGCTCGCGCTCCTCATCTCGGTCCCGGGGCTCGACGCGGTCCCCGGCGTCGCCGAGAACGGGCGCGGCTACCCGACGTTCTACGCCATCTCGCCAGGCTACCTGGCCACGTTAGGCACCCGGCTCGTGCGCGGCCGCGACTTCACCGCCGCCGACCGCGCCGGCGCGCCCTTCGTGATGCTGGTGGACGAGACGATCGCGCGCCGCTTCTGGCCGGGCCGCGACGCGATCGGGAAGTGCATCCGCGTCGGCACCGACACGGCGCCGTGCCGCGAGGTGGTGGGCGTGGTAGAGAGCTCCCGGCGGCTGGTGGCCGAGACCGAGCCGGCGATGCGCTACTACATCCCGGCCGCGCAGTCGCCGTGGCGCAACCCGCCGCGCCATCTCTTCGTCCGCGTCGCCGACGGACGCCGGGCCGAGGAGGTCATCCCGGCGGTGCGCCGCGAGGTCGCCGCGCTCGCGCCGAACCTCCCGTTCGTGCAGCTCCGGGTGCTCCAGGAGCTGGTGGAGAACGAAGTCCGCCCGTGGCGCCTGGGCTCGACGATGTTCACGCTCTTCGGCGCCCTCGCGCTCCTGATCGCGTCGGTCGGGCTCTACGGCGCGCTGGCCTACGCGGTGGCGCAGCGCACGCGCGAGATCGGCATCCGGATGGCGGTGGGCGCGCGGCGCGGCGACATCGTCAGGCTGGTGCTCGTCGACGGCGTGCGGGCCGCGCTGCTCGGGCTCGGGGTGGGAGGCGTGCTGGCGCTCGCCGCCGGCCGGTGGATCGCGCCGCTCCTCTTCCAGACGAGCCCGCGCGACCCGCTGGTGCTCGGCGCGGTGGCGGCCGCGCTCACCGCGGTGGCGGTGGTGGCGAGCGCGATCCCGGCCTGGCGCGCGTCCCGCGTCCAGCCGACAGTGGCGCTGAGGTCGGAGTAGGGACTCGGCGCTCGGCGGGACGCGTGCGGGGCATCCCGCCCACCTGGCGCGACGCGCCTGCGCGGCGTCATGTTCCCTCGTCCGACCGACCGCGACCCCCACGCATGCCAGACACAGACACCCACGACCGACTCCGCCGACTCGCCGCCACCCGCTGGCGCATCGCCATCCTGCTCACGCTGGCGATGGTCGCCATCTACTTCGGCTTCATCGCCCTGATCGCGTACGACAAGACGCTCATGGGCTCGCTGGTGACGCCGGGGCTCAGCCTCGGCATCCTCCTCGGCGCGCTGGTGATCGTCGTGTCGTGGGTGCTGACGTGGGTGTACGTGCGGTGGGCGAACGCGAAGTACGACGTCGAGCTCGCTGAGATCCGGGCACAGAGGAAGTGACCGGAGCGGCCGGACGTTAGCCGCCGCTGGTCGTGGTCGTCGTCGGGCTGCTGGTGCTCTTGATGACGCCGCCCGCCTTCGTGATCAGGCCGCCGAGGAACCCGCCTTTCACGCCGTCAGCGTCGACAACGCCGAGGTCCCGGAGTCCAGCCTCGCCGGTCGCCGGCTGTTCGCGTCGGCCGTCCGCGTCGTCGAGCGAGGCAGGATCGTGCG
Organism: Gemmatimonadaceae bacterium; assembly: GCA_035265005.1. GTDB lineage: Bacteria > Gemmatimonadota > Gemmatimonadetes > Gemmatimonadales > Gemmatimonadaceae > DATFPD01. The sequence goes on along the minus strand of DATFPD010000292.1, from coordinate 4,236 downwards.
GTCTGGTCGTGTCCATTGGTCGCCCCTGGTGAGTGAGAGTAGGTACGCCGCTCATACTCAATAAGGCGCAGCCCGCGGCCGGAAGGCGACAGAACGGCAGTCCCTACTCCGCTCTCATCACCTTCATCGGGTCCACGCTCGACGCCCGCCTCGCGGGGACCAGCGCCGCCAGGGTGCCGGTGAGGGCGAGCGCGGCGGCGACGGCGGCGAAGGTGAGTGGGTCCCGCGGGGAGACGTCGAGCAGGAGGCTGGAGAGGGCACGCGTGGCCGCGAAGGCCGCCGGCAGTCCGAGCAGGAGCCCCACCAGGACCAGCGCCAGCCCCTGGCGCGTCACCAGCCGCAGCACCTGCGCCCGCTGCGCGCCTAACGCCATGCGGATGCCGATCTCGTGCGTCCGCCGGCCGACCACGTACGACAGCACGGCGTAGATCCCGCCGACGGCGAGCGCGAGCGCGATCCCGGCGAAGGCGCCGAGCATCCAGGCGAAGGTGCGCCGCAGGGCGAGCGAGCGGTCGAGCGCCTCGCGCATCGTCCGGGCCTGGTAGATGGGCAGCTCGGGGTCCATCTGCCTGACGATCTCGCGCGCCGGCGCCACCAGCGCGCCCGGGTCGCCCCCCGAGGCGCGGATCACGACGGCCAGGGAGCCGATCCGCCCCGGGCCGTCGGTGTTCGCGAACATCGCCGCCGGCAGGTAGAGGCCGGGGCGCATCGGGAGGTCGAGGCCGTAGTGCTTCACGTCCTTCGTCACGCCGACCACGGTCCTCCACGCGGCGCTGTCCTCGCCGCGGTGGCGGATGCGCCGGCCGGTGGGGTCGGCGACGCCGGGCCACACGCCGCGGGCGAAGCTCTCGTTGACGATGGCGACGCGCGGGCCGCCCTTCCGGCCGTCGGCGTCGGTGAACGTCCGGCCGTGCAGCAGGCGGATCCCCATCGCGTCGATGTACTCGGGCGTCGCGCGCCTGACGAGGACCACCGGCTCGAACGTCGGCTGCCCCTCGGCGTCCAGGAAGTTCCCCTCGTGGCAGCCGAGCGGCGGGCAGGTGATCGCGCCCGCCGAGCGCACCCCGGGGAGCGCGCGCAGCCGCCGGAGCAGCTCCTCGTAGAAGGCGAGCTGCGACTGCCCGGTCTCGTAGCGCACGCGGGGGAGCGAGATGCGGAAGGTCAGCACGTCGTCGGCGCTGAAGCCGGGGTCCACGTCGCGCGCGTGCTGGTAGGCCCGCACCAGGAGCCCGCCGCCCACCAGCAGCACCGACGCCAGCGCGATCTCGGCCACCACCAGCGCGTCCAGCAGGCGGCGCTGCGCGGTGGAGGGCGACGCGCTGCGCGTGCCGCCGGCGGCGAGGGCGTCGCGCACCTGCTGGCGCCGCGCGTGCAGCGCCGGGACGTAGCCGAAGAGCACCGCCGTCACCATGACGACCCCCACCGAGAAGAGCACGGTGCGCGCGTCGGGGTCGAACCGCGCCCAGCCGGGGAGCTGCTCGGGGACGGCGCGCAGGAGCAGCCGCACCGCCCAGTGCCCGACGAGCGTCCCCAGGGCGCCGGCGGCCGCGGCGAGCGCCAGGCTCTCGGTGAGGAGCTGCCGGGCGACCCGCGACGCCGAGGCGCCGAGCGCCATCCGGACCGCGATCTCGCGCTGGCGGAAGACCGCCCGGGCCAGCATCACGCTGGCGACGTTGGCGCAGGCGATCAGCAGCACCAGCACCACGCCCGTGCCTAACGCGCCGGCGATCACCCGGTAGTCGGCGACGAACCGCTCCCGCAGCGGCATGATCCGCGGCGACACGACCCGCTCCTTGTCGCGCTGCGCCCAGACCGGCCCGTGCACCCGGAACAGCTCGGCCTTCGCCTGCTCGACCGTCACCCCCGGCCGCAGCCGCCCCACGCCGCCGTAGCTGTACGAGCAGCACCCCTGCGTGGGGTCGCCGCCGAGCGGCATCCAGAGCTGGACGCCCCCGGGGAACTCGGCCTCGGGCGGCATCACGCCGACGACCGTGCGCGGGCGGCCGCCGATGCGCAGCGTCTTGCCGACCGCGTCGCGGGCGCCGCCGAAGCGGTTCTGCCAGAGCGCGTGCCCGATCACGACCACCGGCGGGCCGTCCGGCACGTCCTCCTCGGGCGTGAAGGTGCGGCCGAGCACGGGCCGGATGCCGAGGACGCCCGCGAAGTCGTGGGTGACGAAGGCGCCGGCCACGCGCTCGGCGCCGGTGTCGTCGGAGAGGTTGAAGCTGGCGTCGCTGAACAGCGCCATCCCCTCGAACGCGCGGCCGGCGTCCTTGCGCCAGGCGGCGAAGTCCGGGTAGTGGATGCCGGTGAACTCCAGCTTCCAGCGCGGCGCCGTCTCGTCGAGGTAGACGAGCCGCTCCGGCTGCGGGAAGGCGAAGGGGCGGAGGAAGAGGCCGTTGAGGAGCGAGAAGACGGCCGTGTTGGCGGCGACGCCGAGCGCGAGGGTCAGCACCACGAGCGCGGTGGCGCCGGGCTGGCGCGCGAAGGCGCGGAGGGCGAAGCGGAGGTCGTGGGCGAGCGCGCTCATCAGGCTTCCCGTTGTCTCTAGGGTGGTCAGTGCTTCCAGCTCGGCCTGCCGGCGGCGGCGGCGCCAGTGCCGCAGGTGCTCGACGGGGGCGCAGCGAACGACGTCCCATGCCGCCGCGATCCACACGCCGACGCGCGCGAGTCCGCTCGAACGCTCGAGGGCTTCGACGAGGAGCGATTCCATCTCGCGCCCGTGGCGCTCGCGCAGAGGAGCCGGGAGGAGACGGAGCAGCGCTCGATAGGCGGGCGCGCTCATGCTCCCGCTCATGCTCCCGCTCATGCTTCCCCCACGCGGCCGAGCCGCCGGTGCGCGACCTCGGCGACCGCGTCCAGGCGCCGCACCTCCTCGGCCAGTGCGCGCCGCCCCTGGGCGGTGATGCGGAAGTAGCGCTTGCGCTCGCTCTCCCCCTCGGGGCGCTCGCGCGGCTCGTCGAGGGCACGAATCCAGCCGCGCTCCTGGAGCTCGTCGAGGGAGCCGTAGAGGCTGACGGGCCAGAGCCGCAGCTCCCCGCCGGTGAGCTCGAGCACGTCCCGCATGATCCCGGACCCGTGCCGCTCGCGCTCGGCGAGGGAGAGGAGGACGAAGAACCAGTTGCGGCGCACAGGCGGGTGCGAGTTGCGAGGTGCGAGGTGCGAGAGGAACGACCTCGGGCAGACTATTGTATCAAACTGTATTATACCGAGCAATAGGACATCTCCAGCCGTCGGATGGTTGCTCGCCGGGGACGCCGGTCGGTCTAGACGACGGGTCCAGCGCAGCCGAACTTGGGTCCTCCACCCCTCTCGCAACTCGCACCTCGCAACTCGCAACGGCGATGCAACAGCCCGTCCCGTCCACGTCCATCGGCGAGCCTAACGCCACGGCGATGGTGTTCTTCTTCGTCTTCATCGCGATCACGCTCGGGATCACCTTCTGGGCGGCGCGGCGGACGAAGACGACCGAGCACTTCTACGCCGCCGGCCGGTCGATCACGGCCGGGCAGAACGGCTTCGCCCTGGCCGGGGACTACATGAGCGCGGCCTCCTTCCTCGGGATCGCCGGGCTCGTGTCGACGACCGGCTTCGACGGGCTGATCTACTCCACCGGGTGGCTGGTGGGGTGGCCGGTGGTGCTGTTCCTGATCGCCGAGCCGCTGCGGAACCTGGGGCGCTACACGTTCGCCGACGTGCTGGCGATCCGGCTGCGGCAGACGCCGGTGCGGATCGCGGCGGCGGCGGGGACGCTGGCGACGGTGATCTTCTACCTGATCGCGCAGATGGTGGGGGCGGGTGGGCTCATCCGCCTCATGTTCGGCCTGCGGTACGAGACGGCGGTGGTGGTGGTGGGGCTGGCGATGCTGGCGTACGTGCTGTTCGGCGGGATGATCGCGACGACGTGGGTGCAGATCGTCAAGGCGGTGCTGCTGCTGGCCGGCGCGACGCTGCTGGCGCTGCTCACGCTCTCACGGTTCGGCTTCAACCCGGCGGCGCTCTTCGCCGCGGCCGCCGAGAGGTACGGCGCGGGGATGCTGGCGCCGGGGAAGCTCGTGTCGAACCCGCTCGACGCGATCTCGCTCGGGATGGCGCTCATGTTCGGCACGGCGGGGCTGCCGCACATCCTGATGCGCTTCTATACGGTGCCGGACGCGCGCGCGGCGCGGACGTCGGTGTTCTACGCCACGGGCCTTATCGGCTTCTTCTACCTGATGACCTTCGTGCTCGGCTTCG
>DATFPD010000291.1:0-2616 GCA_035265005.1 Gemmatimonadaceae bacterium | reverse complement strand
TGTCCAACGAGCAGCTGAGCACCAACCGCGGCGAGTTCCTCTTCGCCTCCTTCGTCCGCGCCCCGGAGACCCCGGGTGCCCCGGAGGCCCCGGCACCGGCGCCCTCTCCCGAGCTCATCCCCGAGCCGAAGTCGGCGCCGTACCTCTGGTGCTCCGACTGTCGCACCCCGATGCGCACCTACTACTTCGCGCTCAACGAGCGGCCGGTGTGCGGGAAGTGCAAGCGCGGGTACGATGAGAAGATCGAGCGCGGCGTCGGGCCGCGGGCCTTCCGGCGTGCGCTGGCGTACGGACTGGGCGCGGGGCTCGCGTCGGCCGCCGTGTTCGCCCTCGTCGTGCTCACGATGGGCTTCGCGCGCATGTTCCTCCTCGTCGGCGTCGGCGTGCTCGTCGCGAAGGCGATCAACAGGGCGACCGGCGGCTTCTACGCCCGCCGCTACCAGCTCCTCGCCGTCGCGGTCACCTACTTCTCGATCGGCCTGGGCTGCCTGGCGCCGGTGATCAAGCTCGCCGCCGAGATGGACGACGCGCCCGCCCCCGCGGCGGCCTCCGCGGACTCCTCGGCCGCGTCGCCCGACGACGAGCTCGATGCGCTCCTCGCCGACCCGTCGGCGGCCGCCGAGCAGGGGGCCGCCGAGCGGCGCGCGGCCGAGCTGTCGCCCGAGGCGCGGGCCGCCGAGCGGATGGCGTCAGGCGGATTCCTCGGCGCGGCCGGCGTCGTCGTCGTGCTGCTCCTCGCGATGCCGCTCCTCTCGATGCTCGCGTACGGCGTCTACGGCGCCGGCATCGGCGTCCTCGCGCTCGGCTACGGGATGTACAAGGCCTGGGACATCACCAGCCACGGCCTGGTGAGCTACGAGCTGAACGGGCCGTACCGGGTCGGCACGGGTCCGATCCCGGTCACGCGGTAATGAACGGCGATTGAACCACCGAGGACACAGAGGACACCGAGGGAGCGGGCCTTGATGAATCAAGGCCCCCACATCTGCTGTAGGGGCGCCCCCTCTGTGTCTTCTGTGCCCTCTGTGGTTCAATTGATAGCGGGTCCCGTTCGAGAGCTCTCACGCGGGGGCTGCCCCGCAGGAGTGTGCGCCAGTGCGTCTCCTCAGCTGCCTGCTGCTGCTGCTGTTCGCCGCATCGCCCGCGCGCTCGCAAGGCACGCGTGACTCCGCCGCCGCGACGGCGCGCGCGGTCGTCATCCGCGCCGCCAACCTGATCGACGGCCGGAGCGACGCGCGCCGGACCGGCGGCGTGGGCGTGGTCGTCGAGGGGGAGCGCATCACGTTCGTCGGCGCGCCTGACGAGGCGGCGCGGCGCGCCCCCGCCGGCGCGCGCACGATCGACCTGGGCGGCGCGACGCTCCTCCCGGGGCTCATCGACGCGCACACCCACGTGCTGCTCCAGGGCGACATCACCGCCGAGGAGTACGACGCGCAGCTGCTCAAGGAGAGCATCCCGTACCGCGCCATCCGCGCGACCGCCGCCGCGCGCACCGCCCTCATGAACGGCTTCACCACGCTGCGCGACCTCGAGACCGAGGGGGCGATGTACGCCGACGTGGACGTGAAGACGGCGATCGAGCGCGGCGTCGTCCCCGGACCGCGGATGTTCGTGGCGACGCGGGCGATGGCGCCCACCGGGATGTACCCGCTCAGCGGCTACTCGTGGGAGCTGCGCGTCCCCGAGGGGGTGCAGATCGTCGACGGCGCGGACGGGGCGCGGCGGGCGGTGCGCGAGCAGGTGAAGTACGGCGCCGACTGGATCAAGTTCTACGCGGACCGCCGCTACTACTTCGCGCCGGACGGCCGGCTGCGCTCGTGGGTGAACTTCACCGACGAGGAGATGAAGGCGATCGTCGACGAGGCGCACCGGCTCGGCCGCCGGGTGGCGGCGCACGCGATGGGGTGGGACGGCATCGACGCCGCGCTGCGCGCCGGCGTCAACTCGATCGAGCACGGCTACGGGCTCACCGACGACCTGATGGACCGGATGGTGAAGCAGGGCGCCTACTGGTGCCCGACGATCTTCGTCGGGCTCTACGTGGCCCCGGGGCGCGGCGGCGTGTGGCCGAAGATGGCCGAGGCCGAGCGGGCGGCGTTCCCGCGCGCGCTGCGCAAGGGCGTGTCGATCGCCTACGGCACCGACGCCGGCGGCTACGCGTGGACCGAGAACCAGGCGCAGGAGATCCCGGTGATGGTGAAGTATGGCATGGCGCCGATGGCGGCGATTCGCAGCGCCACGCTCGTCGCGGCGCGGATGCTGGGCGAGGAGGAGCGGATCGGGAGCGTGGAGGCGGGGAAGCTCGCCGACATCGTCGCCGTCGCCGGCGACCCGCTGGCCGACCCCACCGAGCTCCAGCGCGTGAGCTTCGTGATGAAGGGCGGCGTCGTCTACAAGGGCGGCGACCGATGAGCGCCGCGGCGAAGAAGTCGTCAGGCGGGGCGGACTACAATACGCCTGCGACCTGCGACCTGCGACCTGCGAGCTGCGACCTGCGAGCTGCGACCTGACCCCCTCGGGAGGCCAGGAGCGTCCCGAGGGGGTCAGCTCGCAGCTCGCAGCTCGCAGTCCGCAGGTGTAGTGTACTCCGCATGCCGCCGCGTCGCATCACCGGCT
>DATFPD010000290.1:0-4724 GCA_035265005.1 Gemmatimonadaceae bacterium | reverse complement strand
CGGGCTGCTCATGCGCAGCTTCGTGAACCTCAGCCGCACCGACATCGGCTTCGCGCCGGGCCAGCTCCACGCCGTCGAGCTCCAGCTCCCGCGCGGTCGCTACCGCGCCCCGCAGGAGCCGGTGCGCTTCTTCGAGGCGCTCGTCGACCGGCTGCGCGCGCTCCCCGGCGTGCAGGCCGTCGGCGCGACGTCCATCGCGCCGCTCGGGAATGGCGACCGGAACTTCAGCTTCCACAAGGAGGGCGAGCCGCCGCCCGACCGGCCGACGGGGAACGGGCCCGCGCTCTGGCACCGCCAGGTGACGCCGGACTACTTCGCGGCGATGCGCATCGCGCTGCGGGCCGGCCGCGTCTTCACGCGAGAGGACGGCGCCGAGTCGCCCGCGGTCGCCGTGATCAACGAGGCTGCCGCGCACCAGTACTGGCCGGGGCGCTCGGCGGTCGGCGAGCGGATCTACATCGACGGCCCCGGCGGCGGCAGCGAGCCGGCGACGATCGTCGGCGTGGTGGCGAACGTGCGGCACGACGGGCAGAGCGCGCCTGTGAAGCCGGAGGTGTTCGTGCCGCTCGCGCAGAGCCCCGCGCGCGGGATGACCGTGATGGTGCGCGGCGCCGGCGACCCGGTCGCCCTCTCGTCGGCCGTACGCGGCGCGATCCGCGAGCTGGACCGCGCCATCCCGGTCGGCCCGGTGACGCCGATGGTGTCGCGCTACGCCGAGTCGGTCGCGCTGCCGCGCCTCTTCACGTGGCTGTTCGCCGCCTTCGGCGCGGCGGCGCTGGCGCTGGCGTCGGTCGGGATCTACGGCGTGGTGTCGTACGGCGTGGCGACCCGAAGGCGCGAGTTCGGCGTGCGCATGGCGGTCGGCGCCGAGCCGTCGCGCATCCTCGCGATGGTCCTCCGCCAGGGCGCCGCACTGGCGCTGGCCGGCGCCGCGGCCGGCGTGCTGGGCTCCATCGCCGCCGGCCGCGCGGTGCGCGCGCTGCTCGTCGGCGTCGGGGCAGCGGACCCGGCAAGCCTGACGATGGCGACGCTCACCCTGCTCGCGGTGGGCGCGTGCGCGGTGCTGATCCCCGCCCGGCGCGCCATGCGCACGGACCCGGTGGCGGCGCTGAGATCGGGGTGACGGGATGGCGGGATGCGTCCCGCGTCCCGCCTCCCGCCTCCCGTCACCCCGCCGACAGGTACCCCTCCCGCTCCCACGCCGCGGTGACGCGCCGCTCGACGGTCGGCACGTCGTCGTACTCGGCGTCCACGTCGAACGTCTTCCAGTCGCGGCCGTCCACGCAGACCAGGATCTGGGGGCGAAGCGGCACCCCGGAGTCGCCGGCCATCAGGATCGCGAGCAGCGCGTTGCTCGTGTAGCGCCACTCGAACCGGCGGCCGGCGTGCTCCCACCGGTGCCGCGACTTCAACGCCTTCATGACCGGCCTCCACCGCGCGACGCGCGCGTCCGACGTTAGGCTTTCCCGACCACCGCCTTCGCGGACGGCCGCTCACGTAGTACGACACGCGAGCGCCCCCGCACCCTCGCCCCGCGCGGCCCGCGCGAGGGTGGCGGGCGCGTGCGGTGTCTGTCCAGCGACATGGATGACCGTGATACTCTCGAGCGCCTCCGCCGCGGCGACCAGAGTGCGTTCGACGCGCTGCTCCGCGAGCACTACCCCACGCTGGTCCGCTTCGCCGAAGGGCTGGTCGGCCGCCGCGCCGTGGCCGAGGAAGTGGTGCAGGACGTGATGCTGCAGTTCTGGCGGAGGCGCGACCGACTCGCGAGCGACAGCTCGCCCATCGCCTACCTCTTTCAGGCGACCCGCAACCGCGCGCTGAACCACCTCCGGCACGTGAAGGTGGAGCGGCGCAGCGAGCCGTACGCGCGCGGCCCCGCCGCCGCCGCGCCGGCGGCGGAGGCCCGCATGGCCGAGGACGAGATCGAGGCGGCGGTGGAGCAGGCGCTGCGGGAGCTGCCCGCGCGCTGCCGCGAGGTGTTCGAGCTGAGTCGCGTGCACGGCCTCAAGTACGCCGAGATCGCGCGCGTGCTCGGCATCTCGGTCAAGACCGTGGAGGCGCAGATGGGGAAGGCGCTGCGACAGCTGCGCGAGCGGCTCGCGCCCTGGCTCCCGAACGCGACCCGCGAAGCCACGCGGCGGCTCGGGCCGCGACCGGCGGCGTAGGCGGCGTAGGGGTACTCGCGTACTCGCGTGTCTCAGCATTTGGACCCTGCGACGGAGCGACGGCAGAATGCAGTACACGACCCGCGTGCGCGCCTTCGAGTGGTGCGAGCCCACGGAGGAGAGTGTCGGCGCCGCACCGCTCTCGCCGCCGCGCCGCGGGACGGGCCGGCGCGCGCGCGTCGTGAGGGAGCAACGACCGGTGCACGAGCGTCCGAATGGACAGGCTCCGGCACCGGCGGGGCGATGGCTGTACGCATCGCACCCTGCCGCCGTGGGGGAGGCAGGGCCGCCGGTGTCCGGGGCCGCCATTCTGCCGTCGCGACCGGACGCGGCGTGAGGGCTCCGCCGAGCGCGTAAGGGTACCAGCGCGCTGGGGTGTTTCCGGGGATGACAGCAGGCGCGTGAGCCGAGAGCGACAGCAGCACGAATCGGCACGGGTGGCGGAACGGCTCCGCACACGCACGCGCGGGCACATCTCTCCCGGCCCTGGAGTGCCGATATGCACATCGCTCTACGAACGCGTTCCCTCCATCCCGCCGCGGCGCTGATCGCGCTCCTCGCGGCCGCGCCGGCGCCGGCCGCCGCGCAGGGGCCCGGCCTCTTCGAGGCCTTCGCCGCGCGCAAGGAGCAGTCGAGCGGCCCAACCTTCGGCGGCATCGCCATCACCGGCTACCGCGGCCTGTTCGGCCTGCGCGTGGGCGGTGGACTCAACCTCGTGAACGACGACGGCGGCGCCGGCGGCACGCGGCAGGTCGTCGTCTACGACCCGCGCTGCCGCGACCCGCGCCGCTGCCGGCGGGTGGTGACGCAGCGCAGCGGCGGCGACTTGAGCCCGTTCGGCGTGAACGTGGCCGGGTGGTCGGCCGACGCCGACCTGATCCTCGAGCCGCTGCGCCCCGTGCCCGCGCTCAGGGGGCTGCTGCTCGGCTTCTCGCCGTACGTCTTCGCCGGGATCGGCGGCTACGGCGTGCGTGCGGCCAACGCCGCCGACACCTCCTTCGCCACCGTCAGCTACGGCGGCGGCGTCCACCACAACCTGCTCGGCTGGCTCGGCCTCGGCGCCGAGGCGCGCTACCGGCAGCCGCTCGACAACGCGGCGCTGGTCACGACGACGAACGCGCTCCGCGACAAGGTGGAGTACCGCGTCGCGCTCAGCGTGAGCTTCGGCGGCAAGCGGCGCTCGCCGCGCCCGGCCCGCGACGAGGGCGCGGTGGTCGCGCAGCTCCCGGTAGCGGCCGAGCCTGACGAGGCGCCCGCCGCCGCCGCGCCGACGCAGGAGCTGGCGGCGCGGGTGATGGACCTGGCCGACGGCTTCGTAGACACGCCGTACCGCTACGGCGGGACGAGCCCCGAGGGCGGCTTCGACGGCGCGGGCTTCGTGCAGTACGTCTTCGGACAGGAGGGCGTGCGCCTGCCGCGCACCGCCCGCCAGATGGCGACGGTCGGCGCCGAGGTCTCGACGCGCGTCGGCTCGCTGCGTCCGGGCGACCTGCTCCTCTTCGCGAACGACGGCTCGACCCCGGACCACGTCGCGATCTACGTCGGCCGCGAGCGGATCATCCACTCGAGCGCCAGCGGCCAGGGCGTGCGCTACGACGTGCTGGGCGAGGGCGAGCGCGGGCAGTGGTTCGCCGACCACCTGGTCGCCGCGCGCCGCGTGGTGGAGCCCGCGCGCCCGCGCGTGCAGCCCCGCGCGCCGTCGCCGCGCGACGACCTCGACCGCCCCGACCGCGCGCCGAAGCCGGCGGGGTCGGAACCGTAACGGCAGGGGACGCGGGACGCGGGATGAGGGATGCGGGCATCGGCGCTGCGGGCTGTCATCCCGCGTCCCGCATCCCGCGTCCCCTGAGACTTCGCAAACCTTTACCGAAATCATCGATGGGAATCAGATCCAGCATCCTGCTCGGCGCCGCCGCGGCAGCGCTCGCTGCGGGCGCGGAGACCAGCGCGGCGCAGACGACGGCCGCCCGCGCGGCGGCGCCCCGCGACGCGCGCGCCCTCCTCGGCCTGGCGTTAGGCCTCTCGGCGAGCGACCGGGACACACTCGGCGTCCTCGTCGCGTCGGTGGCGCCCGGCGGGCCGGCGGAGCAGGCGGGCATCGTCCAGGGGAGCCGCATCGCCGCGGTCGAGGGCGTGAGCGTGCGCGTGGACCCGGAGGACGTGGGGCGGCAGGAGTCGGGCGAGGCGGTGCTGCGCCGGCTCGCGCGCACGCTGCAGGCCGTCGAGCCCGGTGCCGAGGTCACGATGCGCGTCTTCGCCGACGGCCGCTATCAGATCGTGAGGGTGCAGACGGTGGCGCCGCGCCCGCCGGAGCCGCAGGCCGAGGAGCTGGCGTGGGCCGCGACGAGCGAAGCGCCCGCGCGCCGCGCCGCGCCGGCCGCGCAGCCGGCTACGGCCAGCGCGCCGGTCACGCTCTCGAGCGTGGTCGAGGCGCTGGCGAACCTCCAGACCCAGCTGCACCGGCTCTCGCTCGACCAGGAGAACGGCGCGCTGCTCGACACGCTGGAGGCGGTCGATCAGGAGCTCGGCGCGCTGCGGCGGCGGCTGCGCGCGGCG
>DATFPD010000289.1:0-6899 GCA_035265005.1 Gemmatimonadaceae bacterium | reverse complement strand
TACGCCGAGGGCGACGACCTGGTCACGGTGCTCGGCCTGCGGCGCGCCGAGCGGTCGAGCGTGTTTCGACTGAAGGAGTCGTCGACGTGGCGCGCGCCGGTGGCGAGCTGGTACCTGCGGATCCGCGACGCCGACGGGCGCGACCCGATGTGGGGCCTGGTGCGCGTGGAGGCCGCGCTGCCGAGCGACCTGGCCCGGGTCGGCGAGCGCGCCGACGAGATCTCGCGCTGGGTGCTGGCGGAGGCGCTGCCGCTGTCGCTGCCTGACGCGAGGTGGGACAAGATGGCGTACGGCATTCACGACTGCGAGGCGTTCCTCAGGGCGATCTGCTGATGACGCGGCGGCGCGTCGTCCGCGCGCTCTGTCGACGCAGTCCGACTTCAGCTCCTCCCCGACGACCGGCGGATGGTGGTGGATCCGCTGGCCGGTGACGGCGACGCTTCGCACGCCGCTGGCGGCGACGGGCCGCGAGGGCGTGCGGCGCGAATGGGACACGACGCTGCCGCACGAGATCGGTCACCTCGTCTGCGATACCGCCGAGAACACGCGGCCGCGGTCGAGGCGCTGATCGGGCGGGCCCGCGCCGATCCGACGTCGCGCGCGCTGCTCGCGGAGCTGCCCGGGCTCCCCGCGGACGGTGCGTCGCTGGAGCGGGCGTGGCGAGCCTGGCTCCGCGCGCCGCGGTGAGCGGGCGGGTAGCTCGCTCGCTCGCTCGCTCGCTCACGTTCCCCCTTGCTCGCACGGGTGCTACGTTCGCTACCTTGATCGACCGCGAGCAACATAGGGCGGCCCACCTTTCTGAGCGCCATCGAATCGACGCGATGAGTAGCAATTCGTTGCAGGAGCGCGCCGCCCTCGGGCGCGTGGTGGCCACCGAGCGGCGCCCCAACACCCCGCACGAGTTCCACTTCTGGACCGCGCTCGACTCGCCGGTCGGGATCGGGACCATCGTGCGCGTCGAGGGCGCCACGCCGGTCGAGGGAGTGATCCCGCAGGTGTTCGGCGTGGTCGTCGAGGGGTTCAGCTACACCGACCTCCAGTCGCCGCTGCACGACGTGCTGGGACACGACGGCAGCCCGTCGGCGGCGGGCTTCGCGGCCACCGACCGCGCCGAGATTCGCCTCTACACCGCGCACGTGCTGCGGCAGGTACCGGACGAGCCGCTCCAGCCCGTGCCGATGGGGCGCGTCTTCCTCGCCAGCGACGACGACATCGCGCTGGCGCTGCGGATGGACGGCTACCTCAAGCCGGAGTCGCGGCGCGGGATCCCGGTCGGCGTCTACCGCGCGGGCGGCATGGAGTCGCCCATCTACCTCGACGCGGACTTCCTGCTCGGCCCCGAGGCGGCGCACCTGAACATCACCGGCGTCTCAGGGCTGGCGACGAAGACGAGCGCGGTGGAGTGGCTGCTGGCGTCGATCTTCGCGCACTGCCCCGCGAGCAAGGGGAGCGTGGCGTCGGTCTGCTTCAACGTGAAGGGGCCGGACCTCTGCTTCCTCGACCAGCCCGGCCGGCTCGAGGACGCCGACCGCGCGCTCTACGAGAAGATGAACGTGCCGGCGGCGCCGTTCGCGAACGTGCGCTACTTCGCGCCCTACAACAGCAAGGGCATCGCGCTCAACACGCTGCGCTCGAACGAGGCGCTGGCGCACAACGTCACGCCGCTCACCTGGGGGCTGCGCGAGGTCCTCCAGTTCGCCGAGGTGCTGCTCAACAAGGACGACGTCGACGCCAAGGCCGACGCGCTCATCGACTTCATCAAGGAGCGCATCATCGACCGCGAGTTCACCGACGCCCTGCTCGGGAACAAGCGCTACCGCGTGCAGTCGTTCGCCGAGCTGGAGGGGTGGTTCCGCGACGTGCTGTCGGCGATGGAGAACAAGGGGAGCGAGGGGTGGCGCACGCACCACGTGGCGACCATCCGCAAGGTGCGCAACCGGCTGTCGAACATCGCGCTCCGCTGCGCGGGGCTCGTCACCGACTCCGGCGCGGTGAGCGACCTGCCGTGGGGGAGCTTCGAGGACCGAGCGGTGTACGTGATCGACGTGGCGAACCTCGAGGAGGACGCGCAGGAGCTCATCTTCGCCCGCGTGGTCGCCAAGCTGCGCGAGCACCTGGAGCGGCGCGACCTCGGCGTGAAGCAGGTGGTGGTGTTCGTGGACGAGCTGAACAAGTACGCGAGCAACGACGGCCCGGACACGTACGTGCGCAAGATGCTGCTCGACATCGCGGAGCGCGGCCGCTACCTGGGGCTCGTACTCTTCGGCGCGCAGCAGTTCCGGTCGCAGGTGCACCGGCGCGTGGTGGGGAACTCCGGGACGTCGCTCTACGGCCGCATGGACGCCGACGAGCTGGCGACGCCCGGGTACTCCGTGCTCAGCGCCGCCGTCCGGACGAAGCTGGCGACGCTGGAGAAGGGACAGCTCATGGTCCGACATCCGCACTTCACGCAGCCGATCTTCGTGCGCTTCCCGCGCCCGGCCGTGATGACCGGGCGGGACGGCGCCGAGCGCTACCCGCAGGCGTCCGACGTGACGCTGGAGGCGGCGGTGACGCGCTCGCTGCGCACGCTCGACCGGTCGATCAGCGTGGCGTGGGTGCAGGAGACGATCGGCATCCAGGATGAGGCCGAGGTGCTGCGCGCGCGCGACGCGACGCTGCTCGCCCGCCCGGCGGACGTGAAGGCGTACTTCCGCAGTCAGTTCCGCGCGATCCTCACCCCGCGGCCCGTCTCGACGCGCCCGGCCGCCGCGCCCATCACTGCTGTGCCGACGGACGATCCGTATGGCTTCTGAACTGCAGTTCCACCACAGAGGCACAGAGGGCACGGAGGAACGGCACACGGGAGAGTGTCCCTCAGACCGAGGAAGCGTCTCGTGCCGGTTGCAGGGGCGAGGCACGCCTCGCCCCTCCCTTCGTGCCCGTCCTCTGTGTCCTCTGTGCCTCTGTGGTGGATTTGACAAGTGTGCCTGGTAGAGAGCCCTCGTTGACGCGTCATTTTCGTCTACTGGTCCTTCTCCTGACTTCGGCCGCGTCCACGGCGGGGGGGCAGGCGTTTCGGCTCCAGATCCGGCCGCACGTCGGGGACACGCTGCGCATGCGGCTCGACCAGCGGGTGGAGGTCACTGGCGGGGAGTCCGAGACGCCGGGGCCGGGGACGACGAGCACCACGCTCCAGGTCCTGACGCGCTCCATCGTCCAGCGGAGCGAGCCCAATTGGACCACCGTGCTCATCATCACCGACTCGGTACGAGTGACCGGCGACGCGCCGCTGCCGGCATGGGCGGAGCAGACGCGGCGATCGCTCACCGGGCAGCGGATGCGGCTGCGCATCGCGCCCGACGGGCACTCCGAGGTCGTGGAGGGGGGTGCGGAGGGAGCGGAGAAGGCCGAGGAGCTGCGCGCGGTGCTCGCGCAGATGCCGGCCATGCTCCCGCGCTCGGCGATCCAGGTGGGGGACACGTGGATGCACATCCTGCCGCTCCCCGCGCCGGCGCCCGGCAGCGGGGGCCTGCGCGGCGGAACGATCCGCGCCACGTTCACCTTCGACTCGGTCGGGCGCGGCGGCGACCTGGCGTACGTGTCGATGCGCGGCGTCCTGGCCCGGGAGACGGCCGCCGCCGAATCCACCGCGCCCGGCTACGAGATGAGCGGCACGCTGCTCGGCAGCCTGGTCGTGGACCGGCGCCGCGGCTGGCTCACCAGCTCGCGCACCACGCTCGTCGTGCAGACGGTGATCGTGCCCCCGCGCGGCGTGTCCGCGAAGCCGATGAAGGTGCGGATGAAGGTGTCGCAGTGGCTTCGGGCCCTCTGAGGGATGGGGGATGGGGGAAGGGGGATGAACGGCGAGTGAGGATGTGCGCGGCGACGTTATATTTCGCATCGTGAGTCGGGCGGTTCGTCCCCCATCCCCCGTCCCCCATCCCGGTTAGTGCGCCTCGTCCACCTTTCCGACCTCCATCTGGGCTTCCGGCAGTACCAGCGCCTGACGCCGCGCGGGCTGAACCAGCGCGAGTGGGACGTCGCGGACGCCTTCCGGCGCGCGATCGACGGCGTGATCGCCATCGCGCCGGAGCTGGTGGTGGTGGGGGGCGACGTCTTCCATCAGGTGCGGCCGACGAACGCCGCCATCCTCCAGACGTTTCGCCAGTTCACCCGGCTGCGCGCGGCGCTGCCGGAGACGGTCGTCGTGCTGATCGCGGGGAACCACGACACGCCGCGCACGAGCGAGAGCGGGAGCATCCTCAAGCTGTTCGCCGAGCTGGGGCTGCACGTGGTGGACGCGAAGGCGGAGCGGCTCGCCTTCCCGGAGCGCAGCCTGTCGATCCTCGCCGTGCCTGACGTGGCCGGCGCCGAGCGGCCGGCGCTGGTCCCGGACCCGTCGGCGCGCTTCAACGTCCTGCTGCTGCACGGCGAGGTCGAGGGGATCATCCCCGCCGCCGGCGCGACGGCGGAGCGCACGGGGCTCGAGATCTCGCTCGAGGAGCTGTCGCCGGCGAGCTGGGACTACGTGGCGCTGGGGCACTACCACGTCTACCGCGAGGTCGCGCCGAACGCCTACTACTCGGGGTCGATCGAGTACACGAGCGCCAACAGCTGGGGCGAGCTGCACGAGGAGCGGCAGCTCGACGTCCCGGGGAAGGGCTTCGTCGAGCGGGACCTCGCGACCGGCCGCCAGCTCTTCCACCACCTGCCGCCCGCACGCGCGCTGGTCGACCTGCCGCCGGTCGAGGCGGCGCAGATGTCGAGCGCCGACGTGGACGCCGCCATCCGGCAGCGCGTCGAGCAGTGCCCGGGGGGGATCGACGACAAGATCGTGCGGCTCGTCGTGCGCAACTGCCCGCGGCACATCGCCCGCGCGCTCGACCACAAGGCACTGCGCGAGTACAAGCGGCGCGCGATGCACTTCCACCTCGACGCGCGCCGCCCGGAGGTGCTGCGGCTGAGCGCGAGCGGCGCGCCGGGCAGGCGGGCGTCGCTGTTCGAGACGGTGCAGCAGCGGCTCCAGGAGCGCCCGCTGCCGAGCGACGTGGCGCGCGAGCCGTTCGTGGAGGCGGGGGTGCGCTACCTGCGCGAGGCGGACGTCTCGGCGGCCGGCGCGACCGGGATCGGCGCCGCGGCGGCCACCGCGCTGGACCAGCCGCTGGCCTAGCGAGGGCGCGTGAAGCTCAACAGCCTCCGCCTCGTCAACTTCCGCCAGCACGCGGACACCCGCGTCGAGTTCCAGAGCGGGATCACGGGGATCATCGGGCCTAACGGCTCCGGGAAGACGACGCTGCTGGAGGCGATCGCCTGGGCGCTCTACGGCGCCGGCGCGCAGCGCGGCGCGGTGGAGGGGATCCGCTTCCTCCGCGCCGAGGGGCGGGCCTCGGTGGGCGTGGAGCTGGAGTTCGAGCTCGGCGGCCACCGCTACCGCGTGCAGCGCGGGCTGCGGCGCGCCGAGGTGTTCCTCGACGGCCAGCCGGTCGCGAACTCGATCACCGCCGTCAACGACTTCCTCACGCGCCGGCTCGGGATGAGCCGCGCCGAGTTCTTCAACACCTACTTCACCGGGCAGAAGGAGCTGAACGCGATGGCGGCGATGTCCCCCGCCGAGCGCGCGCAGTTCGTCTCCCGGGTGCTGGGCTACGAGAAGCTGAAGGCGGCGCGCGACCTGGTGCGCCAGCGCGGCAACGCCCTCCGCAACGAGATCACCGGCCTGCGGAGCGGGATGACCGACCCGGCCGTGGTCGAGCGCCGGCTGGCCGACGCCCGCGCCCGCCTGGCCGACGCCGAGCGGCAGATGGAGGCGGCCGAGCTCCGCCGCGCCGACGCCGACGCGCGCATGAGGGCGGTGGCACCGCGGTGGGAGCGCGCGCAGCAGGAGCGCGAGCGGCTGCGACTCCTGGAGGCCGAGGTGGAGCGCGCCCGCGGACGCGCCGAGGGGCTCGTCCGCGAGGTCGCCCGCCTCGAGCGCGAGCTGGCGTCCGCGCGTGCGGCGGCGGAGGAGCTGGAGCGCGTGACGCGCGAGCTGGCGCCGCTCGACGCGCTGGCGGCCGAGCTCAAGCGGCTCGACAAGCTGTGCGCCGAGGAGGGGCGTCGTAAGGCGCTCGTCGAGCAGGAGCGCGGGCTGGCCGAGGAGGTGACCAGGCTCGCCGAGCGGCTGGAGAAGCTGGAGCAGGCGCCGGCGTGGGAGGCCAGGGCGACGGCCGAGCTGGAGGTGAAGCGCGGCGAGCTGTCGGCGGCGGAGCAGGGCGCCGAGGCGCTGCGCACGGCGTGGATCCGCGACAAGCAGGAGGCGGAGACCAAGCGCGACACGCTGCGCCGCGAGTGGCAGGACATCAAGGACCAGCGCGACCAGATCGTCAAGCTCGGCCCCGAGAGTCCGTGCCCCACCTGCGGCCGCCCACTCGGCGCGCAGTTCCGCGCGCAGGTGGAGGAGCTGGAGGAGAAGCTGGCGACGCTCAACGTGGACGGAAAGTTCTACACCCAGCGCGTCGCGCAGCTGGCCACCGCGCCGGCGGAGGTGACCGCGGCCGAGGAGCGCCGCCGCGCCGTCGCCGACGAGGTGAGCAAGCTCCAGCGGGACATCGCCAAGGTGCAGGTGAAGGTCGCCGACATGCAGCAGCAGCGCCGCGACGCCGACGCCAAGCGCACGCGGCTCGACCGCCTGCGCCGCGAGCTGTCGGAGATTCCATCGGGCTACGACAAGTCCCGCCACGACGAGCTGGGGCGCGAGGTGAAGCGCATGGAGCAGCTCCGCACCCGGGCGGCGGTGCTGGGCTCGGCGGCGGCGCGGGCGG
Source organism: Gemmatimonadaceae bacterium (assembly GCA_035265005.1). Lineage (GTDB taxonomy): Bacteria > Gemmatimonadota > Gemmatimonadetes > Gemmatimonadales > Gemmatimonadaceae > DATFPD01. The sequence continues at coordinate 117 of DATFPD010000289.1, read as the reverse complement.
GCGAGCTGGAGGCCGAGCAGCGGCGCGTGGCCGAGGAGCGCGCGCGGTCGGCGGCGGCGCTCGAGGAGCTCAGGGTGCGGCAGGCCGAGGCGGGCTCGATCTCGGCCGAGGACTACG
>DATFPD010000288.1:0-11946 GCA_035265005.1 Gemmatimonadaceae bacterium | reverse complement strand
CGACCCGCGGATCGGGGTGAACATCGTCCAGGAGCCGGACCTCGTCACGCCGAAGCTCGCTGCGCTCCGTGCGTACCAGCACAGCATCGGCGCGCCGCCGACGCCCGGCGCGTCGTACCACCGCGGGGCCGCCCGCCGCGGCCGCGCCGTGTTCGACGCCAACTGCGCGAGCTGCCACGTGGCCGGCAACCTGACCGACAACAACACCGGGGTTCTCCACGCGCCGTCGGAGACCGGAATGGACTCGACGTACGCCGCGCGCACGACGCAGAAGCAGTACCGCACCACCCCCCTCCGGGGCCTCTGGCAGCACGCGCCGTACTTCCACGACGGGAGCGCGAAGACCCTCAAGGACGTGGTCGATCACTACGTACGGGTCCGGGGGCTCCGGCTGAGCCGCGGGCAGAAGAAGGATCTCGTCGAATACCTGAAGTCGCTGTAGCGCGAGGAGGAAGATATGCGTCGGTGGATGCTCGCGGTGGTCGGGCCCGTGGTGCTCGCCCCGCTCGCGGTGGTGCAGGCGCAGCGGCCGATCTCGGTCGGCGTCGGGGGCGGCGTCTCGCTGGCGCAGGGAGACTTGCGCGACGCTGTGAACGCCGCCGGTTGGCACGCTCTCGGGACCGTGGCGGTGAGCACCCTCATGCAGCCGCTCGGCCTCCGCCTCGACGTCGCGTACAACCAGTTCGCGTTCGGCGACCAGCTTCGGACCGCGCTCGGCGACGGACACCAGTCGACGGGCTCGGCGACGTTGAATGCCACCTACCGCCTCCCGATGACCAACTCGCCGGCGTCGCCGTACCTGATCTCGGGGCTCGGCGCGTACCAGAGCCGCTGCTCGCTCGGCCCGGGGTGCGATGCGACGACCCGCTTCGGCTGGAACGTCGGCCTGGGCGCCAAGCTCTCGGCCCTCGGCGTCCGAAGCTTCATCGAAGCGCGCTACCACCGAACCGCGCGCGGAGGGCAGGAGGTGAACTTCTTCCCGGTGACGTTCGGGCTGATGTTGTGAGCCGCTGGACCGCGGTGTGCAGGAAAATCTCTCGGTCGGGTGTGCCGGCCTCGTCCGGCGTTGGCGCACCCGGCCGCGGGCCTTCCTCACCTAACGACCAGGAGTCCGGATGCGTGCCAGCGGCGGTAGTGCGCCCCCGCGCGCCCTCGCGGGGATCGCGGCGGCGGTGCTCCTCGCGCTGAGCGGATGCGACTACGTGAAGCTGCTGCGGCCGAACACGCTGAAGCAGCTGAACCCGCGCGTCGTACGGATGGTCGACTACCTGCCGAGGGTGGACGACCCCAACGAGGCGATCGTCGCCCGGCTGTTCGCGCACGGCGGGCTCTCGCACGCCAAGCGCGTCTCCGACAGCCTGTTCCGCGACGACGTGCGGGTCCCGAAGAACGAGTACATCTGGGAGCCGGCGATCATCGTCATGAAGCACGCCGGCGAGCTCGAGCTGACCGTCCAGAACGACGACGAGTCGTTCCACATCGCCTTCCTGCCGAGCGACGGCGAGCGCCAGGTGCTGCAGCTCCCGGTGCACACCGCGGGCACGGCGCGCATCAAGCTGTCGCAGCCCGGGCTGTACTGGTTCGGGTGCCCGGTGGCCAACCACGCCGGGCGCGGGATGCTGGGGCTGGTGATCGTCGAGGGGGAGACGCCCCAGGAGGGCCGGATCGACCGGCCGAAGCAGCGCCGGCCGCGGGACTGAGGGGAGACGCATGCGCATCGCACGACTGATCCCCCGCGCGGCCGCGGCGCTGGCGGCGGCGGCGGTCGCCGGCGCCTGCGGCGGGAGCCGGCCGAACTACCCCGTCACCGAGCGGTCGCGCTCGTTCAGCGACATGGACGCCAGCCAGGCGGGCGCCGCCCCGGCCGCCGCGCAGGGCGTCACCGCCGAGCGCATAACGCGGGCGCGCGCGGAGCCGCAGAACTGGCTCACCTACTACGGCGCCTACGACGGCCAGCGCTTCAGCGCGCTCGACCAGATCGCCGCCGCCAACGTCGCGCGCCTGCAGCCGGCGTGGGTGTTCCAGGCGGGCGTCATCGGCCTGATCGCGACGCCCGCGTCGTACGCGTTCGAGGCCGCCCCGATCGTGGTCGACGGGGTGATGTACCTGACGGGGTGGGACGGCTACGTCTGGGCGCTCGACGCCGCCACCGGCAAGGTGTACTGGCGCTACCGGCACGCGATCCCGCTCGACGTCCCGCTCTGCTGCGGCAACGTGAATCGCGGCGCGGCGGTGGCACAGGGGCGCGTGCTGGTCGCGACCCAGAACGGCCACCTCGTCGCTCTCGATGCCACCACGGGCCGCGTGGTGTGGGACCGGGTCTTCGCCGACGTGCGCGCCGGCGAGAGCGCCACGCTCGCGCCCCTCGTCGTGAAGAACACGGTCGTCGTCGGCGCCTCGGGGGGCGAGTACGGGACGCGCGGCCACCTCGACGCGTTCGACGTCGCCACCGGCGAGCGTCGCTGGCGCCGCTACACGGTGCCCAGGCCAGGCGAGCCCGGCTCGGAGACGTGGACCGGCGACGCCTGGCAGCGCGGCGGCGGCTCGGTGTGGGTGACCGGGAGCTACGACCCCGAGCTGGACCTCATGTACTGGGGCACCGCGAACCCGGGGCCGGACTTCGACGGCTCGGCGCGCGAGGGCGCCAACCTGTACACGAACTCCGTCATCGCCGTGGACCCGGACGACGGCGCGATCCGCTGGCACTACCAGTGGACGCCGCACGACGTGTGGGACTACGACGGGGTGAACGAGAACATCCTGTTCGACGACGCCGACGGTCGGAAGCTGCTCGCCCACTTCGACCGCAACGGCTACCTCTTCATCCTCGACCGGACGAACGGCCGCCTGGTCCGCGCCTCCCGGTTCGCCGAGCGGGTGACGTGGGGCGACATCGACGCGACCACCGGGCGGGTGACCGTGCGCCTGACGCCGACGCCAGAGGGCGTGGAGATCTGCCCGAGCCCGTCGGGGGCGAAGGAGTGGCCGCACGCGGCCTACAGTCCGCGCACGCGCCTTCTGTACACGCCGGTGATCGAGAAGTGCGGGCGGTTCAAGTCGCGCCGGCAGGAGTTCCGCGAGGGGATGGCGTACTGGGGCGGGGAGGCGACCGCGCTCCCGGAGGGGCACGGCGCCGTGAAGGCGATCGACCCCACCACCGGCCGCGAGGTCTGGTCGCAGCGCACCCCGCACCCCATGGTCGGCTCCGTGCTCGCCACCGCCGGCGACGTGGTCTTCGCGGGCGAGCCGACCGGCGAGTTCGACGCCTTCAACGCGCGCACCGGGGAGCGGCTCTGGCAGTTCCGGACGGGCAGCGGCATCCACAGCAGCCCCGTCACCTACAGCGTCGGCGGTAAGCAGTACGTGGCCGTGGCCGCGGGCTGGGGCGGCTGGATGAAGGGCTTCGCCCCGGAGCTGTACGGCTCGACGCGCGGAAGCGCCCTGTACGTGTTCGCGCTGCCGTGACGCGGCGGCGCTGTCGTTCCACCCTTTCCAGAACGGACATGACGAGACTCACGACGCATCGCAGCGTCCGCACGGCCCTCGCCGGCGCGGGACTCCTCGCCGCATTTGCCGCCGCGGCCGCGTGCGGCAACAGGGACAACCGCGCCGCGGACACGGCGGCGCAGCCGGCCGCTCCCGGCAATCCCTCGGGCGCCGCCGCCGGGACGTCCGCCGCCGCGCCGGCCGGGCCCACGCTGAACGATGCGCAGATCGCCCACGTCGCCGTCACCGCCAACGCGATCGACAGCGCCGCCGGAGCCAACGCGCGGACGAAGGCGCGCGACACCGCGGTGAAGGACTTCGCGCAGCAGATGGTCCGCGACCACGGCGCGGTGAACAAGCAGGCGGTGGCGCTGGCGCAGCGGCTCAATGTCACGCCGGAAGACAACGACGTGAGCCGCCAGCTGACGCAGGGCGCCGACCAGGCGCGCACCGGGATGCAGGGGGCGACCGGGGCGGACTTCGACCGCGCGTACATCGACCGCGAGGTGCAGTTCCACCAGGCCGTGCTCGACGCCCTCGACAAGACGCTGATCCCGGGCGCGCAGAACGCCGACCTCAAGGCGCTCCTCCAGCAGGTGCGGCCGAACTTCGCTGCCCATCTGGCGCGGGCGCAGCAGATCCAGGGGCGGCTGTCGTCGGCGGCGCCGGCGGCCGGCGCGAAGAAGTGATGGGCAGGGGAGAATGACGATGGAGGCGAGAGCGAAGCTTCTGGGGCACCCGGTTCACCAGATCCTCATCGTCTTCCCGCTCGGGCTGCTTGCCACGGCGGTGATCTTCGACGTCATCCGGCTGGTCAGCGGCAACGGCTACTGGTCGGAGATCGCCTACTGGATGATCGCCGCCGGCGTGGTCGGCGGGCTCGCGGCGGCGCCGTTCGGGACCATCGATTGGACCAAGATCCCGGCGGGGACGCGCGCGAAGCGGGTGGGCGCGCTGCACGGCGTCGGCAACGTTCTCGTCGTGGTGCTGTTCGCGGCGAGCTGGCTGCTCCGCCGCGACGACCCTCGCGCTCCGGAGGCGCTCGCGCTGGCGCTCTCCTTCGCCGGGGCGGGGCTCGCCCTCGTCACCGGATGGCTCGGGGGCGAGCTGGTCGACCGGCTCGGGGTCGGCGTCGACGAGGGGGCGCACCTGGACGCGCCCAGCTCGCTCTCGGGGCGGCCCGCGCGCGACGTCGCGGCCGCGACGCCGCGCACCTAACGGTGGCGCGCCGTGTTCAAGTTCCGGGGGAAGGGGAGGGGCGAGCGGGGCGGCGAGTCGGACGCTGACCGGAAGGCCACCGCGGCCGACGTGCTCGTCGAGCGACTGCTCGACTGGAACGTCTCCGTCGTGTTCGGCCTCCCCGGCGACGGGATCAACGGGATCATGGAGGCGCTCCGCGAGCGGCAGGACCGCATCCGGTTCGTCCAGGTCCGGCACGAGGAGGCGGCCGCCTTCATGGCCTGCGGCTACGCGAAGTTCACCGGCCGCCTCGGCGTCTGCCTCGCCACGTCGGGGCCCGGCGCCATCCACCTGCTCAACGGCCTCTACGACGCGAAGCTGGACGGCGCGCCCGTCCTCGCCATCACCGGGCAGACGTACCACGACCTCCTGGGCACGCGCTACCAGCAGGAGGTCGACCTCCTCGCGCTGTTCGGCGACGTCGCCGTCTACAACGAGATGGTGATGGGGGCCGGCCACGTGCGCGGCCTCGTGGACGCCGCCTGCCGGAGCGCGCTCTCGGCGAAGGGCGTGGCGCACCTCACCTGCCCGGTGGACCTGCAGGAGCAGGAGGTCCAGGAGGACGAGCGGTCGAAGAAGAAGGTGCCGGGGCACACCTCGTCGGTCTGGAGCCCTCCCATCGTCGTGCCGCGGCGCGACGAGCTCGAGGCCGCGGCGCGCCTCCTCAACGGCGGGAAGAAGACGGTCATCCTCGCCGGCCAGGGCGCGCTCGGCGCCGGCGAGGAACTCGAGCGCGCGGCCGAGCTGCTGAAGGCGCCGATCGTCAAGCCGCTGCTCGGCAAGGCGGCGGTGCCTGACGACTCCCCCTACACCACGGGCGGCATCGGGCTCCTCGGTACGCTGCCCTCGGAGCTGGCGATGGAGGAGTGCGACACGCTGCTCATGGTCGGGACGAGCTTCCCGTACATGGAGTTCTACCCGAAGCACGAGCAGGCGCGGGCGGTGCAGATCGATCGCGACCCGACGCGGATCGGCCTCCGCTTCCCGGTGGACGTCGGCCTCGCCGGCGACGCGACGGCGACGCTGCAGGCCCTCATCCCGCTGCTCGAGAAGCGCCGGGACGGCGCCTTTCTCAAGGAGGCGCAGTCGCGGATGAAGGAGTGGCGCGAGCTCATGCGCGACCGCGCCTCCCGCAAGGACGCGCCGGTCAAGCCGCAGGTCGTGGCGCGCGTGCTCGACGAGCTGCTGGCCGACGACGCGATCATCGCCACCGACAGCGGGACCGTCACCACCTGGGCCGCCCGCCACATCAACGTCCGCCGCGGCCAACAGTTCTCGTGCTCGGGGAACCTGGCGACCATGGCCTGCGGGCTGCCGTACATCAACGCGGCGCAGGTCGCCTTCCCCGAGCGCCAGTGCGTCGCCTTCGTGGGGGACGGCGCCTTCACAATGCTCATGGGCGAGTTCGCGACGGCCGTGAAGTACCAGCTCCCGGTCACCGTGGTCGTGGTCAGGAACGACACGCTCGGGATGATCAAGTGGGAGCAGATGGTCTTCCTCGGCAACCCGGAGTACGGCTGCGAGCTGCACCCGATCGACTTCGTGAAGTTCGCCGAGGCCTGCGGCGGCAGCGGGTTCCGCTGCGAGAAGCCGAAGGAGGTGCGGCCGGCGCTCGAGGCCGCACTCAAGGCGGCCCGGAAGACGCGCCGGCCGACGCTCGTCGAGGCCGTCGTCGACCCGTTCGAGCCGCCGCACCCCGCGCACGTGAAGCTGGAGCAGGCGGTGCACATGGCCAAGGCGCTGGCGCGCGGAGAGCCTAACCGCGGGCGGATCGCCCTGACGCTCTTTCGCGACAAGATCCACGACCTGCTGTGAGGCGCCCGCGCGCACCGCTGCACCCGGTCTTCGCGCACTTCACCATCGCGCTCACCGCGTCGTCGCTGGCGTTCGACGCCGGGGGCCGGCTCTTCGGAGCCGCGTCCCTGGCGGCCGCCGGCTGCTGGACGCTCGCCGCGGCGGTCGCACTCACGCCGCTCACGCTCGCCAGCGGCGTCGCCTCGCGGGTCCGCCTGCCGATGGCCGAGGGGGAGGCGCGGTCAGTCCTGCGCGCGCACATGGCGCTCGGGCCGATCTTCTACGGGCTCCTGCTCTGCGCCGCGCTCTGGCGGGGCGCGCTGTGGCAGCGGGACGCCGCGCCGCCGGCCGCTTACCTCATCTCGCTGGGCGCGGTCACGCTCGTCATGACGGTGCAGGGATATCTGGGCGGCGAGCTCGTCTACCGTTTCGGCGCCGCGGTCGAGGGGCGATACCGGCGCCTGGCGTCGGCGGAGGACGGTGCGGCCCCCGGGACGACCGCGTAATGCATCCGCGGTTCCTCGGGCTCGACGCCTTCCAGTGGGTGGCGCTCATCGCGTCGGCGCTCACGGTGCTCGTCCTCGCCGAGTCGTGGATCGGACACTACCGCTCGGGGTTTCCGCTGCGCGCGCAGTACGCGCCCTTCGCGAGCGGGGGGATCCTGATCGCCGCCGCCCTCGCGGCGGTCGCCGCCCCCGGCGCGGCGTGGGCGCACGCCGGGCTGCGTACGAGCGGCTGGCTCGCCGTCGCCACGGGCGTCGTCGGCGTCGGCTACCATCACTACTACGGCATCGTCGAGAAGGCCGGCGGCTACAGGTGGCTGCTGCACTACCTGATGTACGGCGCGCCTCAGCTCGCGCCGCTCGCGCTCTCGGCCGCGGGCGCGCTCGCGGTCGTGGCGGCGCAGGGGCTCGCCGGCCGGCCGGACGTCCTCGGGGTCGGGTTGCGCAGCGCCCTCTTCGGGACCGTGACCGTGTCGCTCGCCGGGGCGATCGCGCAGTCAGCCATCCTCCACTACCGCGGCGCCTACAACAACCGGCTCATGTACGCCCCGCTCACGCTTCCCGCACTCGCCGCCGCGGTGAGCGCGTGGATGACGGCCGCGCCCGGCGCGCGAGTGCCGCACGCGCTCGGGCAGACGCTCTACGTCCTCACGTTCCTCACCGGCTTCCTCGGACTCGGCATGCACCTCCGGGGGTTCGACCGCCAGATGGGCGGGCTCCACCTCTTCGTCTTCAACCTGCTGCAGGGGCCGCCCCCGTTCGCGCCGGCGACGTTCGCGGCGCTGGCGGCCGTCGGCCTCGTCACGTCGGAGCTGCTCTGAGATGACCGCACACGGACCGGAGGCTCGGCCGGCCGCGCCGCGCCCGCCGGAGGGCGAGCGCTTCGCCACTCGCTACCCGGGCTACGACGTGCTGGACAAGTGGGCGTCGCCGGACTGGGACGAGCAGACTCGCGCCGTCGTGCGCCGCCGGCTGGCCGAGGTCCCTCCGATCCGCTTCTTCACCGGCGTCGAATCGACGACGCTGGAGGCCGTGGCCGGGCGGATCGTGCCGCAGCCCGACCGCGCCGCCGGGGACCGGGTGCCGATCGTCCCCTGGGTGGACGAGAAGCTGCATAACGACTGGCGCGACGGCTACCGGTACGAGGAGATGCCGCCGCAGCGGGAGGCGTGGCGGCTCGGCCTCGCCGGGATCGATGAGAGCGCGCGACTGCTGTACGGGGGCCGCGGCTTCGCGGAGCTCGACCCCGACGCGCAGGACGAGGTGCTGCGCCGTCTCGCGCGCGGCGCGGCGCCGGGTGCGGTGTGGGAGCGCCTGCCGGCGAGGCGCTTCTTCCGCGACGTGCTCTGCATAACGGTGGTGAAGGCGTACTACGCGCACCCGCGTGCGTGGAGCGAGATCGGCTACAGCGGGCCGTCGTCGCCGCGCGGGCACGTGCGCAACTGGATGGGGGGCGTGGACCCGTGGGACGCCGAGGAGCCGGGCGGGTGAGCGAGCAGCAATGGCCCCTGGCCGCGCCGGGCATCCACGGGGAGCAGGTCCCGATGCGCGACCGGTCGCGCGACGAGGTGGACTTCTGCGTCGTCGGCGCCGGCGCGGCGGGCGGCGTGCTCGGCGCCAGGCTCGCCGAGGCCGGGCTCTCGGTGGTGATCCTCGACGCGGGGCCGCACTGGGACCCGACGCGCGACTTCGTCTCCGACGAGTCGGCCTCGCGGAAGCTCTTCTGGACCGACGAGCGGATCACCGGCGGCCCCGACGCCGTCGAGCTGGGCTCGAACAACTCCGGCCGCGGGGTGGGCGGGAGCACGGTGCACTACTCGATGATCGCCATGCGGGCGCACCCCGAGGACTTCCGCCGGCGCACCCTCGAGGGCGACGTCGCCGGCGCGGAGCTGCGCGACTGGCCGATCTCGTTCGACGACCTCGAGCCGTACTACGAGGAGGTCGAGCGCGACCTGCGCATCGCCGGCCCGACCTTCTACCCCTGGGGGCGACGCCGGCGCCGCTACCCGCAGCGCGAGCACGAGCTCAACGCCTCGGCGCGCGTGGTCGTCTACGGCTGCACGGCGTTAGGCATTCCGGCCGCGCCGGCGCCGGTGGCGACGCTGAGCGCGCCCCACGGCCGCCGGCCGCCGTGCGTCTACCGCGGCTTCTGCAACTACGGCTGCACGACGAACGCCAAGAGCTCGATCCTCGTCACCTACATCCCCCGCGCGATCGCCGCCGGCGCCGAGGTGCGCCCGAACTGCATGGCGGCGCGGGTCACCCACGACGGGCGCGGGCGCGCCGCCGGCGTGCTCTACTTCCGCGGCGGGGACGCGTCCGCCCTGCATCTGCAGCGCGCCAGGAACGTCGCCGTCTGCGGCTACGCGATCGAGACGCCGCGACTCCTCCTCGACTCGGCGAGCCCGACGTTCCCGGACGGCCTGGCGAACTCCTCGGGGCTGGTGGGGAAGTGCTTCACGGTGCACTCGGGGCATCAGGTCTTCGCACGCTTCGGGGAGCGCATCAGCCAGTACAAGGCGCCGCCGGGGCTCGCGCTCACCGAACACTTCAATCGCACGATGCCGGGCGTCGACTTCGTCTGCGGCTACACCATCGAGACGGTGGGGCCGCACCCGGTGGACTTCGCCGCGCGCGTGACGACGGCGCGCGGCCTCTGGGGCGCCGAGCTCCGCCGGCTGATGCTGGACTCCAACTACTACGCGGGGATGGGGATCGTCGGCGAGGTGCTGCCGCAGCGGTCGAACGAGGTGCGGCTGCACCCGACCGAGCGGGACCAGTTCGGGCTCCCGGTGCCGCACGTACACTTCGCCTATCACGAGAACGATCGCCGCCTCATCGCGCACGCGATCGAGCAGATGAAGCGGATCATCGCCGCCGCCGGCGGGACCGACGTCTGGTCGGCGGACCGCACCGCGCACCTCCTCGGCACCTGCCGGATGGGCACAGACCCGGGCGATTCGGTGGTGGACGCCGACTGCCGGGCGCACGACGTACCGAACCTATTCATCTGCGACGGCTCGGTGTTCCCGTCGGCCACGGGCGTCAACCCGTCGCTGACGATCGAGGCAATTGCCGCGCGGACCGCCGACCGCATCTGTGTGGCGGCCCGGCGTGGCGGCATGCGAGGATAGCGTCACCGGGATGCGGGGTGCGGCGGGTCGCAGAACCGCCGCACCCCGCGAGTCACCGGCGACTCACCCGCCTACGTACACCACCCGCCAGATCCGCCCGCCCCGGTCGTCCGAGATGTAGAGCGAGCCGTCGGGGCCCTCGGTCACGCCGACCGGGCGGTGCTTCGCGGTCGCCGGCAGCGGGCCCGGTGACCCCGCGAAGCCGTCCGCGAAGACCTCGGGCGCGCCCGACGGACGCCCGTCCCCGCCCATGGGGACGAACATCACGTTGTACCCTTCGTTCGGGAGCGGCGCGCGGTCGAACCCGCCGTGGAACGCGACGAACGCCCCGCCGCGGTAGCGCTCCGGGAACTGGTTGCCCGTGTAGAAGTGCAGCCCGTTCGGCGCCCAGTGCGCCCCGAACGTCGCCAGCGGCTGGTTGTAGGCCGCGCAGTCGATGCCCGGGCCGCCGCTCACCTTCTGGCCATCCCCGCCATACTCCGGGGCGAGCACCTTCTTGTTCTCGAAGACGGCGTCGAAGTAGCAGTAGGGCCAGCCGTTGTCGCTCCCGCTCGCGATCCGCACGAACTCCTCCGCCGGCAGCACGGCGTCCTCCTCGACGGTGTAGAACTGCGGCCAGTTCTCGAACAGCATGTCGCGCCCGTGCTGGACGCCGTACAGTTCGCCGGTCCGCGGGTTGATGGCGAGCGCCACCATGTTGCGGTAGCCGGTCGCGTGGCGCCGCCCGTCGGCCTGCGTCTGGTTCGTGCCGCGGGCGTCGAACACCCACACGCCCGCGCGCACCGGGAGCTCGGGGCACGGGAAGACGCCGGGCGACTGCGCCTGACGATTGGCGACCTGACAGGCGTTCGACGCCGAGCCGACGTTGACGAACAGCGTGTGCCCGTCGGCGAGCACGACGGTCTTGCTGATGTGGTCGCCCGTGTTCGGCAGGCCGGAGACGACCACCTCCGGCTCGCCGACCGGGGTGAGCCGCCCGGCGGGGAGCCGGAAGCGGAGGACGCGGTCGTTGGCGCCGAAGTAGAGCGAGGCGTTCCCCCACGCGAGGCCGCTGCCGCCGAGGCCGGGGCTGAACTGCGTCTGCGCTTCCGCGCGCCCGTCGCCGTCGCCGTCGCGGAGCCCGACGATGCCGAAGGCGGGCTGGTTGTTGCGCGGGCTGTTGATCGCGACGAACACGTCGCCGCTCGGCGTCACGGCCATGTGGCGCGCGAGCGCGGGGCGGCCGTCGGCGGAGACCAGGTCGGCGACGACGGCGGCGCAGAACCCCGCCGGCAGGGTAATGCCGCCGTTGTCGGGCGCGCACTGCACGCGCTGCGCGCCACCGCGCGCCTCGTCAGGCGAGACGACGGCGTCCGGGGGTGCCGTGACCGCGTCCGTGCACGCGGTCAGCGCCCCGAGAAGCGCGATTGTCCCGCGCGTCAACGCGGGTGACGAGCGTGTGAGCATGGTAGCCTCCACTGCGTTGCGGTGAGTCCGCGCGCGGGCGTTCGGAGCGGCCGACGGCCTCCGGTGCGCGCGTCACGCAGGGCGGCAAGACACACGCCGAGCGCGGCATCGGGCGTCGGAGATCGACGTCGTGAGGCGAACAGCCGCTGTGCCGTGACGAACAGCATTCGCAGCGAGGCGAGCGTCGGGCGGTCGTCAGGCGGCGTCAGGCGTGTGGGCGCGGCCGGCGCGGCCGCCGAGCCCGCCCGGGCGCGATCGGCCCCGGCGGGCCCGCGTCGCCGCGCCCGCGTCGCCGCGCGCCAGGCCGGCTCGGCGCGGGCCGGCCCGGCGGCGGCGGTGCG
>DATFPD010000287.1:0-1502 GCA_035265005.1 Gemmatimonadaceae bacterium | reverse complement strand
GATCGCCGTGGACGGGAAGGTGCTCGCCGGCCGGTCGGGCGTGAACCAGGCGCCGATCACCGGGGAGTCGATGCCGGTGGACAAGGCGCCGGGCTCGGAGGTATTCGCCGGAACGCTCAACGGCCGGGGCGCGCTCCAGGTGCGCGCCACGAAGTCCGCGAGCGACACGACGCTCGCACGGATCGTCCACGCGGTCGAGGAATCACAGGCGTCGCGCGCGCCGAGTCAGACGTTCGTGGACCGATTCGCGCGCGTGTACACGCCGGCGGTGGTAGCGATCGCCGCGCTCGTCGCCGTCGCGCCGCCGCTGCTCGGGCTGGGCACCTGGGAGACGTGGATCTATCGCGCCCTGGCGATGCTCGTCATCGCCTGCCCGTGCGCCCTCGTGATCAGCACGCCGGTGTCGATCGTGAGCGGACTCGCGGGGGCGGCGCGCGCCGGGATCCTGGGCTCTGTGTGACAGGGGTGGCGTAAGGGATGCGGGACTGGGCGGGCCCGAGGCCGATCGAGGTGAGCGATGGTACGCCGGCACGAGCTGACGGATGCGGAGTGGGCGCGGGTCGCGCCGCTGCTGCCACCGCGGGAGACGCGGGGCACCTACTACCGGGATCATCGGGTCGTCCTCAACGGGATGCTCGTCCGCTTGCACACCGGCTGCCCGTGGCGAGACCTGCCGGAGCGCTACGGCCCCTGGCCCACCGTCGCCTCGCGCTTCCGCCGCTGGACGCGCGAGGGGCTCTGGGACCGCCTCCTCGCGGCGCTCCAGCGCGACCTCGACGCGGTGGGGCAGATCGACTGGGAGCTCTGGTGCATCGACGGCACCCACGTCCGGGCGCACCGCGCTGCCGCGGGCGCGGGGAAAAAACACGCGGGCGCGCCGGCGCCTGGGCGAGCCGGCGGACCACGCGCTCGGGCGCAGCCGCGGCGGGTTCAGCACCAAGATCCACTTGCTCAGCGACGGCACCGGGCTGCCGCTGACCGCGGAACTCAGCGCCGGGCAGGCGCATGAGAGTAAGTACGTCGAGCCGGTGCTCGACCGCGTGCGCGTCCGGCGCTGCCGCCCGGGGCGGCCCCGCCGCCGCCCGCGCCGGCTCGCGGGGGACAAGGGCTACAGCTACCCGCGCGTGCGCGCCGCGCTGCGGCGCCGGCACATCGGCGCGGTCATCGCCGAGCGCGACGACCAGCGGGAGCGCCGCGCGCACCGGCCGGGCCGCAAGCCGCAGTTCGACAAGGCGGCGTACCGGCAGCGCCACGTCATCGAGAACTGCGTGGGCTGGCTCAAGGAGGCGCGCGGCCTCGCCACCCGCTACGAGAAGCTGGCGGTGCACTACCTGGCCCTCGTGAAGCTCGCCATCATCCGCCGCCTCCTGAAACGCCTCATTGCACCCCTGTCACACAGAGCCTAGCCGAGTGCCGAGTGCCGAGTCCCGATGCCACCACCCGCGCGATGCGCGCCGCCGCGTGCTCCATGAGCGGGCGCTCGCGCTCGGGGACGAGGCGCG
>DATFPD010000286.1:0-11606 GCA_035265005.1 Gemmatimonadaceae bacterium | reverse complement strand
CTCTACGCCACTACGGGCAATGCCGCCCCGGACTTCCTGGGCGAGCTGCGGCCGGGGTCGAACGACCACGCGTACTCGGTGGTGGCGATCGACGCCCGCACGGGGGAGATCCGCCGCGCCTACAAGCTGATGCCTAGCGACTTCCACGACTGGGACGTGGCGGCGGCGCCGCTGCTGGTGACGTCGGCCGCGGGGCGCTCGCTGGTGGTGGCGGCGGGGAAGGACGGGTACGTGTACGGCCTGGAGCGCGAGAGCGGGGAGCGGCTGTACAGGACCCCGGTGACGACGATCGAGAACGTCGAGGCGCCGATCACGCCGGAGGGGACGCGCTTCTGCCCGGGGGTGCAGGGGGGCGTGGAGTGGAACGGCCCCGCGTACTCGCCGCGGACGAACGCGCTGTACGTGGGCGCGGTGGACTGGTGCAGCACGGTGTGGGCGGGTCGGCCGGAGCGGCTGAAGGGGCGGCGCGGCATCCCGTGGACGGGCGCCACGAAGCGCAAGCTGCCCTTCGGCAAGGTGGACCCGAAGGCGAACGCGCGCGGCTGGCTCACCGCGCTCGACGCGGACGCGGGGACGGTGCGGTGGAAGTACCAGTCGCCGACGCCGCTCGTCGCCGGCGTCACGGCGACCGCGGGCGGGCTGGTGTTCTCGGCGGACCTGCGCGGAGACGTGTTCGCCCTCGACGCGCGCACGGGCGCCGAGCGCTTCCGCTACAACGTGGGGCAGCCGGTCGGCGGCGGGGTGGTGTCGTACGCCGCGGGCGGGAAGCAGTACGTCGCCGTGGCGGCCGGACTGCACGCGCCCCTCACCTGGCAGACGAAGACGGGGAAGGCGCGGGTGGTGGTGTTTGGGCTACCGTAGAGAGGGATGGGGGATGGGGGATGAGGGATGAGGTGCCTCGGGACGTCTCGAGGTAGTTCATCCCCCATCCCCCATCCCCCTTCCCTCTTCAGGGCTCCTTCAACACGAACCCGTCCAGCCCCACCAGGTAGCCGTCGGAGTACCCCTGCGCGCGCGGGTCCTTGCCGACGATCTCGAGGACGACCGTGTTCGCGCCGGCGCGGAGCGGGACGACGCCGAAGGAGATCGGCCCCGTGGGCTCGACGCGCGGGCTGTAGCCCTCGACGCGGGGGCGCAGCGGGCGGCCGTTCACGCTGACGCGCACGGTGCCGTAGTCGGCGGCGCGGGTGAAGTAGCCGAGCAGCTCGTACTCGCGCGCCGCGGGGGCGGGGAGCGTCATCGTCAGGCGCGCGCCCGGGCGCGCCAGCACCCACCAGAGCTGCGCGTTGCCGCTCCAGGTCCCGCTGAAGAAGCCGCCCATGTCCTGCGTGCGGACCTCACCCGCGGTGGCCCTGGCGCCGGCGGCGAGCGACTCGCCCTCGATCATCCCGGACACGCGCGGCGGCGGGACCGGGATCGGCGCCAGGTCGGCGGGGAGCGGCGGGAAGGGGGCGTGCGGGTGCGTCTGGTACCAGTAGCCCACCGAGCTGTAGTCCACCCCCGGCGCGTCGTTGGTGCCGCCGTGCTCGATCGTGAAGCGGAGGCTCGTGCGGAACGGGATCGGGTCCTCGACATGCCAGCGGTATGCGTTGATCCGCCCGGTCGCCTCGTCCTTGATCGTCGCGCCGTGGTAGGGCGACGAGTACGGGCCGGTGTCGAAGTACCAGCCGCTGGAGAAGTAGTCCTCGGTCCCGGTGCCGATGATGCTCGGCGTATTCTCGCCGTCGACCATGATGCGCTCGTTCCCCTCGAGGTACCAGAGGGCGTTCCCCGTTCGCGGCTGCATCGACAGCAGGGTGCCGACGTAGTGCCCGCGCCCCGCCGCCTCGGCGATCACGACGGGCCGGCCGCGCTCGGTGGTGACGCGCCGGAACTGGGCGTGGAAGTAGAGCGCGCCGTCGGGCACGCGGTCGGACGCCTCGACGTCGATGTTGTAGTACAGGCGGTCCACGGCGACGCGCGACCGGTTCTCCACCGTGATGCGGGCGCGCCGGCGGAAGGGCATCGGCCAGTAGCTGTTGTAGCCGCCGCTGGTCATGTTGAGCGGGAGCGAGACGTAGTCCCGCCACTGTCCGAACCCCATCCCGAAGAAGTCCGAGACCGGCACCTCGACCGACGGCTCGGCCTCGTCGTCCCAGTAGCAGCGGACGATCAGCCCGCGCTGGAGCGCCGGGTCGTTGCGCGGCGCGATGGTGATCCACCATCGCCTGACGACGCCGGCCCCGGCGTGGTCGGCGAGCGTCACCGTCTCCCCCGGCTTCACCGCCACGAAGTCGTCGTTCTTCCCCGTGCGGTCCCAGCTCGAGTACTTCACGACCCGACTCTCGCGCTGCATGTACAGGTCGCCGAGCGGGCTCGTCCCCTGCGCGCGCGCGGGCGCGGCGGCGAGCAGCAGCGTCAGAGCGGCGAGAACATTTCGCATATCACCTCCAGAATCGACCACAGAGACACAGAGGACACCGAGGAAGGGCACACGGGAGAGGGGTCCCTCTGCCGGGAGGATTTGCGGATCATCCTGATAGGGGGGTCCCTCTCCCGTGTGCCCTTCCTCGGTGTCCTCTGTGTCTCTGTGGTCGAACTCGCAGTTTCCCTACCCCGCGACGAGCCGCGGCCCCCGGCGCACGGCCGGCCGCGTGAACGTCAGCCAGCCGTGGGTGTCGGGCACCTCCGCGCGGACGACCTCCATGAACTTGCGCTGGATGCGCTTCGTCACCGGGCCGGCCGCGCCGGCGCCGACCTGGATCTTGTCCACGCTGCGGATCGGCGTGACCTCGGAGGCGGTGCCGGTGAAGAACATCTCGTCGGCCATGTACAGCGTCTCGCGCGGCACCGGCTGCTCGCGCACCGGGATGTCCAGCTCGGCGGCCAGGGCGAGGACGGTGTCGCGGGTGATGCCGGCGAGGTTGGTGCCGTCGAGCGGCGGGGTGATCAGCACGCCCTTGCGCACCAGGAACAGGTTCTGCCCGCTCCCCTCGCTCACCAGCCCGCCCGGGCCTAACGCGATGCCCTCGGCGAAGCCGTTGGCGACGGCCTCCATCTTGATGAGCTGCGCGTTGTTGTAGTTCCCGGCGGCCTTGGTGGCGATCGGGAAGGTGTTGGGCTCGGCGCGCTGCCAGCTCGACACGCAGACGTCGACGCCGCGCTCCAGCGCCTCGGGGCCCAGGTACGCCCCCCACGGCCAGGCCGGGATCACCAGGTGCACCGGGCTCCCGACCGGGTTCATCCCCGCGGCGCCGTAGCCGCGCAGCACCATCGGCCGCAGGTAGCAGTCCTCGAGCCCGTTGCGCTCGACCGCCTCGGTGCACGCCGACACGACGTCGTCGGGCGCGTACGGCACGTCCATGCGGAAGACGCGCGCCGAGTGGACGAGCCGCTCCAGGTGCTCGTGCAGCCGGAAGATCGCCGGCCCGCCGCTCCCCGCCGTCCGGTAGCAGCGCACCCCCTCGAACACCGAGGAGCCGAACTGTACCGCCAGGCTCAGGACGTGGAGCTTCGCCTCATGCCAGCGGACGAACTCGCCGTCCATCCAGATCCACTCGGCTTCGGTGATGTGCGTCGACATAGGGCAGGCTCGGTGCGCCGGGACTCAGGCTTCGGGGGGATTTGATGAAGAGCGGACACGTGAGAGATCGGTGTTCATCCGTGCTTCTATCCGTGTTCATCCGTGTCCGCTCTTCTGCTCTGCTCAAAGGAGAGACTTTATCCACCCGCCGTCAACCGGGATCGACGCCCCGGTCGTGTAGCTGGCCCGATCGGAGGCCAGGAAGGCGACCATCGCGGCGAACTCGCGCGGGTCGCCGAGACGGCCCATCGGGATCTCGGCCTCCCACCTGGCGAACTCGGCGTCGGGGGAGGTGCCGCGGAGGGCGGCGTTCTTCTGCGCCAGCTCGTCCACGCGTGCCGTGCGGGTGTAGCCGGGCATGACGTTGTTCACCGTGACGCCGAAGGGCGCGACTTCGTTGGCGAGCGTGCGGGCGAAGCCGGTGACCGCGGCCCGCACGCTGTTCGACAGGATGAGGTTGTGCACCGGCTGCTTCACGGCGATCGACGTGACGTTGATGATGCGCCCCCAGCGCCGCTCCTTCATCCCCGGCAGCACCGCGCGCACGAGGTTCACGACGCTGTCCAGGTTCTGCCGCACCGCCGCCTGCCACGCCTCCGGGGAGTGGCTCTCGAACGGCCCCGCCGGCGGCCCGCCGGTGTTGGTCACCAGCACGTCGATCCGCCCGAATTCGGCGACGCCAGCCCGCACGACGCGCTCGACGTCCGCCGGCTCGGTGAGGTCGGCGCGCACCGCCACGACGCGCCCCCCCGACGCGCGCCGGATGCCCTCGGCCACCTCGCGTAAGGCGGCTTCGTCCCGCGCGCACAGCACGAGGTCGGCGCCCTCGGCGCCCAACTCTTCGGCCACCGCCCGCCCGAGGCCGCGGCTGGAGGCGGCGACGAGGGCAGCTTTGCCTTTGAGACCAAGATCCATTTCTGAGCAAAGAACCTAGCTTCTTTATCTCGACTTCCGGCGATCTACGATGCGCTTCAGAGCATCCCAGGCTGAAAGGACGCGAATCACGAGCGGATTCAGGTCGGTTCGAGTAAAGAACCGGAATAGATAAACATGCAGGGCCATCTGTCCATCGGCGGAGAGACTCGCAATGCGCCTCCCGGAGTGCATGGCCTTCTCCAGTTCAACCTTCGAAACACGATGTGTCAATCGGAAATCAACATAGCTTTCCGCCAATATTCCGATCTGTGGTAGGTACATCGCGTTGATAACATCGCCCCGTCGAATCGCGTCAGCGAACTGCGGTTTCTGCTTCGCGAGCGGTCTAGTCTGAGCACAGAGTATCGCGTTCGTATCCTTCTTATCGATATCGCATCCGTGGCTCAAGACAATCACCGCAGTGCCCGCGTACACTTTTTCGGTGCCTACTAGGTTCTCACGGATGCCAATACCGGAAAGCAAATCTCCCTGGCTAAGCTCTGGCCAGGGAGTTGTGGCATAAAGACTTTGACCCATAACCAAGTCACTCGTCGGGGCCGAGGTCAATCTCTCGTGGTGATCGAGAGCGGCCTCGCAGAAGTCGGCCGATGCTGAGTGCTCGACCCAGCGACAGACGCAGACGTGGCTCGATATCAAGCTCTGGCTCTGGCTCAACTGGCGTCACCCCTGCCCTCACGTGTTGAGCATGAGCAGCTAAGCGAACCGACGCCCAATCTGCTAGCCCTGCAAGGGCGACCGCCTGAGGGGTGACGACGGTAATGGTCCGTTCGATTACCGTAGTGACCGCTGGCATGTCCCTGGAGCCTGGAAGCGTATCAAGTATCAGCATGGCTGAAATATGGCTCGGGCAGTAGGCGTAATGCACCCTTCGAACACTTCGTTCATACGTGCATGCAGCCGCTCAATCGCTTGCCAGAGCTTCGCGCCATCAGCCGGCATCTGGACTATTTGAGAAAGATCTAGGTCAAGCAGCACTGGGAAGACATCCTTCTGCTCCGATAGGAGCCGACCCTGGGTGAGGATCAGCATCCCCCCATGGAAGGCCGTTTGAGGGATTTCCAGCCGCATCACGAAATTGATTAGCGGCTCAGGCATCGAGCCGGGTTGATTGGGATACACAGTGAAATACTGCTCGAACGCACCTCGCGGAGGCAGATCGATTCGGTTGATGTAACGCACTGCTAGGCGTTTGATCGCCACCGGCCGTGTTATTTCAGCATATCTGCTCCACAGCCGCTGTGCCTCTGGCAAAACGTCCTCTTCCCAACTCCGATACGGAGGGAGCTTGCTATAAGAGAACCCATTACGTCGCACCTGCACGATGACGTCCCTCGACGCATTCATGTATCGGTGTCCGACTACTTCTTGCCCGGTTTTCACAGCTAGACCGGAAGAAGCATCCACCGTGATGCTGTGCCCAATGAGGGATTCACGCACCGGGTACCGCTGGTCCTCGTCCGAGTAGATCTGAGCAAGTGTCTCCAGACTCAGATTCTCCGGTACGTCGGCATGAATATCGACCACAGCCTCGACGACCGGGGGCCTGGCATAACGCTGCCGGGGATGCGTCGCGGGATTCGAAGGAGTCGGCGCTGGACTACCAGCCATCGGCATTGAGTAGGGTGTTTTACAGCGCGGGGTTCAACATCAATAATCGTCACGAATGCACAGAGTGCGCCCGACGCAAGTGCGTGAGTGCTGGTTCCTCTACTCTACACAAGCGCGCGCATTCCGCCAACAACTCCAAGGTAGGAGATCTTAGATACGACACTAGCACACTACCGCCCGAAGTACCTGGACTAGCGTCACAACAATTCCAGAGTTGTCATTGGGCTACGCTACTTCCTGTGGAAGTAGCTGTCCGTGTGATCCAGCCAGTCCTGCCGCGGCGGGCAGAAGATGTCGACGTCGAGCGTGTCCTCGAGCGCCTCGGCGCTGTGGGGGACGTTCGACGGAATCACCAGCACCTCGCCCGCGCGGACGACGACCTCCTCCGCCTGGTCCTCGCCGATCCGGAAGCGGAGCGCGCCGTCCAGGATGTACGTCAGCTGCTCGTTGTGGTGCGAGTGCTTGGGGACGATGCTTCCCTTGTCGAGGTACACGTGCGCCAGCATCATGCGCTCGCTGGTGATCAGGCGGCGCGAGATCTGCGCGGTGACCTGCTCCTTCGGCATGTCGTCCCAGCGGAAGTGGCGGACGGCGGACTCGGTGGGCATGGGATGCGTGGTGGTGGTGATGTGACGGTCAGGGCCGAGGCGCACCGGTCGGAGGCCCGCCGGCCGGCGGAGGCCCGCCCGCCGGCGCACCCGGCAGCCTGGGCGCCGGGATGCTGACCAGAATTGCGGTGATGAGCAGGACGACGCCCGCCGCCGCCAGCTCCGAGGTCGCCGAGCGGCGGATGGCGACGGCGCCCGCGTCGCTGCCGAGTTGCGGGCGCTGGCGGCGCCAGTTCCAGGCGCCGAGCGCGAAGACGACCGCCACCACGCACAGCTTGGCGATGAGCGCGTAGCCGTAGGGCGTCGTCCAGAGCGCCGAGACATACTTGAGGTGGCGCCACGCCGTGATCACGCCGAACAGCACCAGGACCGCGCCCGCGACGAGGGCGAGCGGGGAGAACGCGTTCACCATGTCGGCGGCGATGGGGCCGCGACGGTCGCGCGCCACGCCGGCGCGGAGCAGCGGCCCGAGCCCGGCGGTCACGAGCACGAACAGCGTCCCGATCCAGAGCCCGGCGGCGAGCACGTGGATGGGGTTCACGAGCCCCACCAGTCGCCCGCCGAACACGCCGCGCAGCGCGGCCGCGACCACGCCGAGCGCGGCCAGCGGCCAGCCGGCGCTCGTCCGACGCGCAGCGAGCGCGAAGCCGACGAGCGCGAGCAGCGTGAAGCCCACCAGCAGGCCGGTCTGAAGGTCCCGGGTCACCAGCGCGCTGACTCCCATGTGTCGCCGTGCGGCCGTCTGCGGGAGGATGACGGCAAGGCGAACGAGGCTCAGCGCCGAGCCGACGATCCCGAGGATGGCCGCGCTCCTGGCCGCGGCCCCGTAGACGTCATTGTCGGCCGCGCCGGTGCGCCAGAGCCGCAGCGCGCTGTATCGAAACCCCACCGCGCCGATGGTGAGCAGCGCGCCCACGAACTCGACGAGATGAAGGACGGGCTCGGACCATTCGAAAAGCGGTTCAGCCTGCACGAATCTCTATCTCCGTCGGGGGGTCCGGCGTGCCGGGCACGAAAGATACCGCGGCGACGGCCTCGCGGAATTCTACCACATCGGTGTCTCTGTGCCTCGGTGGTCGATTTCTCTTCAGCCCGCCGCCGAGAGAACGCTTTCGGCGCGCGGCGCGAGCTGGTCGACGGCCTGCATCGCGGCCTTGATGTAGCCGAGGGCGTACGCCATCCCCGCGTGCCACGGCGCGGCGCAGCTCATCTCCGGCGTGTGGTCCGGGATCAGCACGCCGTCGTAGCCGACGTCGCGCAGCGTGCGGAGGGCCTGGATCATGTTGAGGTCGCCCTCGTCCACGAACACTTCTTCGTAGTAGGGGACCTTGCCGCGCACGTTGCGGAAGTGGACGTAGGCGATCTTCCCCTGCCGGCCGTAGTGCTCGATCGCGTCGTAGACGCTCCCCTCGCGCATCTCCTGGAGGGAGCCGAGGCAGAACTCGAGCTGGCTCGCCGGGCTCGGGACGAGGTCGAGCATCCGCTGGTACTTGTGCGGCTGGTTCACCAGGCGGGCGGCGCCGCGCAGCGCGTCGGCCGGCGGGTCGTCCGGGTGCAGCGCGAGCCTAACGCCACTCTCCTCGGCGACCGGGAGGATCCGGGCGAGGAACCACTCCAGCCGCTGCCAGAGCTCCTCCGACGACACCGGCGGCACCTTCCCCGGCGGCGCGGCGGGGTCGTAGACCATGTTCCAGACCATCCCGTTCGGGATCGGCGCCTGCGGGTCGATCTTCGACTCGTCGTAGACCAGCGCCTTCGCCCCGCCGCGCCCCCACGGGCCCTTGGTCCACCCCCACACGCCGGCGATGCTGAAGTTGTAGCCCATGATCGGGATGCCGACGCGGCCGATCGTCTGGATCGTGCGCTCGAGCAGCTCCATCTGCTGCGCCTTCTTCGGCCCGTCGAGCAGGACGTCGTGCCAGTGCGAGGGGTCGAAGTTCTCGATCGCCTCCCACGTCAGGCCGTTCGCCTCGATGCTGCGCTTGATCCCCATCAGGTCGTCGTACGACCAGGGGCGCTCCTGGTTGGTGGTGACGCCCCACCCCATGGAGTTGGGCCCGCTCGTGAGCTCGGGGTTCTTCCCCTTGAAGTAGTCGACGAGATGCACGACGAGATGCGTCACGCCGGCCTGCTTGGCGAACTTGAAGTTCTCCTCCGAAAGCAGGCCGCGGTACAGTCCGAGTCCGAGCTTCATGCAGGTATCGCTGCCAGGTGAGTGGAAAACGGCTTACCACGGATGAACGCGGATCAGAGCACGGATGAACACGGATGCGTCCCGGCGGATTCAAAGCCCTCCGCGTCCGGGCGAAAAGGGCGTCGGATGGCGCACGAGCGATCCGTGTTCATCCGTGCTCTTATCCGTGTTCATCCGTGTCCTGCCCTTACTTGCCGTCGTCCGTGCGAAACGGCGACGCCGGGAGGCCCTCGGCGCTCGTGAGGGTGACGGGCGGGTTGTCGAGCCAGCCGTAGCGCACCACCTTCGGCGCGCGCACGGCCGGGCTCCAGACCAGCACACGGTCGCCGCGCAGCGCCGCGCGGGCCGGCGCCCAGACGCCATCCGCGCCGGCGACCTCGAAGCCGGTGACGCTGTCGGCCGGCGCGAGGCGCAGCCCGCCGCCGCGATGGGTGAACGCCAGCAGCACGCTGTCGCCGCGCGCGGCCATCGACTCGTAGCGCGGGCCGGCGTACTCGACGTTCCGCTCCCCGTACGCCACCGCCCGCGCCGCCAGCGCCAGGCGGGCGCCGACGACGTCCTTGCGCGTGGGGTGCAGGTTGTGCGGCTCCCCCTGGTCGACCGTCACCACCATCGCCGCGTTAGGTACCACTCGGCTGGCGTGGAGCTGCGCGGCGCGGAGCTGCGCCCAGCGCGCCCGCGGCGTCTCGACGGTGTCCGGGAGGTAGTTCGGGAGCTGCACGAACAGGAACGGGAAGTCTCCCTGCCCCCACCCGGCGCGCCAGTCGGCGATCATCGTCGGGAAGAGCGTGCGGTACTCGTCGGCGCGGCCGGCGTTCGCCTCGCCCTGGTACCAGATCGCGCCGCGGATGGCGTACGGCTGGAGCGGGGCGATCATCGCGTTGTGCAGCACGCCGGGGTGCTGCGGGTTCCGCGCGGCGCCGCCGGGCCCCCCCGACTGCGCCCGGGGCGGGCTCCGCGACGGGTCCACCCGCACGCTGTCGGCGCGCAGCAGCATCCCGCGCAGCGCCGGGACGCGCTCGAGCGCCGCTCGGCTCGCCCACGGCGCGGCGCCGGTGCCGCCCCAGTACGAGCCGATCACCCCCACCGCCACCCCCGGCATCGCGCGCCGCAGGTCGCGGGCGAAGAAGTAGGCGACCGCCGAGAAGTTGCGGAGCGCCGCCGAGTCGGCGCGCGCCCATCGACCGCGCCGCACCGCCGCGAGCGCCGTGTCGGCGGTGTCCCGCCCGACCAGGAAGACGCGCAGCAGCGAGTCGGCCGAGCGCGGCAGCACGGTGTCGCCGCCGGCCGCGCGCTCGAGCGTGAGCCCCATGTTCGACTGCCCGCCCGCCACCCACACCTCGCCCGCCATGACGTCGCGCACGCGCACCGTGTCGCGCTCCCCGGCGATGACGAGCGCGTACGGCCCGCCGGCCGCCAGCGGCGCCAGGCGCGCCGTCCATCTCCCGTCGGCGGCCGCGGTCGCGGACACGCGCTGCGCGCCTAGCGAGACGGCGACCCGCTCTCCCGAGCGCGCACCGGTCCCCCACACCGGCACCGGGACGCCGCGCTGGAGCACGGCCCCGTCCGCGAACAGCGGGTTGGGGCGGAGCTGCGCCGCGGCGGGAGCCGTGCATGCGATCAGCGATGCCAGCCCGAGCAGGGCCGAGCGCCGAGCGCCGAGTGCCGAGTCCCGCCCCATCATACCCCCGAGAACGCGCTGAACCCGCCGTCCACCGGGATCACCACGCCGGTCACGAACGACGCCGCGTCGCTGCACAGGAACACCAGCGCCCCGACGAGCTCCGACGGCTCGCCGAAGCGGCCCATCGGCGTCTTGGCGACGATCGTCTTCGCGCGCGCCGTGTAGCTGCCGTCGGCGTTCATCAGCACGCCGCGGTTCTGCTCGGCGATGAAGAAGCCGGGGGCGATGGCGTTCACGCGCAGGCCGGCGCCGAACTGCCGCGCCAGGTCCACCGCCAGCCACTTCGTGAAGTTGTCGATCGCCGCCTTGGCCGTCGAGTAGCCCAGGACGCCGCTCAGCGCCTGCGTCGCCGCCATCGACGAGATGTTGACGATGCACCCCGAGCGCTGCCCCGCCATCGCCTCGGCGAATACCATCGAGGGGAGGACGCTGCCGTGCAGGTTGAGGCGCATCACCTCGTCGAACGCGTCCATCGGCATCGTCCACGGCGGCTTCCCGTCGGTGCGCGAGCGGGCGACGTTGCCGCCGGCGCCGTTGAGCAGGATGTCCACCCGCCCCCACTTCGCGACCACCTCGTCGCGCGCCGCGCGCATGGCGGATTCGTCCAGCACGTCGGCCACGAGCGCCATCGCGTCGACGCCGTGCGCCTGGCGCAGCAGCGAGGCCTTCTCCTCCGCGTTCTCGCGGCGGCGGCCCAGGACGGCGACGCGGGCGCCGGCCGCGGCCAGTCCGGCGGCCATGCTGCCGCCCAGCACGCCGTAGCCGCCGGTGACGACGGCCGTCTTGCCGCTCAGATCGAACAGGTTCGCGCTCATCGGAAGTCGGTCTCCAGCAGCACCAGGCGTCGGTCGCCGCGGTAGGTGATCGCGAGCGTGGTGGTGGTAGTCGTGTCGCCGCTCGCGTTGCCCGGGATCGGGGTCTCGAGGCGCGCCGTGCCGCGCGCGCCCACGCGGTGGCGCGTGGACGCGCCGTTGAGCGTGATCTCCAGCTCGAGCGGCTGGTCGTGCGGGTTCT
>DATFPD010000285.1:0-2557 GCA_035265005.1 Gemmatimonadaceae bacterium | reverse complement strand
ATCTCGGGCGAGCTGGCGTACAAGGCGGCGCGCGCGAAGGTGGCGGTGGTCGCCACGCCGTCCGTGCCGTCGACGATCGCGGTGGACATCGCGCGCGCGGCCGGGATGCTGCTGGTGGGCCGCGCGGTGAGCGGGCAGCCGCAGCTGCACCGCCCCTGATGGGTGCCCCGGTCACGGGCGTGGTCCTCGCCGGCGGCGCGGCGTCGCGCTACGGCGGCCGGCCGAAGGGGCTGGAACGCGTCGGCGGGCGGCGCATCGTCGACCGCGTGGCGGGCGCCCTGGCGCGCGTGGCCGACTCGCTGCTCGTGATCGCGAACGACCCGGCGGCCGCGGGGTGGCTGCCGGAGGCCCGCGTCGCGGGCGACGTGCGCCCGGGGCTCGGGAGCCTGGGCGGCATCCACGCGGCGCTCGTGCACGCGGGCGGGCCGGTGCTGGTGGTCGCGTGGGACATGCCGTTCGTCCCGGTGCCGCTGCTGTGGGAGCTGCGGCGGCTGGGGTGCGGGGGCGCGGCGGACGCGGCGGTGCCGGAGAGCGATTCGCGGCGCGGCGTCGAGCCGCTCTGCGCGTACTACGGGCCGGCCTGCCGCGAGGCGATCGAGCGGCGGCTGGACGCCGGGGACCACCGCGTGGTCTCGTTCTACGACGACGTGCGCGTCGCCCGGCTCGGCGCCGACGTCGTCGCGCGGTTCGGCGACCCGGCGGTGATGTTCATGAACGTGAATACGCCCGAGGAGCTCGCCCTCGCGGAGGACCATGCCCGACACGTCACGCCGGCGGCCGCCGATGGTGGCGGTCATCGGGCGCAAGCATAGCGGCAAGACCACGCTCGCGGTGCGCCTGGCGGCCGAGCTGGGGCGGCGGGGGCGGCGCGTGATGACGATCAAGCACGGCTCGCACACCTTCAACATCGACCCGTCGACGACCGACACCTACCGCCACTACCACGAGGGGATGGCGGAGCGGGTGGCGATGGCGGCGCCGGACAAGTTCGCGCTGGTGATGCGCTGGTCGGAGGAGCTGGGGCCGGAGGAGATCGCGGAGCGGTACATGTCGGACGCGGACATCGTGGTGTGCGAGGGGTTCAAGGGCTCGGCGCTCCCGAAGGTGGAGGTCTACCGGCGCGCCGCGCACCCGGAGCCGCTGTACGAGGCGGGGTCGCCGCAGGCGGCGCACTACGTCGCGATGGTGACGGACGTGCCGGGGCTGCGGCTGGCGGCGGCGGTGCCGGTGTTCAACTTCGACGACCCGGGGTGGCTCCCCGCGCTGGCCGCGGTGGTGGAGCGCGGGGTCATGGGACTGGACGACGAGGCGAGGCGGACGTGACGACACCTAACGATACTCGGCGCTCGGCCGCGCGCTCGGCGGCGGCCTCGGTTCTGGCTTCGGCCCTCGCCGCGGCGTGCGCGGCGTGCACGGTGGGGTCCGGCATCCGGACCGGCGGCCCCGGCACCGCGCCGGCGCCGCTGGAGCAGGCGGTGGCGCAGGCCCCGGCGGCGGGGACCCGCGCGGCGCTGCGGGCGGCGGTCGACAGCATGGTCGCCGCGCCGCAGTTCCGGAACGCGCACTGGGGGATCCTGATCGTCAACCCGTCCACCGGGGACACGCTCTACTCGCACAACGCCGGCAAGCTGTTCATGCCGGCGTCGAACCAGAAGCTGCTCACCGGCGCGGTGGCGATGGCGCAGCTCGGCCCGGACTACCGCTGGCCGACGACCTTCGCCGCGCGCGGCGCCGTGCGCAACGGCGTGCTGGAGGGCGACCTGGTGGTGGAGGGGCGCGGCGACCCGACGCTGAGCGACCGCATGCGCGGCGGCGACGCGATGGCGGCGCTGCGCGACGTGGCGGACTCGCTCCGCGCCCACGGAGTGCAGCGCATCACCGGCCGGATCGTGCGCGGCGCCGACGCCTTCCCGGACGCGAACTACGGCTTCGGCTGGGCGTGGGACGACTTCGACGAGCCGTACTCGGCGGGGGTGGACGAGCTGTTCTTCAACGAGGGCTTCTCGCGAATCGTGGTGCGCGGCGGCGCGCGCTCCGGGGAGCCGGCCACCGTGGCGACGCGCCCGAGCGCGGCGTACCCCCGCCTCCGCGCGAGCGTCCTCACGATCGGCCCGGTGCCGGCGGGCGGCGGCCTCTCCCCCGAGGAGCGGGCGGTCTCCGACGCGAACGACCGGCTGCTGGCGCAGCAGGACAGCGTCAAGCTCGGCGAGACCAAGGTGCGCGTGAGCCGCGACAGCGCCACCGGCGACCTGGTGCTCGCCGGCTACGTGGTGGCCGGCGACAGCGAGGTGGTCTCGATCGCGCAGCGCGACCCCGGGGGCGCGTACCTGACGGCGTTAGGCGAGGCCCTGGCCGAGCGAGGCGTGCAGGTCGGGCCTCTGCAGCCGCCGCCGTCTCCAGCGCACGCAAAGACCTCGGCCGGCGCGCGGCGCCCGGCGACGCCCGGGGCGGCCGCGTCCGAGCCCCGCCCGCACGAGGGTCCGAGGGCCGACTCGGCGCTGTTCACCGTCCTCTCGCCGCCGCTGCGCGAGGTGATGCCGGCGTTCGAGAAGCCGTC
>DATFPD010000284.1:0-24875 GCA_035265005.1 Gemmatimonadaceae bacterium | reverse complement strand
CCACACCCACGCGTCGCCGTCGCGCACCGCGAGCGCCCGGTGCCCCAGCCCGACGCGCGCCGAGTAGATCGGCCGCGACGGGTGGACCTGCTTGAGCCGCAGCCCGCGGTTCGCGGGGTCGCGCTGGAACGTCCGGTACGCCTCGCGCGCTTGCTGGCGCACGTGCTCGGGCAGCGCGGCGTATGCCTTCCGGAACCGCGCGGTGGTGCGTGAGCTCAGAGCGCGTCCGGGTCGAGCGGCTCGGTGTGGCCGGCGCGGTGCTCGGCGAGCGCCTCGTCGGCCAAACGCCCGAGCGCGCCCGGGTCGCGCGCGAGCGCCGCGTCGACCGCCCGCTCGGAGGCCAGGTCGGCGAGCAGCGCGCGCGCGAGGGCGTCCTGCTCCTCGGCCGGGAGCCGGGCAGCGGCGGCGAACGCCTGTTCGAGGAGTCGCGTCATCGGCAGTGAGGACGGTGTGTGAAAGGCCTGCCCTCCAATCTACACCCGCCCGCCCGACGAGAGCCACGCCGCCGTGAAACCGTCCGCGCACCGACGCGTGTTGCGATCCAACGCCCCAGTTAAGCTGCGAGCGATCTAGCTCACCATGCGTGTACCACTCACCCTACCACGAACCACCCAGGCGAGAAACCGCGATGCTTGGAGCGCTCGTCGGCTTCAACGCCACGTTAGGTGGCGGTCGCGGCCCCACCCCACCGCCCCCGCGGCGCTAGGAGACCGACGTTCGCACCTCGCCGTCGACGACCCACCGGCCGCCGCGGCGGCTCAGCGCCACGACGCGGCTCTGCGCGCCCACGTCGCCGTAGCTGTGGGTCACGTCCACCGCCGCCCGCGTCAGCGCTCGGTCGAAACCGACGCGCGAGAACAGCATGACGCCGCGCGCGCCCGGGAAGCGGGCGTTGAACGCTCGCCAGAAGTGGCCGGGCGGCTCCTCCCCGGGGCGCCCGCGCATGAGCTCGAGGTCGGCCGCGGTGACGAGCGCGACGGGGACCGGCAGGCCCAGTGCCTCCGGCGGCGGGAGCGCGCCGGAGGCCGCGTTCCGGCGCGCGAAGTCGCCGAGGAGGTCGCGCGGCAGTCGGAGCGCCCGCTGGCGCTCCCGCACGGCGGGAATCCCCGGCCGCCGCCGGAGGTCCCCGCCCGCGCGCGTTTCGGCGCGGAGGACGACCCGCTCGACGCCCGGGGCGAGGTAGTAGTGCTCCACGACCGCTCGGTAGACGGCGGCCTCGGCGGCCGCGCGCGCCACCGGGTCGCCGCGGGAGCCGCCCTCCTCCATCCGCGGCGCGCAGGCGGCCAGTAGCCACGCGGCCGCGCCGCACCAGACCGTCCGCATCGCCCTCCCTTCGTTACCAGCCCGTTGCCACCTAACGCCCCAGTTAAGCTGCAGGCGCCCACCTATCCAAGCGTGTACCACCCACCCTACTCCGAACCTTCAAGCCAAGAACCCGCGATGCTTGGAGCGCCTGTCGGCTTCAACGCAACGTTAGGTAGCTGCTCCGCGATGCCCATCGGTCTCGGCCCCGGCGATGTAGGCCGCCAGGCGCCGCAACAGGTCGGCTAGCCGGTCCAGCTGGTCGTCCGCCGGCGCCTCTATCCCGTGCAGTTGCTGGAACAGCTCGCGGCGCTCCTCCTCGCGGTAGGCGGCCTCCGCCACCAACTGGTAGTCGTCCCCGGTGAACAGTGGCTGGCGAGCTGAACTTGACATGCGCGAGGCCGACCGACCGATGTAGATGTTAGCTACCTAACGCAGATGTAACTATTCAGCTCCTACGTGGAGCGCGTAAGTGACGGCGTAGTGGCGCGAGTCTTCCGGTGCTGGGGGCTCCCGGTGGGAGGTGGGCGTGCCGCCACAGGCGCCGCTGGTCATCACGCGCGAGGAGGTCCTCGCCGTTTACGCGCAGGGGCCCGAGGCCGTCGTCAGCCTGGTGCTGACGCTGGTGGAGCGGATCAACGCGCTCGAGGCGCGCGTCGCGGCGCTGGAGGCCGAGCGGGCGAAGGACAGCCGCACGAGCTCGAAGCCGCCGAGCGGCGACGTCGTGCGGCGGCCCCGCAGCTTGCGCGGCAAGAGCGGCAAGCGCCCCGGTGGCCAGCCGGGGCACGACGGCCATACGCTGGCGTTGCGGGCTGAGCCCGACCGGGTCATCGAGCACGCCCCCGCCGCCTGTGCGGGCTGCGGCGCGGCGCTGCCGGGCCGTCAGGGCGCGGGCCGCCGGCTCGTGCCGGGCGAGCGCCGCCAGGTGTTCGAGCTGCCGCCGGTGCGGCTCACCTGCACCGAGCACCGCCTGCTCGAGCAGCGCTGCCCGGCGTGCGGCACGTGGACGCCCGGGCGCTTTCCCGCGGCGGCGCGCACGACCGCGCAGTACGGCCCCGGCTTGCTCGGCCTCGGCGTCTACCTGACCACGCAGCACCTGCTGCCCGTCGCGCGCGCCGCCGAGGTCCTCGCCGCGCTCACCGGGCGGCGGGTCAGCCCGGCCACGCTCGTCGCCGCCGAGGCGCGCGGCGCGAGCGCGCTCGCGCCGGTCATGCAACGCATCCGCGCGGGCCTCACCCGCGCGCCGGTCATCCACGTCGACGAGACGGGCTTCTTCATCGCCGGCCGCCGCCAGTGGCTGCACACCGTGAGCACGCCGGCGCTCACGTACTACACGCCGCACGCGAAGCGCGGGTGCGGCGCGCACGACGCGATCGGCCTCCTGCCGGCCTACGCCGGCACGGCGGTCCACGACTGCTACGACTCGTACTTCACGTACCCCTGCCGCCACGCGCTGTGCGTCGTGCATCTCTTGCGCGAGCTGACCTTCTTCGCGGAGGAGCACGGCGCGCGCTGGGCGGCGGCGCTCAAGCGGAGCCTCCTCGCGATGAAGCGTGGGGTCGCGCGCGCTCGGGCCGCCGGCCGCGCCGCGCTTGAGCGCCGCACGCGGCGGCGGTACGAGGGTCGCTACGACGCGCTCCTCGCCGCCGGGGAGGCGGCCCAACCGCCGCCGCGCGCCCGCACCGACCACGGCGGGCGCCCGCGCCGGACGCCGGCGGGGAACCTGCTCGTCCGGCTGCGCCGCCACCGCGCGGCGGTGCTCCGCTTCCTCGACGACTTCGCCGTGCCGTTCGACAACAGCGAGGCGGAGCGCGACCTGCGGATGATGAAGGTCGAGCAGAAGGTCTCCGGCGGCTTCCGCACGCCCCACGGCGCGCAAACCTTCTGCACGCTGCGCGGCTACGTGGCCACGGCGCGCAAGCAAGGCGGCTCCGCGCTCGATGCGCTGCGCGAGCTCTTCGCCGGACACCCGTTCATCCCCGCAGTGCCTGAATAGTTACACGCACGTTATGCTGCGGGAACCTCCCACTGGAAACGAAGTGCGCCGCCGAGCCGCCCTCTAGACGCCGACCTCTTCCTTCGCCCCGTACGTCCGCTGGACGTACTCCTCGAGGATCTGGAGGAACTCCGGCACGATGTGCTCCCCCCGCAGCGTCACCCGCAGCTTCCCGTCCACGTACACCGGCGCCACCGGCTCCTCGAACGTCCCCGGCAGCGAGATCCCGATGTTGGCGTGCTTGGACTCGCCGGGGCCGTTGACCACGCACCCCATCACGGCGACGCGCATCGTCTCCACGCCGCGGTAGCGCTCGCGCCAGGCGGGCATCTGCTCGCGCAGGTGGCGCTGGATGTCCTCGGCCATCTGCTGGAAGAAGGTGGACGTCGTGCGGCCGCAGCCGGGGCAGGCCGTCACCTGCGGGGTGAAGCTGCGCAGCCCTAACGACTGGAGGATCTGCTGCGCGACCTGCACCTCCTCGGTGCGGTCGCCGCCGGGGCGCGGCGTCAGGCTCACGCGGATCGTGTCGCCGATCCCCTCGGCGAGCAGGATCGAGAGGCCGGCGGTGCTGGCGATGACGCCCTTCGTCCCCATCCCCGCCTCGGTGAGCCCCAGGTGCAGCGGGTAGTCGCAGCGCGCGGCGAGGCGGCGGTAGACGTCCACCAGGTCGGGGACGAGCGAGACCTTGGCCGAGATGAGGATGCGGTCGTGCCCCAGCCCCGCCTCCTCGGCCAGCGCCGCCGAG
The DNA here is from genome assembly GCA_035265005.1 of Gemmatimonadaceae bacterium. Taxonomy (GTDB): domain Bacteria; phylum Gemmatimonadota; class Gemmatimonadetes; order Gemmatimonadales; family Gemmatimonadaceae; genus DATFPD01. The sequence continues at coordinate 20,832 of DATFPD010000284.1, read as the reverse complement.
CGGAGCGCGCTCTCCAGCATCGCCTCGACGTAGACGTCGCGCGCGTCGAGCGGCTCGGCGCGGCGCGAGTTCTCGTCCATCATCGTCGTCAGCAGGTCCTGGTCGAGCGAGCCCCAGTTGACGCCGATGCGCACCGGCTTGTCGTTCTCCACCGCCACGCGAACGATCGCGCGGAAGTTCTCGTCGCGCCGCTTCGAGCCGACGTTCCCCGGGTTGATGCGGTACTTCGCCAGCGCCCGCGCGCAGTCGGGGAACTTCGCGAGCAGCAGGTGGCCGTTGTAGTGGAAGTCGCCGACGATCGGCACGCTCGTGCCGTGCTCGTCGGCGAGCCGCCGCACGACCTCGGGGACGGCGGCGGCCGCCGCCTCGTTGTTGACGGTGACGCGCACGAGCTGCGAGCCGGCCGTTGCCAGCGCCGCGACCTGCGCCGCGGTGGCGGCCGCGTCGGCCGTGTCGGTGTTCGTCATCGACTGGACGACGACGGGGAAGTCGGAGCCCACCGGCACGCTCCCGACCCACGCCGTCACCGTCCGCCTGCGAGTCCCAAATCCCATCGATCGCCCTGTGTGGAAGGCCCTGGTGAAAGCTAAAGGGCCGACGCGGGCGGGCGAAGCTTTGGCGGGACGCGGGGCGGCGGGACGCGTCCCGCCGCCCCCGAGCTACATCCGCCGCCCCGTCTGGACGAGGATCACGCCGCCCCGATGGTCGTGGGTCGTACCGAAGCGCTGCCCCGCCTCGACCGGCGTGAGGAACCGGATGCGCGTGATGGCGGTCGACGGCACGCTGTGCAGCATCTCGACCTCGCCCTCGTACGCGTTGTCGACGTAGACCGCGGGCAGGTGTCCGCCGGGGCTGTCGAGCGACGGGTAGCGCGGGCGGAGGAACTCGGGACGCAGCGTGCGCAGCAGCTCGTACACGGTGGTCCCGCGCGCCGCCGTCAGCTCCGAGAAGCTGATCGAGCGCGCGTCGTAGTACACGACCGGGCGCGGCGCCTGGGCGGCCGCCGCGGCGGACGACGACGACGACGGCGAAGTTGCGTGTACGCACGCGGCGGCCACCAGCAGGCCGGTACAGAGTGGGAGCGTGCGCGAGAGAGGCGAGCGAAGCGAGAGCAGCGGGAGCAGCGAGCGAAGCGGGACCCGGGCCATGACGTACCTCCGCGGATGCGAATGATCGGGCGCCGGCGCGCGTGGGCGCGGGCGGGGCGCGTGCATTTCGCGTCGAGGTTAGGCGGTGCCCGTTCGACCCCTGTTCGGGGCGCGAGGTTGGCGCCGTTCCTTTCGCGTTCCGTGTGCGTCCTGTGAGCGTTCCGTCAGCGCGCGCGGCGCGGCGCCACTTTACAGCGCGGGTCGCGCGGGCTTCATTGAGCGGCCCCCGCCGCCCGTCGCCGCACCGCATCGCGTGCCGAACAGCGCCGCCGCCTTACGCCTCTCGCTCTTCGGTGGGATCGACCTCCGCGGGTCGCCCGCCGCGGAGCGCGTGCTCGTCCAGCCGAAGACCGTCGGGCTGCTCGCGTACCTCGCGGTCGAGGGGGGCGGCGCGCGCGGGCGGCGGTTCCAGCGCCGCGACCTGCTCGCCGCGCTCCTCTGGCCCGAGCTCGACCAGGCGCACGCCCGCGCGGCGCTGCGGAAGGCCGTCTTCCACGTCCGCGACGTCCTCGGCGCGCAGCTGCTCCTCTCGCGCGGCGACGAGGAGCTGGCGCTCGACCACGACGCGCTCTGGTGCGACGCCGTGGCGTTCGGCGACGCGATCGAACGCGGGGAGCTGCTGGCGGCGCTCGAGCTCTACCGCGGCGACCTCATGCCCGGCTTTCACCTGCCGGAGTGCGACGCGTTCGGGCGATGGCTGGATGACCGGCGCGGCGAGCTGCGCGGCGAGGCGGCCGCGGCGTCGTGGGCGCTGGCGCAGCGCTTCGAGGCCGGGCAGCAGCTCACCGACGCCGGCCGCTGGGCGCGCCAGGCCGTCCGCTACTCCCGCGACGACGAGCGCGTGCTCCGCCGGGCGATGACGATGCTCCATCGCGTCGGCGACCGCGCCGGCGCGCTCCGCCTGTACGAAGAATTCGCCCGCCGCCTGCGCACCGAGCTGGAGGCGGAGCCGTCGGCGGAGACGCAGTCGCTGGTGAGCGAGATGCGGCGGGGGTGAGAGACGCGGGATGCGGGATGCGGGATGACAGGGGAAGCGCTCGTCCCGCATCCCGCGTCCCCTATCCCTGGCCGTCCTGCGGCACCATTCTTCCTTTCGAAGACAACCGGCCCCAGCGACAGAGAGGCGGAATGGCCAGGAAAGGGGAAGACAACGTCGAGCTGCCCGGTCGCGGCTACAACACGGACGACGTGAAGACGATGAAAGAGGACCAGAAGCGCGGGCGCGGGCGGCGGTGGGGGCTGCTGGCGCTCCTGTCGATCCTGGTCGTGCCGGCGCTCCTCTTCGGGCTCTGGTCGTTCATCACGCTCAGCATGTCGTACTCGAGCGGCGAGCGCGTGGGCTACGTGCAGAAGTTCTCGCGGAAGGGATGGGTCTGTAAGACGTGGGAGGGGGAGATGGCGATGTCCACCGTCCCCGGCTCGGCGCCGCAGTACTTCCAGTTCTCCGTGCGCGACGACAAGGTCGCGCGCCAGATCGAGGAGCTGATGCGCACCCAGGAGGGGCGCGTCTCGCTCACCTACGAGCAGAAGAAGGGCGTCCCGACGAGCTGCTTCGGCGAGACCGATTACTTCGTCACCGAGGCGCGCGCCATCGGCCCCGCGCCCGGTACGACCCCGCCGGCGACGACGGCGCCCGCGACCCCGGGCGCCGCGACGCCGGCCCCGACGACCGCCGCCCCGCCAGGCGCCCCGCCGCCCAGGCCGTAGCGGGACGGGGATGGGGGACGGGGGATGGGGGATGGGGGATGGACTGCTGGGGTCCTCGGCAGTTCATCCCCCGTCCCCCGTCCCCCATCCCTCTCTTGTCAGCCCCGGACCGTGTTATTAGTATGTCTCGCGCAGTCGCACCATCCGTTTGCGGGTGGGCGGCGGTGGACCAGTGCGGGGGTCCTGAGGTCCCGCAAGTGCTTGTCTGGGTACGGCGTGTTCCGCTCCCTGGACAACGGGCTACAGTATCTGAGGAGTAGGGAATGCGTACGACTGGCAAGGTGAAGTGGTTCAACGACGCCAAGGGCTTCGGCTTCATCACCCCGGACAACGGGACCAAGGACTGCTTCGTTCACTACAGCGCGATCCAGGGCAACGGGTTCAAGTCGCTGGCCGAGGGCGAGAGCGTCGAGTTCGACCTGGTGCAGGGCCAGAAGGGCCCGGCCGCGGAGAACGTCACGAAGCCGGCTAGCCGCTAAGGCGACGCCACTTCGTCTTGCAAGCGGGGCGCTCCGTTCGGAGCGCCCCGCTTGCGTTTGGCGGGTTCGTGACGGATTCCGTGCGGATTTCGCGCGGGGTCCTGGCCCCGGGCCTGCTTGCTCGCACGAGCCTTGCGGCCAGCAGGGGCCAACGTCGTCCTACTCTCGACAGGAGACTCCTCGCATGCGCATCAGGATCGTCACGGCCGCTGCCGCGTTCGCACTCACCGCCGGCGCCGCCCTCCCGGCGCACGCCCAGCTCGGTGCCTTCGGCATTGCCGCCGGCGCGTCGATTCCGACCGGCGACTTCGCCGATCAGAGCGAGACCGGGTTCCACGTCTCGCTGCTCCTCGGCGCCCAGCCGCCCCTCCTCCCGATCGGCTTCCGCGTCGAGGGGTCGTACCACCAGTTCGCCGGCAAGGAGGGCGTCACCATCCCCGGCCTGGGCACCACCGACGTCCCCGACCTGCGGCTGCTCAACCTCACGGGCAACGTCATCTTCCAGCCGTCCGGCATCCTGCCGGCGCGCCCGTACGTCATCGGCGGCATCGGCCTCTACAACACGAAGTTCGACGTCGACAACATTGACTCCGACAACGACTTCGGCTGGAACGTCGGCGTCGGCGGCAAGTTCTCCCTCACGGGCTTCGCCGCCTTCGCCGAGGTTCGCTACCACCGCGTGAGCAGCGGCGGCGGCGAATCGACGGCGTTCATCCCGGTGACGTTCGGGCTCATGTTCTGAAGGCGATTCGCGATGCGCGATGCGTGATTCGCGAGGGGCCCCGGGAAGCCAGGTAGTGGCGTCCCGGGGCCCCTCGCGAATCGCGCATCGCGCATCGCGAATCAGTCCTTACTTTCCAGCGCCCGCCGCGCCGTCTCCAGCTGCGCGCTCACGGCGTCGGGGGCCGTGCCGCCGTCCACGGCGCGTCGCTCGATCGAGTGGCGCGGCGAGAGGCAGTCGAAGGCGTCGCGGTCGAACAGCGGGTGGGCGGCGGTGAGCGACGCGTACGGCAGCGCGTGCAGGTCGCACCCCGACTGCTCGGACTCGCGCACCAGCCGCCCCACCGCCTCGTGCGACTCGCGGAAGGTGGCGCCCTTGCGGACCAGATAGTCGGCGAGGTCGGTGGCGAGCGTCGCGCCGACGATCGCCTCGCGCATCCGGCGCGTGTCGAAGCGCAGCTCGGCGAGCGCGCCGGTCACCGCCGGGAGCACCAGCGTCGTCATGTCCACCGCGCCGAACAGCGCGCGCTTGTCGTCCTGGAGGTCCTTGCTGTAGCCGCTCGGCAGCCCCTTGAGCGTCGCCAGCAGCGCCATCAGGTCGCCGAGGACGCGGGCGCCGGAGCCGCGCGCCAGCTCCAGCACGTCCGGGTTCCGCTTCTGCGGCATCATGCTCGACCCGGTCGTGAAGCGGTCGCCGAAGCGCACGAAGCCGAACTCCGACGAGCCGAAGACGATCAGGTCCTCGGCCAGCCGCGACAGGTGCGTGCAGAGCAGCGTCACCGCGAACAGCAGCTCGGCGACGAAGTCGCGGTCGCCGACGGCGTCGATGCTGTTGGGCGACGGGGCGGCGAAGCCCAGGCTCTCCTTGAGCAGCACGCGGTCGATCGGGTACGCCGAGCCGGCGATCGCCCCCGAGCCTAACGGGAGCGCCGCCAGCGCGCCGCGCCGCGCGGCGGCCATGCGCCCGCGGTCGCGCTCGAGGGCCCAGAAGTGGGCCAGCATCCAGTGCGCGGCCAGCACCGGCTGCGCCTGCTGGAGGTGCGTGTAGGCGGGCATCACGGCGGCGCCGAGCGCCTCCGCCTGGTCGGCCACCGCGGCCTGGAGCGCGCGCACCGCCTCGGCCAGGTCGCGCGCCGCCCCGGCCGCCCAGAGGCGGGTCGCGGTCGCCACCTGGTCGTTGCGGCTGCGCCCCGTGTGCAGCTTGGCGGCCAGCTCGGCGCCGGCCTCCTGGTGCAGCAGCCGGTCGATGACGGTGTGCACGTCCTCGTCGGCGGCCGTCGGGCCCTCGCCCGACGCCAGCCGCTCGCCGACCGCGTCGAGCGCGGCTTCCATCCGGCGCGCCTCGTCGGCGGTGAGCACGCCGGCGAGCGAGAGCGCCACCGCCCACGCCTTCGACAGCCGCACGTCGTGCGGCCAGAGGCGGAAGTCGACGTCGACCGAGCGGTTGAGCCGCTCCAGCGCCGGCGCGGGCCCGCCGCCGCCGAAGCGTCCGCCCCAGAGGCGGTGGGGCGCACCGGGACTCGTCCCGACACTCGCCGGCTGCGCCGGCTCCTGCGGGATGACACCAGCCTCCGCGCGAAGGCGCACGTCGTCGAGCGCGGGGCGGGGTGCCGAGCGCCGAGTCCCGCCGGACGAGCGCCGAGCAGCTTCTTCGGCCAGCGGGCCGTCGTTGGGCTGCACGGGGAGGAGGCTCGTCGTCATACGGCGGCGGCCGGCTCCGGCTCGGCGGCGGCCGCGGCGGCGTGCGCGCCGTTCCCGTTGCCGTTCCCGTTCCCGTTATGCGACGCGGCGACGCCCGGCTCCTGGCCGGCGGCCTCGTGGTCCTTCAGCGCCCGCACCCGGTCGGGGAGGGCGAAGAGGCGGATGAAGCCGGCGGCGTCCGACTGCTGGTAGACGTCGTCCTCGCCGAAGGTCACGAAGCGCTCGTCGTAGAGGGCGTGCGGGCTCTCGCGGCCGGCGACGATCACGTTGCCCTTGTAGAGGCGCAGCGCGACGGTGCCGGTGACGCGCTGCTGCGTGACGCCGACGAAGGCGTCGTACGCCTCGCGCTCGGTGGTCCACCACCGCCCCTCGTACACCAGGTCGGCGTAGCGGGGCGCGATGCTGTCCTTCGCGGCCAGGGTGCGGCGGTCGAGCACGAGCTGCTCCAGCTCGGAGTGGGCGGCGTAGAGCAGCGTGCCGCCCGGCGTCTCGTAGACCCCGCGCGACTTCATCCCGACGAGCCGGTCCTCCACCAGGTCCACGCGGCCGATGCCGTTGCGCGCGCCGGCGGCGTTCAGCTCGGCGACGAGGGCGACCGGATCGCCGCCGAAGCGGCGGCCGTTCACCGCCACCGGCGTCCCGCGCTCGAAGGCGATCGTGACCTCCTCCGGCTCGTCAGGCGCCTCGTGCGGGTGGCGCGTGAGCTGGAAGACGTCGTCCGGCGGGGCGAGGCGCGCGTCCTCGAGCGCGCCCCCCTCGTGCGAGAGGTGCCAGAGGTTGCGGTCGCGCGAGTAGATCTTCTCGCGCGTCGCCGCCACCGGGATGCCGCGCTCGGCGGCGTAGGCGAGCGCGTCCTCGCGGCTCCGGATCTCCCACTCGCGCCACGGCGCGATCACCGGAAGGTCCGGGGCGAAGTGGGCGTAGGTGAGCTCGAAGCGCACCTGGTCGTTCCCCTTCCCCGTGCATCCGTGCGCCAGCGCGTCGGCGCCGACGGCGCGCGCGAGCGCCACCTGCCGCCGCGCGATCAGCGGCCGCGCCACGGACGTGCCCAGGAGGTACTTGCGGCCGTAGATCGCGCCGGCGCGGAGCGTCGGCCAGATGAAGTCCTCGATCAGCGGGCGGCGCAGGTCCTCGATGTGGCAGTCGTCGGCCCCCGACGCGAGCGCCTTCTCCCGCACCCCGGCCAGCTCCCCCTCGCCCTGCCCGACGTCGGCGGCGAAGCAGATGACCCGGGCGCCCTGGTAGCGCTCCTTGAGCCACGGGACGATGACCGAGGTGTCGAGCCCCCCGGAGTAGGCGAGGACGATGGTGTGCGGCATGGACGGGGCTGTGGGAATGAATATGCAGTGAGTATGCATATTTACTCTGGGTCGGGCCCCGTGTCAACCGCCGGGACTGCCGGGCGCGCTGCGCTGCGCGCCGCTAGCGTCCCGCTAGCGTCCCGCGATGCTCCTGAGCCGGCGCATCACGCGCTCGCGCGCCTGGGCCGAGCGGCAGATCATGAGGATCGTGTCGTCGCCGGCGATGGTGCCGAGGACGTCTGGCCAGCTCTCGGTGTCGAGCGCCACCGCCACCGGCTGGGCGCCGCCGATGACCGTGTGCAGCACCACCAGCTCGCCGACGCCGTCGACGCGGTCGAAGAGGGCCGGGAGGAGGGAGTCGAGCGCGGTGCGCTCGTCGTCCTCGCCCGCGTCGCCGCCGCCCCCGCCGGACCCGGCCATCGCCGCCCCGGTCGGGACGTAGCGCAGGCCGTCGGGCGTCGGCACGCGCGCCAGCCGCAGCTCGCGCAGGTCGCGCGAGAGGGTGGATTGGGTGACGTCCCAGCCGCGCTGGCGCAGCAGGCCGCGCAGCTCCTCCTGGCTCGCCACCGCGCTGGCGTCGACGATCTCGCGGATGGCCGCCTGACGGGCGCGTTTGGAGTCGTGCATGAGAACCAATATGAGACGGCGGCCGGGAGGCGGGCTAGGACGGTGGGCCCTTGATTCATCGAGGGCCCCAGGCTGCCGGGCCGGGATGCAAGAGGCCCTTGATGAATCAAGGGCCCACCACTGCCCCCGATCACTTGACATCACCTCAAACTGAATTAGTATGCACAACCCATGCATAAAATTCCCGTCGGGGTCCTCGGCGCCAGCGGCTACGCCGGACGCGAGCTGTGCGCGCTCGTCGCCGCCCATCCGCGCCTCGAGCTCGCCTTCGCCGCCGCCAACGAGCGGCGCGGGGAGCGCCTGCGCGTCGGCGCGCGGCGGGAGATCGTCTTCGCCGCGCCGGACGCGGTCCAGCTGGCCGACGCGGCGCTGGTCTTCGCCGCGCTGCCGCACGGCGCCTCGGCGCAGTGGGTCGCGCGCGTGCGCGCCACCGGGGCCAGCGTCGTCGACCTGTCGTCCGACCTGCGGCCCGGGACTCGGCACTCGGCGGACGGCAACGGGTCTTCGAGCGACGGCTCGTTCGACGTCTCGCATCTGCTGACGCCGGTGGGGGAAGAGGGCGACGAGCTCGCGCCGTACGGGCTGACCGAGCTCGCGCGCGAGCAGGTCGCGGCCGCGCGCGTGGTGGCGAACCCCGGGTGCTACGCGACCGCGGTGCTGCTCGCGCTGCTGCCGCTGCTCCGGCGCGGGCTCGTCGCGACCGGCTCGACGATCTCGGTCGCGGCGGCGAGCGGCGTCACCGGCGCCGGCTTCACGCCGCGCCCGGACCTCCTCTTCGGCGAGGTGGCCGAGGACTTCCGCGCGTACGCCACCGGCAACGCGCACCGGCACATGGCGGAGATGCGCGCCGTGATGGCCGCCTTCCACGCCGACGCCGACCTGCTCTTCACGCCACACCTGCTGCCGGTGACGCGCGGCATCCTCGCCACCGTCACCGTCGAGCTGCGCGAGCCGGTCGCCGACCCGGCGTCGCTCTGGCGCGCCGACTTCGACGGCGAGCCGTTCGTCGAGGTCGCGGCCGAGGCGCCCTCGCTGCGCGACGTCGTGCGCCGCAACGTCGCGCGGATCGCCGCCGTCCCCGCCGCCGGCATGCGCCGCCCCACGCTCACCGTCTTCGCCGCGATCGACAACCTGGTGAAGGGGGCGGCCGGCCAGGCGCTCCAGAACGCCAACCTCGTCCTCGGGCTCGACGAGGCGATGGGGCTGCCGGCATGACGACCGTCGTCAAGGTCGGCGGCCGCGCGCAGTCGGACCCGGCGCTCCCCGCGGCCATCGCGGCGCTCTGGCGGGAGCGGCCGGGAGCGCTCTGCGTCGTGCACGGCGGCGGCGACGAGGTCTCGGCGCTCCAGAGCCGGCTCGGCGGCGTCCCGGAGTTCGTCGGCGGGCGGCGCGTCACGAGCGAGCAGGACATCGAGACGCTGCGGATGGCGCTCTCGGGGTCGGCGAACAAGCGGCTCGTCGCCGCCCTGATCGCGCTCGGGGTTCCCGCGGTGGGGCTCTCCGGCGAGGACGGCGCGCTGCTGAGCGCGCGCACGGCGCGCGGGGGCGCGCTGGGGCGGGTGGGGGACGTGACGGCGGTGGACGCGCGGCTCCTGCGCCATCTCATGGATGGCCACTACCTGCCCGTCCTCTCGCCGCTGAGCCGCGACGCGGCGCCGTCGGCCGGCGCCGCGGGCGCGCTCAACGTGAACGCGGACGACGCCGCGGCCGCCGTGGCCGCCGCGCTGGGCGCCGTCGAGCTGCTCCTCATCTCCGACGTGCCGGGCGTGCTCGTGGGCGACGGACCCGCGTCCGAGCTGGACGCCGGCGCCGCGCGCGCCCTCGTGCGCAACGGCACCGCGCGCGGCGGGATGGCGGCCAAGCTCGAGGCCGCGCTGGCGGCGCTCGAGCGCGGCGTCGTGCGCGTGCGCGTCGGCGACGTCGCCGCGATCGGCGACCGCGCGCGCGGGACCGCCGTCGTCGCCGCGGCATCGGCCGCCTCAGTCGCATCACTCGAAGTCGAAGCAATCGAAGCAATCGAAGCAACAGCCACGGAGGGAGTCTCGTGACCGTCACGATGTCGACCGAGGCGGCGTCGGCCGCCCTGGCGGTGGGCGCCCAGGGCGCGCCGCAGCAGGGAGAGGGCGCCTCGGCGCTGCTCCCCGTCTACAAGCGCCAGCCGCTGACCTTCGTCCGCGGGAGCGGCGTCGAGCTGTTCGACGACGCGGGCCGGGCCTACCTCGACTTCGCCAGCGGCATCGCGGTCAACGCGCTCGGCTACGGCGACGAGGGGGTGCGCGCGGCCATCCACGCCGCCGCCGAGCCGGGGATCCTCCACGTCTCGAACCTCTACCACACGCAGCCCGCCGAGCGGCTGGCGGCGTGGCTCGTGGCGCACTCGTTCGCGTCGAAGGCGTTCTTCTGCAACTCGGGCGCGGAGGCCAACGAGGGCGCGTTCAAGTTCGCGCGGCGCTGGGCGCGCTCGCAGGCGGAGAGCGCGGTGACCCTCGCCGGCGGCAGCGCCGACGCGGCGGCGTGGGCCGGCGGCGCGAAGCACGAGATCATCGCGCTCCGCGGGAGCTTCCACGGGCGGCTGTTCGCGTCGCTCGCCGCCACCGACCGCCCGGGCTACCGCGCCCCCTTCCGCCCGCTCGCCGGCGGCGTCCGGATCGTCGAGCGCGACATGGTGGAGATCGCGGCGGCGGTGGACCGCGAGACGACGGCGGCGGTCATTCTCGAGCCGGTGCAGGGCGAGGGCGGCGTACGCGTGCTCGACCCCGGGCTCGTGCGCGAGGTCCGCGCGCTGACCCGGGAGCGCGACGCGCTGCTCATTTTCGACGAGGTGCAGTGCGGCCTCGGGCGCACCGGGATGCTCTTCGCCTACGAGCGGCTGGGCGTCGAGCCGGACCTGCTGACGCTCGCCAAGCCGCTCGCCGGCGGCCTGCCGATGGGCGCGGTGCTGCTCGCCGACCGCGTCGCTGCGGCGGTGAAGTACGGCGACCACGCGACGACCTTCGGCGGCGGGCCGTTCGTGGCCGCGGTGGCGCTGCACGTCGTCGAGCGGCTGGCCGACCCGGCGCTGCTGGCCGGCGTCCGCGAGAACGGCCAGTGGCTGGGGTCGGTGCTCGACGGCCTAACGCGGCGGCGCGGGCCGGTGCGCGCGGTGCGCGGCGCCGGCTACATGTGGGGGGTGGACGTGGCCGAGCCGGCGGGGAACGTCGTCGAGCGGGCGCGCGAGCTGGGGCTGCTCGTCCTCACCGCCGGCGAGCACACCGTCCGCCTCCTCCCGCCGCTCGTCGCCACGCGCGAGGAGCTGGGGCGCGGCGTGGCGCTGCTCGAGACGGCGCTGTTCGGGGGCGCGGCGTGACGCCAGTCGCGCTGCTCGGCGCGCCGCCGGGCGTCGTCCTGCGCCGCGCCCGCCCGGCCGACGTGGCCGCGATCGCCGCGCTCGTCAACGGCTTCGCGGCCGAGGACGTGATGCTCCCGCGCACGCCGGCGCAGGTGGCCGAGGTGATCGACGACTACATCGTGGCCGCCGACGAGCGCGGCACGGTGCTCGCCTGCGGGGCGCTGCGCGAGTACTCGCCGTCGGTCGCCGAGCTGGTCTCGCTCGCCGTGGCGCGCCACGCGCAGGGGCGCGGGCTCGGGCGGGAGGTAGTGGGCGAGGTCGAGCGGCTGGCGCGCAAGCGCGGCTTCCGCGACGTCTTCGCGCACACGCTCTCGCCGGGGTTCTTCGAGTCGTGCGGCTACGACGTGGTGGACCGCGCGCTCTACCCGGAAAAGGTCTGCCGGCCGCACACGTCCTGCATGCGGCGCGAGATCGGGGAGCAGCTCGCGGCGGCGGCCTGAACGGCGAGTTGTCAGTTGTGAGTTGAAGTTGTCAGTCAGGAGTAGGGCGAGGCCTGCCTCGCCCCTACTGGCAACTCACAACCTCAACCGACAACTGACAACTCCCGTGTCGTCCCTCCTCTTGCCCCGCCTGGTACCGGGGTGAAGCTTCGGGCTCCTTCCACCGCGAGCCCGTGTCTCCTACCTCCCGCTCGTTGACCGCCCTCGCCGCGGGGCTCGCCGTCGGCGCGGCGGCCGCGGCGTCGGGGGATTCGCGCGCGGTGGCGTGGGTCTCGGCCGTCGAGCCGGTGGGGATCCTCTGGATCAACGCGCTGCGGATGACGGTCATCCCGCTCGTCGTGTCGCTGCTCGTGGTGGGCGTGGGCGCGGCGAGCGACACGCGGGCGGTCGGCCCGCTGGGGGCGCGCGCGCTGCTCCTCTTCGTCGCGCTGCTCGCGGCGAGCGCCGTCACCGCCGTACTGCTCGCGCCGCCGCTCTTCGCGAGCCTGCGCGTGGACGCCGCCGCGACCGCCGCGCTGCGGGCCGGCGCCGCCGGGGCGACGGCGGTCGCGGCCGAGGGCGCGAAGCGGCTGCCGACGTTCGGGCAGTGGGTGGCGGAGCTCGCGCCCGCGAACCCGGTCAAGGCCGCGGTGGACGGCGCGCTGCTGCCGCTGGTGGTGTTCTCGATCGCGTTCGGGCTCGCGGCGGCGCGCATCGCGCCCGAGTCCCGCCGGCTGCTCACCAGCTTCTTCCAGGTGGTGGCCGACGCGATGCTCGCGGTCGTCCGCTGGCTCCTCGTCCCGGCGCCGCTCGGCGTCTTCGCGCTCGCCGCGCCGCTGGCGGCGCGCGTGGGGCTCTCGGCGGTCGGGGCGATCGGCTACTACGTCGTCGTCATCTGCGCGTTCTTCGTCGCGACGACGGCGGCGCTCTACCTGCTCGCGGCGACCGCCGGCCGCGTGCCGCTCCGCACCTTCGCGCGCACGCTCCTGCCGGCGCAGGTCGTCGCGCTCACGTCGCGCTCCTCGCTCGCCTCGCTGCCGGCGCTGATCGAGGGCGCCGAGCGCGGGCTGCGCCTGCCGCCGCACGCCACCCGCTTCGTGCTGCCGCTCGCCGCGGCGACGTTCAAGATCAGTACGCCCGCGACGTGGATGGTCGGCGCCCTGTTCGTGGCGAAGCTCTACGGCGTCGCGCTGGGGCCGCTCCAGATCGCGACGATCGCCCTGACGTCGGTGATGACGAGCTTCAGCGCCCCCGGCATCCCGAGTGCGAGCCTGGTGCTCCAGGCCCCGCTCTACGCATCGCTCGGCCTGCCGGTCGAGGGGATCGGCATCCTGATCGCGGTCGACGCGATCCCCGACATCACGAAGACCGTGCTGAACGCCACCGCCTTCCTGACCGTCGCCGCCGTACTCGGGCGCACGCCGCGAGAGGAACGGCTTACCACGGATGAACACGGACAGGAGCACGGATGAACACCGATGCGTCCCGGCAGCGATCCGTGTTCATCCGTGCTGTTATCCGTATTCATCCGTGGTAAGCCATTACCGTACATCGTCGCCGCCTCCAACGAATGAATCTCACCATGCGAATCGCCGTGAAGGGGTGCGTGCTCGGTGGCCTGCTCGGTGGCCTGCTCGCGATCGCCGGCGCCGCCGCGTGCGCGTCCGGGGGCGGGGGGGGCGTGCCCGGGACGCCGAGCGTGGAGCCGCCGCCGGGGGCGGAGGCGATCTCGTTCCTCGGCGACACGCTGTACCCGCCGCCGATTCCGGAGGAGACGCGGCGGGTGTACGAGCAGCGGCTGGCCGAGGCGCGCGAGGTCTACGAGCGGAAGCCGGACGACGCCGACGCGGCGGTCTGGCTGGGGCGGCGGGTGGCGTACCTGGGGCGATACCGGGAGGCGATCAGGATCTTCACGCAGGGGCTGGCCGACCACCCGGACGACGCGCGGTTCCTGCGCCACCGCGGCCACCGCTACATCACGCTCCGCCGGCTCGACGACGCGATCGACGACCTGGAGCGGGCGGCGCGGCTGGAGCAGGGGCTGATCGACCGGGTGGAGCCGGACGGGCTGCCCAACGCGCGCAACGTCCCCACCAGCACGCTCCAGACCAACATCTGGTACCACCTGGGCCTCGCCTACTACCTGTCGGGGAACTTCTCGGCGGCGCGCCGGGCGTACCGCGAGTGCCTGACGCGGTCCCGCACCGACGACATGCAGGTCGCGACCGCGCACTGGCTGTACATGACGCTCCGGCGGATGGGGCGCGACGACGAGGCGGCGGCGGTGCTGGCGCCGATCCGGCGCGACATGGACGTCATCGAGAACCAGTCGTACCACCGGCTGCTGCTGCTGTACCGGGGCGAGCTGCCCGAGGACTCCCTGCTGCCGCCGGCCGAGGCCGGCCGGGTGCCGCCCGCCATCCGCGACCCCGCCCTGGGGTACGGCGTCGGCAACTGGCACCTCTACAACGGCCGCCGCGACGAGGCGGTGCGCGTCTTCCGCCGCCTCGTCGCGGCGCGGGGGCAGTGGCCGTCGTTCGGCTACGCGGCCGCCGAGGCCGAGCTGAAGCGGCTGGGGGCGGGGGCCGCGGCGGCGGGCGGCGGCGGCGCCCCCTGACGGCGCCCCCTGACGGCGCGCCCTGACGGCGCGCCCTGACGGCGCGCTGGGGGCCCGACGACACCCTGGAGGAGCGGGGCCGGCCCCGCGTCAGGCGCCAGGCACCCGTTATGCATCACGGGCGGGCCGTAGGGAGCCGGGCCCGGGAACGGGCCGAGGACGTTAGGCGTTGAGCCGGTGGCGGGGGGGAGGCGTCGGCGGGCGGGGCCGGGAATCTTCGGCCGGCGCATGGCGAAATCCGCCTCGGTAGTGCATAATGCACCCGGCGCGGGACCGGCGCGGCTGGTTAGGCACCGGCGCCGGCGGTCCCCGGCCGGAGGTCACCAACCACTCACGCCTTCACCCGACGACGGGGAGGGGAGATGCCAGCTCGAAAGACTACATCGGCGAAAGGGGCGCGCGGCGGTTCGGCCGGCTCGCGCGCGCGCGGGGGAGCCTCCGCGAAGAGGGGATCGGCCGGGCGCGGACGCCAGCCGAGTGCCGGCATCAGCCGCATCGACCAGGATTCGACGCGGACGCACGGGTACTTCGTGCGCTTCGACTACCGCCGCACGGACGAGGGGTGGCGCCCGCGCCACAAGGCGTTCTTCGGGGACGTCTCGAACGGCGGGCGGTCGGGCGCGCTGAAGGCGGCCGAGGAGTGGCTGGCATCGGTCCAGAAGGGCGGCGGCGGCGGGGGCGGGGGCGGGGACAGCCGGAAGGGCTCGGCCCGGAAGGGCTCGGCCAAGAAGGGCGGCGCCCGGAAGGGCGCCTCGAAGAAGGGCGGCGCCTCGAAGTCGCGCGGCCGGTAGCGGCGGCGGGGCCCCGGCGCCCCGCCCCACCCGCGGCAGCCGCGGCAGCCGCCCGGCGGCCGGTCCCCCCTCGCGGGCCGGCCGCCGGGCGGCTGCCGCGTTCGTTAGGCATGGGCCCCCGCCGCGCCCTCCTTGACACCCTCCGCCCCCGCGGCCGAATATTGGCCCGCCGTCGCAGATTGGGCGACGGCGTCGCGACCGTCCCGCCGCCTCGAGGGCCCGCCATGGCGCACGCTCCGCTCCCGCTGCTCGCCCCACCGGCTCCACCCCCCCGCCGCCGCTTCGGCGAGACCACGCGGCGCGACGCCTGGTGGGCGCAGCCGGCGGTGGTGTTCGTGGTGCTGGGGTCGTTCGTCGTCTACGCCACGTGGGCGGCGTTCCAGAACGCGCACTACACCTACGGACCGTACCTCTCCCCCTTCTACTCCCCCGAGCTCTTCGGCAGCTCGCCGCACGCGTGGCTGGGCCCGAAGCCCGGGTGGTGGCCGGGGTGGCTCCCCTTCTCCCCGGCGCTCCTGATCCTCCCCTTCCCGGGGCTCTTCCGCGTCACCTGCTACTACTACCGCGGCGCCTACTACAAGGCGTTCTGGGCCGACCCGCCCTCCTGCGCCGTCGGCGAGCCGCGCGACAGCTACCGCGGCGAGCACTCCTTCCCGCTCATCCTCCAGAACGTCCACCGGTACTTCCTGTACGTCGCTCTGCTGTTCATCGTGGTCCTCGCCTACGACGCCTTCAAGGCGACGCGGTTCGCCGACCCGGCAACGGGCGGGACGCGATTCGCGATCGGCGTCGGGACGCTGGTGCTGACGCTCAACGTCGTCCTGCTCGCCGGCTATACCTTCGGCTGCCACTCGCTGCGCCACGTCGTGGGCGGCTACCGCGACACCCTGGCCGACGCGCCGGCGCGCCGCGCCTGTTACGAGGGCTGCAGCCGCCTCAACGCCCGCCACATGCGCTTCGCCTGGCTCAGCCTCTTCTCGGTGGCGTTCTCGGACATCTACGTGCGGATGTGCTCGATGGGGATGTGGAGCGATTGGAGGATCCTGTGAGAGAGGGATGGGGGAAGGGGGATGGGGGACGAGGTGCCCCGGGCCGCCCCGAGCGCAGTTCATCCCCCTTCCCCCATCCCCCATCCCCCGTTAGGTCCGCATGAGCGACTTCCAGACCCACGACTACGACGTCCTCGTCATCGGCGCGGGCGGGGCCGGGCTCAGGGCGGCGGTGGCGGCGGCCGAGGAGGGGGCGGCGGTGGGGCTCGTGTGCAAGTCGCTGCTCGGGAAGGCGCACACGGTGATGGCCGAGGGGGGCGCGGCGGCGGCGATGGGGAACGTGGACGAGCGCGACAGCTGGCGCGTCCACTTCGCCGACACCATGCGCGGCGGCCAGTACGTCAACAACTGGCGGATGGCCGAGCTGCACGCGCGCGAGGCGCCGGACCGCATCCGCGAGCTGGAGGCGTGGGGGGCGATGTTCGACCGCACGCCGGACGGGCGCATCCTCCAGCGCAACTTCGGCGGCCACCGCTACCCGCGCCTGGCCCACGTCGGCGACCGCACGGGGCTCGAGATGATCCGCACCCTCCAGGACCACGCGATCCACGAGGGGCGCGTGGACGTGCACATGGAGGTGACGGTCGTCGAGCTGCTCAAGGACGGGGAGCGCGTCACGGGCGCCCTGGCCTACGAGCGCGAGCGCGGGCGCTTCCGGCTCTTCCGCGCCGGCGCGGTGGTGCTCGCCACCGGCGGCGTGGGGCGGGCGTTCAAGATCACGAGCAACAGCTGGGAGTACACCGGCGACGGCCACGCGCTGGCCTACCGCGCCGGGGCGGCGCTCCAGGACATGGAGTTCGTGCAGTTCCACCCCACCGGGATGATCTGGCCGCCGAGCGTGCGCGGGATCCTGGTCACCGAGGGGGTGCGCGGCGAGGGGGGCGTGCTGCGCAACCGCGACGGCCGCCGCTTCATGTTCGACGACATCCCCGAGAACTACCGCCCGCAGACGGCCGACAACGAGGAGGAGGGGTGGCGCTACACGCAGGGGGACAAGGCGGCGCGCCGCCCGCCCGAGCTGCTGACGCGCGACCACGTGGCGCGCTGCATCGTGCGCGAGGTGAAGGAGGGGCGCGGCAGCCCGCACGGCGGCGTCTACCTCGACATCTCGTGGATCAAGGCCAAGCTGCCTAACGCGGCAGAGCACATCCGGCGCAAGCTGCCGAGCATGTACCACCAGTTCAAGCAGCTGGCCGACATCGACATCACGACGTCGCCGATGGAGATCGGGCCGACGACCCACTACGTCATGGGCGGGGTGCGGGTGGACGGCGACACCCAGATGTCCACCGTCCCCGGCCTGTTCGCCGCCGGCGAGGTGGCGGCCGGGCTCCACGGGGCCAACCGGCTGGGCGGGAACTCGCTCTCCGACCTGCTCGTCTTCGGCCGCCGCGCCGGCACGCACGCGGCGCGCTTCGCCCGCGAGCACCCGCGCGGCGCGGTGGACGAGGGCGACGCCCGCGCCGCCGAGCGCGTGGCGCTGGAGCCGTTCGAGCGCGGCGGGGCGAACGGGAGCGGCGAGGGGCCGTACGCGGTGCAGCACGAGCTCCAGGAGCTGATGCAGGACCTGGTGGGGATCGTGCGCAACCACGACGAGATGGAGCGCGCGCTCGGCGGCCTGCGCGGGCTCTGGGAGCGCGCCCGCCACGTCGGCGTCGGCGGCAACCGCGAGTACAACCCCGGCTGGCACACCGCCCTCGACCTCCCGAACCTGCTCACCGTCTCCGAGGCGATCGCCCGCTCGGCGATCGAGCGCCGGGAGAGCCGCGGCGGCCACTTCCGCGAGGACTTCCCGCAGAAGGACCCGGCCTACGCCACCTTCAACGTCGTCGTCAGGCGCGGCGCCGACGGCGGCATGCGGGTGGAGCGGATGCCGATCGCGCCGATGCCGGAGGAGCTGCAGGGGATCGTCAAGGAGATGGGATGAGCGAACTGCTGCGAGGTGCGAGGTGCGAGTTGCGAGACCGACCTCGGGACGCTCACGCCTCCCGGGGCACGTCTCGCACCTCGCACCTCGCACCTCGCAATCGAGGAGACCAGTGATGGCAACGCCGCAAGTCACGTCCACCGCCCCCGCCACCACCAAGGCCGTCGACGCCTACACCGCCGCGCAGGCGGCGCAGGACGCGGCGGCGCAGCGCAGCACGCGCACCTTCCGCGTGTGGCGCGGGGAGGGCGGCGCGGGCGCCGCGGCGGGGAAGCTCGTGGACTACACCACCGACGTCGTCGAAGGGATGGTGGTGCTCGACGCGATGCATCAGATCCAGGCCGAGCAGGCCAACGACCTCGCGCTGCGCTGGAACTGCAAGGCCGGGAAGTGCGGCTCCTGCTCGGCCGAGATCAACGGGAAGCCGAAGCTCATGTGCATGACGCGGCTCAACGAGCTGCCGGCGGACCAGCCGGTGACGGTCGAGCCGATGCGGGCCTTCCCGCACCTGCGCGACCTGGTGACCGACGTCTCGGTCAACTTCCGCGTCAAGAAGACCATCGCCCGCTTCAAGCCGCGCCCGCCCGACGCGCCCGACGGGACGTGGCGGATGGCGCAGTCGGACGTGGACCGGGTACAGGAGTTCCGGAAGTGCATCGAGTGCTTCCTCTGCCAGGACGTCTGCCACGTCCTGCGCGACCACCACCTGCACGAGCAGTTCGCCGGGCCGCGGCACATGGTCTACGCCGCGGCGCTCGAGATGCACCCGCTCGACACGGCCGACCGCGTCCCGGCGCTCAAGAACGAGCACGGCATCGGCTACTGCAACATCACCAAGTGCTGCACCGCCGTCTGCCCCGAGCACATCACGATCACCGACAACGCCATCATCCCGCTCAAGGAGCGCGTGGTCGACGAGTTCTACGACCCGGTCGGGAAGCTGGTGAAGATCTTCAGCCGGAAGAAAAGGGATGAGGGAAGGGGGAAGGGGGACGCAAAGTAGATCGCGGCGTCCACGCCATCGCAGCATATTCGCTTCTCATCCCCCTTCCCCCATCCCCCATCCCGCGTCTCATGTTCGACCTCAAGCCCATCACGAGGGAAGGCGTCCCCGCCGCGCTGCAGAAGGCGGAGCACTACCGGCTGATCAACGACCCGTCGGCGGCCGAGAGCATCTGCCTCGACATCCTGGGCGTCGATCCCGAGAACCAGCAGGCGCTGATCGCGCTCCTGCTGTCGATCACCGACCAGTTCGGCGGAGAGATCGGCGCCGCGCAGGGGGCGCAGCGCGCGCGCGAGCTCGCCGCCCGGATCCGCGACGAGTACCGCCGCACCTACTACACCGGGATCATCTGGGAGCGCGCCGCGAAGGCGCACATGCGCCAGGGGCGCCCGGGCTCCGGGACTACCGCCTACCAGTGGTTCCGCGAGGCCATGGAGTGGTACGAGCGCGCCGAGCGGATGCGGCCCCCGGGGAACGACGAGGCGATCCTGCGCTGGAACACCTGCGCCCGCGTCCTCACCGAGAACCCGCACCTGACTCCGCCGCGCGAGGAGGCGTACGAGCCGAGCTTCGAGTAGCGTGTAGGCTTCCGCCCCACACCGCCTGACGCGGGGCGCCCCGCGCCCTGGCGGCGCGGGGCGCCCCGTTGTAGGATTCCGGCGCGGCCCGGCTCGCGCGCGGCCGCGGCCGAACGACGCAACAGACGTTAGGCTTCTGGTGCACCAATGGTTGCTCCTCCGGTTGTAGATCCGGTGGCCGCCGCCGACCCGGCGGCCCTCCCGCCCGAGCCGCCCGGCTCCCACGCCCGGCCCGGCTTCCGCCCGCGGAGCGCCCCGCTCGCCTACGCGATTCTGGTCGCCGCCGCGCTGGCCTGCGGCGACAACCCGGTCGCGCTCTCCGAGAGCATCGACGTGCCCGAGGCGCGCGTCACCGCGGTGACCGACGCCCTCTCCGACGCCTCGGCGCGCATCGCCGCCCAGCTCGACGCGGCGTCCGGGGGCGCGACCGTGCGGACGCGCCTCGACGAGCTCGAGGCGCGCATCCAGGCGCGCGACCTGGACGGGACCACCAGCGCGCTCGAGCGCGCCCGCGCCGCCCTCGACGTCGCGGAAGGCGCCGGCCCGACCGAGCAGGGCCCGGATCGCGCCGCGATCCGGCTCGCCCTCGACGACGTCCAGCGCCTGCTCGACGAGAACTGAGGCGGCGGGCCTCGCTCCCCGCCCCCCGCCACACGCGCCGCAGCACGAAGCGCGCGACGCGGCCACGTGCAGCACGGAGCAGCCGGTGATTCCATCCGCATTTCTTCGTCATGGCAGCGTGAGGCTGCTGCTGGCGACGGCCGCCGCGGCGGCGCTCGGAACGTCGGCGTCGGCGCAGACCGCGACCACGGTCCTCCGCGCCTGCTACGTGCCCTCCACAGGCACCATCTATAGAATCGGCGCGACCGGCACTCCCGCGGCCTGCCTCGCGGCGACCCACATCGAATTCATCTGGAACCAGCCGGGACCGGCTGGTCCGCAGGGGCCGCAGGGGGCGCAGGGGGCGCAGGGGCCAGTGGGTCCCACGGGCCTCCAGGGTCCCAGCGTCGCTCAGGGGCCGGCGGGTCTGCAGGGACCGACCGGGCCGGCCGGGGTGACGGGAGAGGCCGGACCGGCGGGACTCCCGGGGCCCGAGGGCCCCGCGGGCCCGGTGGGTCTCGACGGTGTCGTGGGTCCGGCCGGTCCCGCCGGCCTTACCGGTGCACCCGGGTCGCCCGGAGCAAAGGGCCCGAATGGGCCGCAGGGCCCGCAGGGGCTTCAGGGCGCCGCCGGCCTGGCCGGGCCGCGGGGCGACCAGGGCCCGGCGGGCCCCGCCGGTCCCACCGGTCCAGTGGGCCCGACTGGCGCGACCGGTCCCGCGGGCCTCATCGGGCCGAAGGGGGAGACAGGCCCAGCCGGCCCGACCGGACCGAAGGG
>DATFPD010000283.1:0-8700 GCA_035265005.1 Gemmatimonadaceae bacterium | reverse complement strand
CACTGTTCCGCGAGGTCCAAAGCATCCCCGGCGTCCCGGCCCAGCGCGACCTCTACGCCTCCAACCGGCTGGTCGACCTTTACCGCGGCCCGTTAGGCGACGAGGGCCGCGCCCTGGTCGAGCTCCGCCGCCTCGCCGAGCGCCACCCGAAGAGTCCCGAAGCGGCGTACGCGCGGGAGGCGATCGCGAAGATGAAGCGGATGACGGGCGCGCCCCGTCAGTCGTAATCCGCCTTCCGGTTCCGCTTTCGCTCGGCGTTCCGCCGCTTCTCGTCGAGGCGCGCCTGCTTGGCGGCGCGGCTGGGCTTCGTGGGCCGGCGCTTCTTGGGGACGACGAGCGCCTTCCTCAGCAGCTCGGCCAGCCGCCCCTCGGCGGCCTCGCGGTTGCGGAGCTGGCTCCGCGTGTCGCTCGACACCACGCGCAGCACCCCCTCGGAGTCGAGGCGCGATGCCAGCCGCTCGGCGAGTCGGGCGCGCTGCTCGCCGGTGAGGGCGGCCGAGCGGGCCGGGCTCCACAGCAGCTCGACGCGCGACGACGTCTTGTTGACGTGCTGGCCGCCCGGGCCGCTGGCGCGCGAGGCGCGGAACTCCAGCTCGCCGCGCGGGATCACCAGCTGGTCGTTCACCCGCAGCCCGGACGAGGGCTCGGGCGGCGCCGCGTCAGGCAGGGGCGCGGGGCCCGTCACGCCGCACCCCGCTCGTCGCTCTCCGAGCGCTTGTGCACGCGCACCGCCGCCACGCGCCGGCCGTCCATCGCCACCACCTCCAGCTCTCCGCCCTGGAACGTCACCCGGTCGCCGAGCTTGGGCAGCCGCCCCAGCTTCGCGAACACGTAGCCGCCGAGCGTCGTCCAGTCGCCTTCGGGAATGCGCAGGTGGTAGTCCGAGCGCACGTCGATCAGCGACAGCGAGCCGGCCAGCTCCAGCACGCCCTCCATCTCCAGCGACTCGCGCGCCATCTGATCGTACTCGTCGGCAATGTCGCCGATCACCTCCTCGACCAGGTCCTCGACCGTGATGATCCCGGCGGTGCCGCCGTACTCGTCGAGCACCACCGCCATCTGCGCGCGCGTCTTCCGCAGGTCGTCCAGCACGCGCTCGGCGGGGCGGCTGTCCGGGACGTACAGCGGCTCGCGGATGAAGCGCTCGAGCGAGAACGCCTCGCCAGGCGGGTGCAGCCAGAGGTCCTTGGCCAGGAACACGCCAACCACGTCGTCGAGCGTCTCCCGGTAGACCGGGTAGCGCGTGTAGCGCTCCCGCCGGAGCAGCTCCCACACCTCCTGCTCGGTGCTGTCCATCGACACCGCCACCACTTCCGTGCGCGGGCGCATGACGTCGCGCGCCCGCTTGTCGTGGAAGTCGAACACGCCCGCCAGCATCGCCGAGTCCGACTCGTCGAGCGTGCCGTGCGCGTGCGCCTGCATGACGAGGAGCCGCAGCTCCTCCGGCGAGTGGACGCGCTCGTGCTCGGTGACAACCGGCACCCCGATCAGCCGCAGCAGGGCGTTGTTGGCCGTGTTGAGCACCCAGATGAACGGCTTCATCGCGCGGGTGAACAGCATCAGCGGCCCGACCGTCGCCAGCGCCAGCCGCTCGGCGTGCACCAGCGCGATCGACTTCGGCGTCTGCTCGCCGAGGGTGATGTGCAGCGCGGTGATGATGACGTAGGCCGTGATCGCCGCCGCGGTGCTGTGGGCGATCGCGGGCGACGACCCCAGCCCCATCGCGTTGAGCGCGCGCTGGATCAGCCCCGCGAGCGCGGGCTCGCCGACCCAGCCGAGGGCGAGCGACGCCAGCGTGATCCCGAGCTGGGCCGACGAGATGTAGAGGTCCAGCCGCTGGAGCACGCGCAGCACGCGGCGCGCGCCGGAGCTCCCGGCCTCCGCCATCTGCTGCACCTTGCTGTGGCGCAGCGCGACGAGCGCGAACTCGGCCGCGACGAAGAATCCGTTCGCGATGACCAGCAGCAGCACGGCCAACAGCCGCAGCCAGACACCGCCCCCGCCCGCTGGTTCGCCGGCTTCCACCAGGAAACACCTCTCTGTTCGATCGTTCCGGGTATAGATATAGCATCCTGCCACGGTTATGCGACCCGCGCGAATGGCACTTTGCAATCGGACGACCCGGCGCCACCTTTCCGGGCGGTCCGCGAGACGCCCGTAGCGTCACGCGCATCGCGAGCGGCGTGCGATCACTCTTCGACTTCCTCGACGCGAAGAAGCAGCGCGTTCCGGATCCCCGCCGGATCATCCGGTGGGTCTACATTGGACGGCTCTCACTTGCGTCGGCGATCTTCCTCGCCGCGCTCTTCGCGTGGGAGCGCGCGGCGATCGCCGACACGCGCTCGGCGTCGGTCGCGTTCGCGCTGGCGATGGTCGTCACCGCCGCGTCCGCGATTTACAGCGAGGTGCAGAGGCGCCCGATCGGCCGGACGTTCTTCTACCTCCAGTCGGTGTTCGACCTCCTGCTCGCGACGGCGGTCGTCCACGTCACCGGCGGGCAGGACTCCCAGTTCGCCGCCGTCTACATCCTCGTCATCGCCTGCGCGTCGCTCCTGCTGCCGATCGGCGGCACGCTGCTCGTCGCGCTGATGGGGTGCGTGCTGTACTTCGCCGACGTGCTCGTCGGCCACCCGAGCCTCCCGGCGCGGGACTGGGCGCTCGTCCTCCAGCTCATGGTCTTCGGCGTGGTGGCGTTGGGCAGCGGCTACATCAGCGCGCGGCTCCAGCAGGTGAGCGCCGGCACCGCGGAGCTGGCGGCCGAGCTGGTGAAGGTGCGGCTCCAGGGGAACGACATCCTGCGCAACATCCGCAGCGGCATCGTCAGCATCGACGAGGGCGGGCGCCTGCTGTACGCGAACCCGGCCGCCGCGGCGCTCCTCGGGATGGAGCTGGGCGACGACCAGATCGGCAAGCCGATCGTGCGGATGCTCGCCCAGCGCGCGCCCGAGCTGGCGACGGTGCTCGAGCGCACGGTGCAGCACCGGAGCCGCACCAACCGCGCCGAGGGGCACATCGCGCTCCCCGAGCGAACGTTCCCGATCGGCGTCACCACGACGTTCGCCGAGCAGCCGGCCGGCGCGCCCGGCGTCCCGGCGGGCGCGCCCGGCAGCATCGCCGGCACCGCGATCTTCCAGGACATCTCGGACCAGAAGCGGCTCGACAGCCTGCACCTGCGCGCCGAGCGGCTGGAGGCAGTGGCGGAGCTGAGCGCGTCACTGGCGCACGAGATCAAGAACCCGCTGGCGGCGGTGCGCAGCGCGGTGGAGCAGCTCGCGCGGATGCCGACGGCCGACGAGGACGCGCGCACCCTCAGCACGCTCATCGTCCGCGAGTCCGACCGGCTCTCGCGGCTGCTGAGCGAGTTCCTCGACTTCGCGCGCGTGCGCGTCACGACGACGCGCCGCGTGGACCTCTGCGACGTGGCGCGGGACGCGGCGAATCTGGTCGCCGCGCACCCGGACCGGCGGGAGGGCGTGCGGGTGACCTGTGACGTCCCGCCGGAGGCCATCGTCGTGGAAGGCGATGACGACCTGCTCCACCGCGCCGTGTTCAACCTGGCGCTGAACGCCCTGCAAGCCGCGCCGCCCGGCGGCCGCGTCTCGATCGAGGTCGAGCCGCTCGTGCTCGAGCAGCTGCCGCAGGGCGTGTTCTTCGAGCACGGCGCGGCGGCGGTGCAGGTGAGCGACGACGGCCCCGGCATCCCGGCCGCCATCCGCGACCGGCTGTTCGACCCGTTCTTCACCACGAAGCCGGGCGGGAGCGGCCTCGGACTCCCGATCGTCCACCGCGCCATCGAGGCCCACCGCGGGCTCGTGCTGCTCGACTCCGCGACCGGCGGCGGCGGCACGCGATTCACCGTCATTCTCCCGCGCGCCGAAGCCGGCGGCGTGGACGACCCCGCGGGCGCCGAGCCCGACGCAGCCGCGGCGGCCACGTCCACCGTCGCGTCGGCGAACGGCGCCGCGAACCGCACCACCGGAGACCGCCCGTGACCGAGCGAACCAGCAACGGCAGCAGCAGCGGCAGCAGCGGCGGCGGCGCCGCGCAGAAGCCGACCGTCCTCGTGATCGACGACGAATCGGGGATCCTCGACTCGCTGCGCATCCTGCTCAAGAACGAGGGCTTCACCGTCCACACCGCGCACGGCGGACGCGCGGGGCTCGAGCAGCTCGCCTCGCTCTCGCCGGACATCGTCCTCACCGACGTGCGGATGCCCAACGTCACCGGGGTCGAGATCCTGAGCGCCGCGCGCCAGAAGGACCCGGACACGCCGGTCATCCTCATGACCGCGCAGGCCACGCTCCAGTCGGCGATGCAGGCGGTGAACGAGGGCGCGTTCTACTACATCCAGAAGCCGTTCCGCAACGACGAGATGGTGGCGATCCTCAAGCGGGCCGCCGAGCATCGCAACCTGCGGGTCGAGAACAAGTCGCTCAAGCAGGAGATCAAGCGGCGCGACCGGAACATCTCCTCCCGCCCCATCGGCACCAGCAAGGAGTGGCTCGAGGTGCTGCGCCTCGCCGAGACCGTCGCCCCCACCGACTCGACGGTGCTGATCCAGGGCGAGTCGGGGACCGGCAAGGAAGTCATCGCGCGCTACATCCACGACCTCTCGCGCCGGAGCGACGCGTCCTTCCTCTCGATCAACTGCGGCGCGCTCCCCGAGAGCCTGCTGGAGAGCGAGCTGTTCGGCCACGTGAAGGGGTCGTTCACCGGCGCGGTGAAGGACAAGCAGGGCCTCTTCACCGCGGCGGGGCGGGGGACCTTCTTCCTCGACGAGATCGGCGAGACGACGCCGGCCACGCAGGTGAAGCTGCTCCGCGTCCTCCAGCAGCGCGAGATCATCCCCGTCGGCGGCACCGAGGCGCAGCCGATCGAGACGCGCATCCTCGCGGCCACCAACCGCGACCTCGAGGAGGAGATCAAGCGGGGCCACTTCCGCAGCGACCTGTTCTACCGCCTCAACGTCATCGCGCTGCACCTGCCGCCGCTCCGGCTGCGGCGCGACGACATCCCGCTGCTCGCCGAGAGCTTCCTCGCGCGCACGGGCGAGCAGCGCGGCGACGGGCCGAAGCGCCTGACGCCGGCCGCGCTGGAGGTGCTCCAGGAGTACGCCTGGCCCGGCAACGTGCGCGAGCTGGAGAACGCGATCGAGCGCGCGGTCATCCTCACGAACGGCGACACGATCGACGTCGGGGCGCTGCCGTCGCGCGTCACCGAGCGCAAGGCGGAGCCGCTGATTGCCGAGCGCGCGGTCACCAACCCGACGCTGGAGATGATCGAGCGCGCCTACATCATGTGGGTGCTCCAGAGCGAGGGTGGCAACAAGACGCGCACCGCCGACGTGCTCGGCATCGACCCGTCCACGCTGTACCGGAAGCTGTCGCGGTTCGGCATCGAGCAGCCGTGACCGACGTCGGCCGCCGGGAGCAGGGTCGGCTGGTCCCGCTCGTCCTGTTCGCGCTCGTGACCGCGGTCGGGATGTGGGCGGTGACGCCCGGCCCCGTCGGCGCGTTCGTGGACGACGGGCACTACACCGTCCTCGCCCAGTCGCTCGCCACCGGCCACGGCTACCGCTACCTCAACGTGCCCGATCAGCCGCACGCCACGCACTTCCCGCCAGGCTATCCGGCGTTCCTCGCGCTCCTCTGGCGGCTCCGGCCGTCCTTCCCCGACAACGTCGCGCTGTTTCGCCTCGCCAACGTGCTCCTCACGGCCGCGGCGAGCGTGGGCGCCTACACGCTCGGGCGAAAGCGCCTGGGGCTGGGGCACGTGGCGTCGGCCGTCGCGGCCGCGGCCGGCGCGCTCTCGGTGCCGTCGCTGCTCCTCGCCGGCATGCTGCTCTCCGAGCCGCTGTTCCTGGCGCTGCTCTTCCCGACACTGCTGCTGGCCGAGCGGGCGGCGGACGCGGACGCCGACGCCGGCGGGCGGCGCGTCCGGCTCCTCGGTCTCGCGGCCGCCGTCGGGGCCCTCTGCGGCGTGCTCACGCTCGTCCGCTCGATCGCGGTGACGCTCACCGCGGCCGCGGCGGCGGTGCTGCTCGTCAGGCGCCGCCCGGCGGCCGCCCTGGTGCTCGCGCTCGCCGCCGTCGCGGTGACCGTGCCCTGGCAGCTCTGGGTGTCGGCGCACGATGCCGAGGTCCCCGCCGCCCTGGGGAGCATGTACTCGTCCTACTCGGGCTGGCTCACCGAGTCCGTTCGCACGCACGGCGCGGCGTTCCTGGGTGCCGTGCTCGCCCGCAACGCGGCCGGCGTGTCGAAGGAGGTCGCGCAGGCCTTCGCGCCCGGCACCGGCGGCGTCCTCTCCACGCTCGCCGTGCTGGCCCTCGCCGCGATCGTCGTGGTGGGGCTCTGGCGCGCGGCTGCGGGACCGCCGGCCGCCGAGTCGCGGACTGATTCGACGCCGCTCGTGTGGCGCGGCTCGGCGCCGGTGACGGCGCTGTTCGTCGTCTTCTACCTCGGCCTCGTCGCCATCTGGCCCTTCGAGCCCGCCCGCTTCGTGTGGGGGCTCTGGATTCCGCTCACGCTGCTCGCCGCCGCGGGCGTCGCCGCGATCGTGCGCTGGCGCCCCCGGGCGCGCCCCGCGGCGGTGCTGCGCGCGGCCGCGCTCGTCGCGTCAGGCGCGCTCTGCCTGGGGACCGCGGCGTACCACGCGAGCAGCTACCGGCAGCGGCGCTGGGGCTGGGCGCCGCTCAACGCCGAGAACACGCTCGCCCCGCTCATCCAGTGGGCGGCCGCGCGCACCGCGCCGGGCGACGTGCTCATCACCCCGGGAGAGACGACCATCTTCCTCTACGCTCGGCGCGCCACGCTCCCGGCGGAGCTGTTCACCGCGAACGACTACCTGCACAAGCGAACGCCGGCCGAAGACGGGGCGCTGCTGCGCCGGATGCTGGAGCGCTTCCGCGTCAGCTACGTACTCGTCGCGAACGAGCCGAGCGCCCGCGCGGTGAACGCGCTGCTCGCGGTTGACCCGTCGGCGCTGCGAGTCGTCGGGCGGCTGCAATCCGGCGCGGTCATCCTCGCCCCGCCGCCGCGATGACTGGCGTGACCAGCGTGAGCGACGCGGCTACCCGCCCGCCGGCGGCGTCAGGCGCGCTGCCGCCACCGCCCGACGTGCCGCGCGCCGTCGACCGCGGCCGGCGCGGCGACCGGATCGCCGCCCTCGCCCTCGGCGCGCTGGCGGTCGCCGTCGGCGCCGCGGCGATGGGCCCGTGGCCGGTGGGCGTCTTCTGGGACGACGGCGTCTACGTCATCCTCGCCAAGTCGCTCGCCACCGGCGAGGGGCTCCGCTACCTCCACATCCCCGGGAAGCCCGCCGGCACGCACTACCCGCCGGCGTACCCGATGCTCCTCGCGCTGCTCTGGAAGCTGTCGCCGAGCTTTCCGGGCAACGTGGCGCTGTTCAAGCTGGCGAACGCCGTCATGCTCGGCGTCACCGCCGGCGCCAGCTACCTGTTCGCGCGGCGACGACTGGTGCTGCACCCCGCCGCCGCGGCCGCCGCCAGCTTCGGCTTCAGCGTCTGCATTCCCACGCTCGTGCTGGCCGGCGTCCTGATGTCGGAGACGATGTTCGCCGCGCTCCTGATCCCGTCGCTCTGGGCCGGCGAGCGCGCGGCCGAGCGGGGCGGGGCGCCGTGGGCCGCAGGCGCCGGGGCACTCGCCGGCCTGCTCGGGCTCGTGCGGACGATCGGCGTCTTCGCGCTGCCGGCGCTGCTCCTGGTGCTGCTCGTCCGCCGCCGCTTCCGCGAGGCCGGTGCCGCGCTCGCCGCCGCGCTCGCGCTGCTGCTGCCCTGGCAGCTCTGGGTCGGCGCGCACGTGCACGAGCTGCCGACCGTCATCGGCGGCAGCTACGGGCCCTACCTCGCCTGGCTCGCGCGCGCGGTGCTCGACAACGGGCTCCCGTTCGTGTGGGAGGTGGCCCGGCAGAACTGTGCGGACGCGGCGAAGAGCTTCGCCGTGCTCTTCTCGCCGCTGCACCCGCTCGCGTTCAAGGCCGTCGCGGTCGCGCTCTTCCTCGGCTTCCTGGCCGCGGGCGTCTGGCGCATGGCGCGGCTCGCGCCGGTCGCGGCGGCGTTCGTGGTGATGTACCTGGGCGTGGTGATCGTGTGGCCGTACAACCCGGAGCGCTTCATCTGGGCCGTGTGGCCGCTGCTCGGGCTCGTCCTCGCCGCCGGGTTCGCGGGCGCGTGGCGCTGGCGCCCGGCGCCCGGCGCCGCGGGCCGCTCCGCCCGCATCGCCGCGCTCGCCGGCGCGGCGTTCGTCGCCGCCGGCTACCTGCGCTACAACGCGCGCGGCGCGGCCCGCCGCTGGTGGGAGAGCCCGCAGCGCGTGCAGACCGAGGCCACCTGGCCGATCGTGCAGTGGGTGGTCGCCGCCACCAGTCCGGACGACGTCATCTCCGGCGACGGCCACGTCATGGTCTACCTCTACACCGGCCGCCGCGCCGTGCCCACCGCCGGCTTCCTCCCCGAGGAGCACACGCGCCCGCTCACGCTCGAGCGCCGCGTGGCGGACCTGCGCGAGATCATCCGGGTGTTCGGCGCGAAGTACGTCGTGGTCCCGCGGCACGACCCGGCCACCGCCGCGGTGACGAGCTTCCTCACGCGCACGAGTCCGCCCGAGCTCCGCCAGCTCGGCCAGCTGCCGAACGGCATCGGCATCTACGTCCCGACGACCCCGCCGCCGCCGCCCGCGGGCG
>DATFPD010000282.1:0-5876 GCA_035265005.1 Gemmatimonadaceae bacterium | reverse complement strand
GGCGAGGCCGCGGGAGACGTGCACTCGCGCGCAGGAGCGCCCCTCCACGTACGCCAGCGCGTCGCTCAGCGTCACGTAATGCAGCTCGAGCCAGCGCCCGAGCGCGTCCGCGGCGCGAAAGACGACCCCCGCCGGCGCGGGGAGGACGGCCCGCGACGCGAACACCTCCTCGACCACGCGGCGATAGGTGGCGAGCTCGTCCTGCGACATCTGCGGCCGGGCGAGCGGAATCTCCGAGACCACCGCCCCCAGGTCGCGAAAGGACACGGTGTGCGTGCCGGACGCCAGCGGGTGCTCCTCGCCCGGGGCGGCGTCCAGCGCGGCGACACCGTAGAGTCGGAGCGGACTCACAGCCACTTCTTCCAGCGCATCGCGGCTACCAGCGCCACGCCGATGCCGAGCTGAACCGCGAGCATCGTCCAGAAGCCGTGCGAGCTGTGCGACAGCGGGATGTTGTCGAAGTTCATCCCCCACATGCCGCTGACAACCACGAACGGCAGGCTGAGCGTCGCCGCCACCGAGAGCGTCTTGGTGACCTGCCCCAGCCGGTTGGACACCTGCGACAGGTAGCTGTCGAGGGTGCTGCTGAGGAGCTCGCGGTAGCTGTCGAGCGAGTCGTTGATGCGGAGCACGTGGTCGTAGACGTCGCGGAAGTAGATCTGCTGCTCCTGCGTCAGCAGCGCGTTCGGCCGGTTCGTGAGGATGTTGAACACCTCGCGCTGCGGCGAGAGGTGGCGGCGCAGCGAGAGCACCAGCCGCTTGACGCTGAAGATCTCCTTGAGCGCGGTCTCGTCGAAGTTCGCGAACACGCGCTCCTCGAGGCCGCTCACGAACTCGTCGATCTGGTCCATGATCGGGAAGTACGCGTCCACCGAGGCGTCGGTCACCGCGTGCATGAGCCACGACGCGCCGCGCTCGAGGTGCTCCGGGGTGCGCGAGAGGCGCTCGGCCATCGCCGACACCGCGGGGGCGTGCTCGCCGTGC
This sequence comes from Gemmatimonadaceae bacterium, assembly GCA_035265005.1. GTDB lineage: Bacteria > Gemmatimonadota > Gemmatimonadetes > Gemmatimonadales > Gemmatimonadaceae > DATFPD01. The sequence goes on along the minus strand of DATFPD010000282.1, from coordinate 4,892 downwards.
ACGGTGACGAGGTAGTTCTTCCCGAGGAAGAAGCAGAGGTTGAACGTCTCGGTGTCGTACGGGTCGTCCGTATCGTCGCAGAAGCGGACGCCGCGGATGATGAGGAACAGGTAGCCCGGGTACTCCTCCAGCTTGACGCGGCTGTTCGGGTTGAGCGTGTCCTCGATCGCCAGCGGGTGGAAGTTGAAGATCTTCTCCAGCACCGCCAGCTGGTGCCGGTTCGTGGTGTCCACGTCCACCCAGAGCCAGCCGCCGGCGCCCAAGCCGTCGCGCAGGAACTGGAGCATCTCCTTCGGCGGGAGGTTCCGACGGATCTGCCCGGAGCCGTCGCGGTAGAACGACTGTGGGAGCGCCGCGACCTTCGTCTCCGCAACCTTCGCCTCCGGCGCGGGCGGCGCGTCCGCCGGGGTGCCTGACGAGGGCGCACCGGGCTCCCCCCTGGGCGGTGCGCTCTGCGCCGCGGCGCCGTCGCCGCCGGCCGCGCCCGCTACGGCGCCTTCGCGTGTGGCCACTTGACCCCCTTGATGAGCTGGAAGCCGAGCGCGCGCTCCTTCGACAGCTCGTGCAGGAGCTGCGTCTCCCGCTCCACGGCGCCCCTCGCCTCGCGCCAACCCCACCGCCGCCACGCGCGCCCGACGATCTGCATCTTCTGCTGCCAGGTGAGCTGGGCCGGCTCGGTGACGATACGGTGCGCGCCGGTCGTGCGCACCGGGCGTCCCGGGCAGCCGGAGGTCCAGTCCTGCACCTGGATGTCCACGATGCCGGCGTCCCGCAGCATCTGCTTCCATTCGACCAGGAAGTGCGGCTGGAGCCCCAGCCGCTCGACCAGCAGGTCGCGGGTGCGGTGCGTCGCCTGCGAGGCCCACGTGAGCGCGAGGAGGATCACCGCCCCCATCGGCTTCGTCACCCTCGCCAGCTCCGCGACCGCGCGCTCGGGGTTCGAGGCGGAGGCCAGCGTCGGCTCGCCGACGGCGGCGTCGAACACCGCCGTCTCGTGTGGCAGGTCGTCGAGCGGCGCCTGCTCGTAGGTCAGCGGCAGCGGCCGCGGCAGCGACCGCCGGCGCACCTCGGCCCGCTCGATCCGCTCGCCGTCGGGGTCGACGCCGGTGACATTCGCACCGCTCCGCGCGGCGAGCCACTCGGTGGTGACGCCCTCGCCGCACCCCGCCACGACCAGCTCCTGGCCGCGGGTGACCTCGGTGAGCTCGACGACCTCGCGGTACAGGTCCTCGGCCGTCGCGCGCCAGCGGCCGAGCACCGTCATCTGCACCAGGCGCAGAACCGCCGGTACGGGCGGGAGGCGGGCGGGTGGGTTGTTGATCTCCGTCTCGGTCGGCTGCGGGCGGCGAAGTGGCATGGGGCGCGCGGGGCGCGCGGTGTCAGGACGCGCCGTCGGCAGCGGACTGCCAGCAGCGGCGCTCACTGGAATAATACCGGCCTGTAGCGTGGGAGCATAGCCGGCCAGCCGCATGGCAGGGCATGATCCGCGCCCCCGGCCCCGACAGCGTAAGGGGCCCGAGCGGGCCCCAACGCCCCGGCCACCCCTCGCGCCGCGGGGCGGGCGTCGCGCCGCCCTGACACATTAATCATGGCTCATACTGCTGAGTCTGGACGATGCTATCTTCGGCGCGCCTCATCGTCAGGCGCGACGCCGCGCCTCAGAGGAACCTATCGAACGGCGCGCCGCCCGCACGCGCCCGCCGTCCCGCTGAACCGTCGTACCGGAGTAGCCGCACCGATGCTGTTGAACAAGCAGGAGATCCTGGCGTCCGTCATCGAGAACGCCCAGGCCGGCCGCCGCGCCGTGGCCCGTGAAGCACTCGCCGAGCTGGTCGACAACCACCTGACCGCCGGCACCGACCCCGAGGACCTCAAGTACTACATCTTCGCGGCCGCCCTGGCGAAGCGCCTCGAGAGCGAGCGCGCGGGGGACATCAACCTCTACCTCCGCCAGCTCGAGCAGCCCCAGATCTCGCTCTTCAACCTCCTGGCGCAGCACCTGCCGACCGTGAGTCTGGCCGGCCGGATCGCCAACCGCCTCCTCTGCCGCTTCCTCGGCGACCGCGAGGAGGTCACCCTCCTCGACATCGGGATCGGCACCGGGCAGCAGGAGCTGGCGCTGATGTACGAGCTGGCGCGCCGGGGCGCCCTCCCCGACCGCCTGACGATCATCGCCGTCGAGCCCAGCGCGTCGAGTCTGAGCGAGGCCGAGCGCTGCCTAACGGACGCCGCCCGGGCGCTCCAGGTCGAGCTGACCTTCGTCCCGATCGTCGCCGTGGCCGAGGAGATGGCCGAGGCCCACTGGGCCACCATCGCCGCCGCGCGCGGCCCGCTAGTGGTGCACGCCGCCTTCGCCGCCCATCACGTCCGCGACCGCGTGGCCGGCGAGTGCGCGCGCGACGCGCTCTTCCGCCGCCTGCACGAGATCGGCGCCGAGGCGGTGGTGCTGTGCGAGCCCAACTCGGACCACCACACCGACGCCTTCCCGATGCGGTTCGAGAATTGCTGGCGTCACTTCAGCCTGACGTTCGAGCTGATCGAGCGGCTGGGGCTGACCGAGGACGAGCGCACGGCGATGAAGCTCTTCTTCGCCCGGGAGATCGAGGACATCCTGGGGAACTCCGAGGCGGCGCGCTGCGAGCGGCACGAGAGCACCGACGCCTGGGTGTCGCGCCTGGAGCGCTGCGGGTTCCGCCCGTACCGGGCCTTCGACCTGGCGGGCGACTTCAACCACCCGGCGGTCAGCGTCACGCCGCGCGACGGCTACGTCGGCCTCGACTATGCGGGAGAGACGCTCGTCTCGGTGCTGTGCGCCACCCTCGGCGAGGCGGAGGCGGTGGCGGCCGACGCGGCGGCGCGACCCGCGTCGCGAAATTAAAATGACCTAACGCGAGGAGATGGGGATCGATGGCGACGACCGGCGCGGACGCGGCACAGCACGAGGGCACGACCGTCAGCGGTGGCAACATCCTCTCCATGCTCGCGGCGATGGGCCCCTTCCGCCGGACCGGCGAGCGGATCCTGGCCGACCACGGGATCCGCGACGTGACGGCGGAAGGGTGGTACCCGCTCGACGCCTACGTGCGGTCGCTCGACACCATCGAAGCCAAGATGGGGCCGAACACGCTCTACCAGGTCGGCAAGGAGATCCCCAACCACATCATGCTGCCGCCGGGGCTCGACACCTTCCCGGTGGTCATCGGCTCCTTCGAGCCGGCGTTCGCGATGAACCACCGCGGCTGGGCCGGCGTCCCGATCTCCCACCGCGTCACCGGCCCCAAGTCGGGCGTCATCATCTCCGCCACCCCCTACCCCTGCGACTTCGACCGCGGCGTGATCCAGGGCTTCTTCACCAAGCTCCTCGGCGCCCGCCTCAAGGTCGAGCACGACCCGACCAAGGAGTGCAAGAAGAAGGGCGGGAGGAGCTGTACGCACATCGTGTCTGAATTCTGACGGAAGGGGATGGGGGATGGGGGACGGGGGATGAACCCTTCCCCTTCCCCCTCGCTGCGCTCGGGGTCGGGGTCAGGGCAGGCTGTCAGCGGTAGCACTTCATCCCCCGTCCCCCATCCCACGTCCCTCTTTACAGCAGTCCCCGCAGATGCACCACGCTCGCCGCGCCTAACCGCTCGGGCGCGTAGCCGCCTTCCAGGGAGCTGACCAGGCGGCCGCCGCACCACGCGCCGGCGCGCTGCACCAGCGAGCGCGTCAGGCGCTCCACGTCGTCCAGCTCCAGCGTGAAGCCGCCGAGCGGGTCGCCGCGGAGGCTGTCGAAGCCGGCGGAGACGATCACCAGGTCGGGGGTGAAGCCCTCGGTCGCCGCGTCGATCGCCCGCTCCAGCGCGTCCACGTACTGCACGGCGGGGAGCGACGCCGGGAGCGGGACGTTCCAGACGCTGCCGTGCGGGCCGCGGTCGTCCGCCGCGCCGGTGCCGGGGTACCACGGCCACTGGTGCATCGAGACGAAGTGGATGTCCGCCTCGCCCTCGACCAGCGCCTGCGTGCCGTTGCCGTGGTGGACGTCCCAGTCCACGATCAGCACGCGCCCGGCGCCGTGCCGCAGGCGGGCGTAGCGCGCCGCGATCGCCACGTTGCCGAAGAGGCAGAACCCCATCCCGCGGTCCCGCAGCGCGTGGTGCCCGGGCGGGCGCACCGCGCAGAAGCTCCGCAGCGCGCGGCCGTCGAAGGCCATGTCCACCGCGTCCAGTACGCACCCCGCGCCGGCCGTGGCCGCGTCCCACGACCCCTCGCTGACGAGCGTGTCCGGGTCGACGCTGCCGCCTCCGTTCTCGGCCAGCCGCCGCACCCGCTCCACGTACGCCGGCGCGTGTGCCAGCGCCAGCTCGTCAGGCACCGCGTGCCGCCCCTCGTAGTGCGAGAGCGCGGCGAACAGCTCGGGGTCCTCGCGCAGCGCCCGCGGGATGGCCCTCAGCCGCCCGACGTGCTCGGGGTGGCCCCACCCGGTGTCGTGTCGGCCGCAGTCGGCGTGGGAGATGAACGCGGTGGCCATGCCCGCAACTTATCTGGCCCCCCGCATCCGCCGCGACGCCCACTCCGCCAGCAGCGCGCCGGCGACCAGCGCGAACCACCACCAGGAGAGCCGCGCGTCCGGAATCGCCGGCGCGGGCGGCGGCGCCGCCACCGGCGGGCCGAGCGCGGCCACCAGCGCCGCATACGGAGCAGCCGTGAGCGAATCGGGCGCGGGGCGCGACGGGCCGGCGGACAGGTACGCTGCGCTCGCCACCACGCGCGACCACCAGTCGCGGTGGCGGGCGGGCGCGTCGCCGGCGCCGAGCATTCGCCAGCGCCACGTGTCGGTGTAGCCGACCTGCGCGGCGCGGCCGGCGCCGACACGGCGCGCGGCCGTCGAAGGCCATGTCCACCGCGTCCAG
>DATFPD010000281.1:0-7230 GCA_035265005.1 Gemmatimonadaceae bacterium | reverse complement strand
CGCTCGACGTGCTGGCGCAGACGCTGGTGGCCGCGGTCGCGGTGGACGACTGGGCGGCGGACGCGCTGTACGCGCTGGTGCGGCGCGCCTACCCGTACCACCGCCTGACGAGGGCGGCGTTCGACGGCGTGCTGGAGATGCTCGCCGGGAAGTACCCGTCGGAGCTGGCCGCCGAGCTGCAGCCCCGCCTGTCGTGGGACCGCGCGACCGGGCGGCTCTCGCCGCTCCCCGGCAGCCGGCTGACCGCGGTGCTCAACGGCGGCACGATCCCCGACCGCGGGCTGTACGCGGTGCAGCTCCCGGACCGCACGCGCCTGGGCGAGCTGGACGAGGAGTTCGTGCACGAGTCGCGCGTCGGCGACGTGTTCCAGCTCGGCTCGAGCACCTGGCGCGTGGCGGCGATCGAGCACGACCGCGTGGTGGTGCACCCGGCGCCGGGGGCGCCGGCGCGGATGCCGTTCTGGCACGGCGAGTTCATGGCGCGGTCGCCGGCGCTGGCGGCGCGGGTGGGGGAGCTCAGGCGCGCGCTCGCCGCCGCCACCACGCGCGACGCGCTGCGCGAGATCGCCGCGCGCTACCGGTGCGACGAGGCGACGGCGCAGTCGCTCGCCGAGTACGTGCAGCAGCAGCGCGCGGTGACGGGCGTCGTGCCGGACGACCGCACGCTGCTGCTGGAGCACTTCCGCGACGAGACGGGGGCGTGGCGGGTGGTGCTGCACGCGCCGTTCGGCGGGCGGGTGTCGGCCCCGTGGGGGATGGCGCTGGCGGCGCGGGCCCGGGAAGCGTTAGGCGCCACCGCCGAGGTCCAGGTGCAGACGAGCGACGACGGCGTGATGCTGCGCTTCCCCGACCTGGGGGGCGACCCGCCGCTCGGCGCGCTGCTCGACCTGACGCCGTCGGAGGCGGAGACGCGGGTGGCCGAGGCGGTGGGGGAGACGTCGCTGTTCGGGGCGCGCTTCCGCATGAACGCGGCGCGGGCGCTGCTGCTGCCGCGCGGGAGCGCGCGGCGCCGGATGCCGCTCTGGCTCCAGCGGCTCAAGGCGCTCGACCTGCTGGACGCGGTGCGGGAGTTCCCGGACTTCCCGGTGCTGGTGGAGACCTACCGCGACGTGCTCCAGGACGCGTTCGACATGCCGGCGCTGCGCGAGGTGCTGTCGGACCTGGTGGCGGGGCGGACGCGGGTGCAGGTGGTGCGCACCGAGCTGCCGTCGCCCTTCGCCGCGAGCCTGCAGTTCGGTTTCACGATCGACTGGCTCTACGCCGACGACACGCCGCGCGCCGAGCGGCAGGCGGCGCGGCTGGCGGTGGACCGCGCGCTGCTCGACGAGGTGATGGGCTCGGGCGACGGCGAGGACGACGCGGAGCTGCGGCGGGCGATCGAGCAGACGGTGGCGGAGCGGCAGGGGACCGCGCCCGGGCGGCGCGCGCGCACGGCCGACGAGCTGGCGGTGCTGCTCGACCGGGCGGGCGACCTCTCGCCCGCCGAGCTGCGCGCGCGCGTGGCGACGGCCGAGGAGGGCGTGCGGGGCGACCCGGTCGCCGATCTGCTGGCGGGCGGGCGGGTGGTGGCGGTGGGGATCGCGGAGGCGGAGGCGGAGCCCGGGGTGCCGGCGCGCGGGGGCGAGGGCTCCGGCGAGCGCTCCGGCGGCAGCGGCAGCGGCAGCGACCGCGACAGCGACAACCTTGGGGGGCCCCCCCCCGACAGCGAAGCTACGCTCCGCGATCGAAGGAACCAGCATCCTTCGAGTGCGCCGCGTGGCGAATCGTCGCGCACGCGCGCCCGGGGGGGCCCCCCCCAAATTCATGATACCGCGCCCGCCGCCGGCGAGCGTCACCGTTCGGTTGCCTGGCGGATCATTCTCACCGAGAGCTACCCGCGCTACGCCGCCGCGTTCGGCGACGCGCTGCTCTCGCGCGTGCGCGCCGGCGCCGAGCTCGCCGAGCGGGACGCGGCCGACGTCGTGCCGGACGTGCTGCTCCGTCCGGTCGTGACGCCCGAGGCGGCGCGGCGCGAGGTGCTGGCGCGGTTCGTCGCCCTGGCCGGTCCGCTGACCGCCGGTCGGATCGCGGCGCGCTACGGCTGGGGGCGCGAGCGGGTGCAGCGATGGCTGGACGAGCGCCACCGCGTGGGGAAGCTGGTGCGCGGCCGCTTCAGCGCGCCGACCCCCGGGGGTCGCGTTGCCGCGATCGAATACTGCTCGCGTCGCGTCGTGGAGATCGCGCGGCGGCGCGCGCTCGCCGCGCTGCGGCGGTCGATCGCCGCGGTGCCGATGTCCGCCTACGCGTCGTTCCTCCAGAAGTGGCAGGGGCTCGATCCGGGCGAGCGGCAGCGCGAGCGGCAGCGCGGGGGCGGCGGGCGCGCGCTGGCCGACGTGCTGCGTCAGCTCTACGGGCTCCCGCGCCCCGGGGCCGCGTGGGAGCGCGACTACCTCCCCGCTCGGCTCGACCGCTACGATCCGGCGGAGCTGTCGCGCCTCATGGCGGCCGGCGAGGTCGTGTGGGCGGGGGTCGGCCGGCGCGACGACGCGACGGGCGCGCTGGCGCTGGCGCAGCTCCGGTTCGTCGCGCGCGGCGCGGGTGCGGTGTGGCGCGAGGCGGCGCCGGGGGAAGGGGACGCGGCGACCGGCGCCGGGGACGCGGCCGCCGCCGCGGCCTCGCTGAGCGAGGCCGGCCGCGCGGTCTACGACGCGCTCGCTCGGTTCGGCGCCTCGTTCTACGCCGACCTCCAGGCGGCGACGGGACTCGGCGGGGTGGGGCTGCGCGAGGCGCTGCGCGAGCTGGCGGCGGCCGGGCTGGCGACGAGCGACGCCGTCGAGTCGATGCGGGAGGTCGTCAGGCTGCGCCCGCTCCCGCCGCGCGGGCCCGCGGCGCCCGACCCGACGCGCTGGCTCCCCGAGGGCTTCACCCCGTCCCCCGGGCGGCCGGTGGTGCGGCGGCGGCCGAACCTGCGGCGCCTGCCGAAGTGGAAGCGCCCGGACCGCGAGCCGCCGGCGGGCGGTGTCGGCGGAGGGGCGGCGCCGCTCCCGCCCGGGGCGCCGTGGCCGGGGCGCTGGTCGCGGCTGGACACGCCGGGCGTGCTCGGCCCCCCGCTCACCGAGGAGGCGCGGGCGGAGGCGGTCGCGCGGCAGTGGCTGGCGCGCTACGGCGTGGTGAGCCGCGACTGGTGGCGCCGCGAGCGGCCGCCGGTGTCGTGGCGGCTCATCTACCACGAGCTGCGGCGGCTGGAGCTGCGGGGCGAGGTGCGGCGCGGCTACTTCGTGCGCGGGCTGGCGGGCGCGCAGTTCGCGCTCCCGGAGGCGGTCGAGCGGCTGCGGGAGCCGCCTGACGAGGACGCGCCCTTCCTGGTGATGGCAGCCGGCGACCCCGCGAACCCGTACGCGCTGCCGCGGCCGCGCCAGGCGCCGCCGGCCGCCGGCGCACCTAACGACGCGGCGGGCGCGGCGGCGCCGGCTGACGACGACGGCGGCGGCGGCCCGGCGTCGCGCCCCCGCGGCCTCGGGGCGCTGCTCGTCACGCGCAACGGGCGCGTGGTGCTCGGCGTCGAGGGGCGCGGGCGCAACGTGATGGTCGCGCCGGGCACGGGGGCCTCCGACGTCACCGGCGCGGCGCGGGCGCTCGCCGACTTCCTCCTGGCGGCCGGCGCCTCGCCGGGGACGCAGCGGCGCGGCGACGCCATCGTCCGCCGCATCGACGGCCGCGCGGCGGTCGGGAGCCCGCATGCGGAGGCGTTCGCGCAGGCCGGCTTCCGCCGCGCCGGAACCGAGCTGCGGTACTACGCGGGGATCGGGAGCCGGAGCAGGTGAAGCTCCTGAAAAGCTGAACCGCGGAGGCCACGGCCTCCGCGGTTCAGCTTTCCGGCGCCTCTCGGTGGAGAGACGTTAGGCAGCCGCGCTCAGCTCTGGTTGACCTCCGACCCCTGCACCGGCTGCAGCTGGCCGCGGATGGCGCCGCCCGGGCGGTCGGTGAGCGCGTTGGCGGGCGTGCTGCGCGTGTGGATGTTCACGTAGTAGTCCTGCGGGTTGTCGCGGATCGCCTTGATCAGCTCGCGGCTGGCGAAGACGCAGCGGGCGAATTCACCAGACGTGGCCTTGGGGAGCGCGGGCTCTCCGGCCGGCTGGAACGGGACCACGATGCCGCCGCGCACCCCCTCGGGCGCGAAGTGGATGTGCGAGTCCGAGAGCGGCGCGCTGAGATTGCCGAAGCTCACGTCGACGCAGATCTCCTCCTGGCCGGAGTTGAGCGTCACGAAGGCGACGCCGCCGGCCGCGGGATTCGGATCGCCGCCGGGCGGGATCGGCACCTCGGTCCCCGGCAGGAGCACGGCCATGAACGGCGTGCCGCCGTGCGAGTCCTCGGCCTCCTGAATTCGCGCCAGGTTCGGCATCTCGGTCGGCGACGTGGCGCCGTCGGCGCACGCGGCGAGGGCCAGCATGAACAGCGGGGTGAGGCGACGCATGGGTGATCCTCCGGGTGTGGGGACTCTCGGACGCGCGACCGGCCGGGCGTAGGGTGGGTGCTCCCCGCCGGTCCGCGCCAGGCCGCCATTGTATCCCCCACCGTGGCGGACGGCCAGGATCCCGTGACGAAACGCTCGCCGGCCGCGGCGAACGTATGTGTGGCGCGGGCCTGTGTACGCTACGGGGCGGCGCGGGCATCCGCCGGGTGCGCCGCCGGCGCCACGTCGCCGACCCCTTGACGACTTAGGTATGGCATCCCATATATCCCTCGCCCACCAAGGGGTCGGTCGGCGCGGCAACGGCGGCGGCCGCGCCGCGTGACGGACCGGGGTACCGGGGTGGGGAGCGCCGCAGGAGAACTCGGAGGCGATTCGTGGCGGGAAGTGATCTGTACACCGGCACGCTCGACGTGCTCGTCCTCAAGGCCGTGAGCTGGGGGCCGATGCACGGCTACGCGATCGGCCGCTGGATCCGGACCAGCACCGACGGCGCGCTCCAGGTGCAGGAGGGGGCGCTGTACCCCGCGCTGCACCGGCTGGCCGCGAAGGGGTGGCTGGACGAGGAATGGGGGGTGAGCGAGACCGGGCGCGAGGCCAAGTACTACAAGCTGACCGCCGACGGCCGGAAGCAGCTGCGCGCCGAGGTGGCGCGCTGGACACGCTACGCCGAGGCCGTCACCGCGGCGCTGCACGGGGCGCCCGCGTGAAGCGGGGCGGGGGGCGGGGGACGGGGGATGAAGTGCAGTCGGGACAGCCCGAAGTAGTTCATCCCCCGTCCCGCATCCCGCATCCCTGCCTTCCTACCAGGCAGTTTCTCGGCAGATGAGCCCCTCCAAGCGAATCTTCCGCCTCACCCTCGGCAAGCGCGACTCCGTCGCCCGGAGCGTGCGCGGCGAGATCGCGTTCCACCTCGAGATGCGCACCCGCGAGTTCATCGCCGCCGGGCTCCCGCCGGAGCAGGCGCGCGAGGCCGCGCGGGCGTCGTTCGGCGACATCGCCGCGATCGAGGCGGAGTGCGAGCGCGTCGACCTTCGCCGAGCGCGCACCCAATCATGGAGTGAGTTCATGCTGAGCTTCGCGCAGGACCTTCGCTACGCGTTCCGCACGCTGCGCAAGAGCCCGGGCTTCGCGCTGGTCGTGCTGGTGACCCTCGCCCTCGGGATCGGCGCCAACACGGCGATCTTCAGCGTCATCAACGGCATCCTCCTGCGCCGCCTGCCGTACGAGGGGGGCGACCGGCTCGTCCTCGTCAGGCAGCCGTCGTCGGTCGGGAGCCGGCCCGACGTCGGCTGGGCGCCGCTCGAGTTCAACGAGTTCCGGACGCAGTCGAAGGTGCTCGACGGGATGGTCGAGTACCACAACATGTCGTTCAGCCTCTACGGCCGCGGCGAGCCGCAGCAGGTGCAGACCGGCGTCGTGTCGGCGGAGTTCTTCAAGGTGATGGGGGTGAACCCGCTGCTCGGACGTACCTTCGTGGCCGGCGAGGACCAGCCGGGCGCGGCGCCGGTGCTCGTGCTCAGCCACGCCTTCTGGAAGAACAAGCTGGGCGGCGACCCGGCCATCGTCGGCCAGACGTTCGAGATGAACGACCGCGTGCACACCGTGGTCGGCGTGCTGCCGCCGATCCCGCAGTACCCGGACGAGAACGACGTCTACATGCCCGTCTCGTCGTGCCCGTTCCGGTCGCAGGAGCAGGTCTCCAACAGCTGGACGATCCGCTTCGTGCAGGCGTTCGGCCGGCTGAAGCCGGGGGTCCCGCTGGCGCAGGCGCAGGCGGACTTCAAGACGGTCTCGTCGCGGCTGCACGCCGCGCACCCCGAGGCGTACCCGGCGGGGCGCGGGATCGGCGACGCCGCGCCGGCCTCGCTCCACGAGGAGCTCACCCGCAGCGCGCGCCCGACCTTCCTCGTCCTGTTAGGCACCGCCGGCCTGGTGCTGCTCATCGCCTGCGCGAACGTCGCCAACCTCTTCCTGGCCCGCATGGCGCGGCGCGAGCGCGAGATGGCGGTGCGCACGGCGCTCGGCGCCGGGCGGGGGCGGCTGCTGCGGCAGCTCCTCACCGAGAGCACGGTGCTGGCCGTGATCGGCGGCGGGCTCGGGCTGCTCCTCGCCGCCGGCGGGCTGGGGCTGCTCAAGGGCTTCGCCGCGCGCTTCACGACGCGCGCCGCCGAGATCGACATCGACGGCAGCGTGCTCGCGTTCGCGCTCGCGGTGTCGCTGCTCACCGGCTTCGCCTTCGGCGCGATGCCGGCGCTGTCGGCGGCGGGCGAGCTCGTCTCCTCGCTCAAGGAGGGGAGCGCGGCGGCGACGATCGGCGTCCGGCGCATGCGCATGCGCGCGCTGCTCATCGTCTCGCAGGTGGCGCTCGCCTTCATGCTGCTCATCGGCGCCGGCCTGATGGTGCGCAGCCTGATCAAGCTCCAGCAGGTAGACCCGGGCTTCGACCCCGAGAACGTGCTGGCGATCGACGTCCCGCTCAACTGGTCGAAGTACACCTCCCCGCAGCTGCGGCGCGACTTCTTCCGCCGGCTCATGGACCGCGTGCGCGGCGAGCCGGACGTGCGAATGATGGCCATGACGAGCAGCGTCCCGCTGGGCGAGGGCGGCACCTTCCAGCGCACGTTCCAGATCCAGGACCGGCCGCTCCCCGAGGGGGCGGCGCCGCCGACGACGCTCTTCCAGTCGGCGAGCGTGGACTACTTCAAGACGATCGGCGTGCCGCTGCTCGAGGGGCGCGGCTTCCTCGACGCCGACCGCGACAGCGCGCCGCCGGT
>DATFPD010000280.1:0-6753 GCA_035265005.1 Gemmatimonadaceae bacterium | reverse complement strand
CATCACCTTCTCCAGCTTGTCGAGGCAGCCCGTCCAGCCGTGCTCGTGCTTGCCGCGCTCCTCGGCGCTGGCGAAGCGCGTGTGGGTCAGCACCAGTTCGGTCTCGGCGCCGCGGTCGTTGAACTCGATCGTCACCAGCGTCTCGTCAGGCCGGCCCTCCCACTGCCACGTGTAGACGAGCCGCGCCGGCGGATTCACTTCCTGGTAGATGCCCCCCACGGTGTAGCGCTCGCCGTTCGGCCTCTGCATCGCGATGCGGTAGCGTCCGCCGACGCGCAGGTCGATCTCGCACTCGGCGACCGACGCGTCGTGGGGGGCGCTCCACTGCTTCACCTGCTCCGGTCGCGTCCACGCGCGGAAGACCCGCTCGCGGGGCGCGGGGAGCGTGCGCGCGAGGCGGAGGGTGATCGTGTCGCTGGCGGGGGCGGTGGCGGTGGTGGCGACCATGTGGGCTCCTCGGTGTCTGTGGGGTGGGACCGCAGGTAGGCGTCGAGCTGATCGAACTGCTGCTCCCAGTAGGCGCGGTAGCGGTCGAGCCAGCGCGCGGCGTCCCGCATCGGCGCCACTACCAGGCGGCAGCGGCGCTCGCGCCCGGCGCGGTGCGTCGCGGCGAGCCCGGCCCGCTCGAGCACGCCGACGTGCTTCAGCACCGCGGGGAGCGTCATGGTGAACCGCGCCGCCAGCTCCCCCACCGAGCGCTCCCCGGACGCGAGCTGGGCGATGATCTCACGGCGGGTGGGGTCGGCGAGGGCGCCGAAGACGAGGCCGAGCGGCGCGTCGCGAGAGTTTACCATATGGTAAAGTATCGGGCGCGCCGACGGCGGCGTCAAGAGCGACGAGCTACAGCAGGCGGACGCCGGTCGTCAGTCGCGCAGCCAGTGGCAGCTGTAGCCGCCGGGGTCCTTCTGGAGGTAGTCCTGGTGGTAGTCCTCGGCGGGATACCACTTGGACGCGGGGACGATCTCGGTCGTGATCGGCCGCCGCCACTTCCCCGACGCGTCCACGCGCGCCTTCACCCGCTCGGCCGTCTCGCGCTGCTCCGGCGAGTTGTAGAAGATCGCCGACCGGTACTGCGTGCCGACGTCGTTCCCCTGCCGGTTGAGCGTGGTCGGGTCGTGGAGCCTGAAGAACCACTGCTCGAGCAGCGTCTCGTAGCTGAGCACCGACGGGTCGAACGTGATGCGCACCGCCTCGGCGTGCCCGGACCTGCTGTCGTGCGTGTCGTGGTACGTCGGGTTCTCCAGCCAGCCGCCGGTGTAGCCGACGTCCGTGTCGATCACGCCGGGCACCGCGCGCAGGATCTCCTCGACGCCCCAGAAGCACCCGCCCGCCAGCACGGCGACCTCGGTCTGCTTCCCTGTAGCGACGGCCGCGCCGCCAGTTCGATTGCTGTTCTCACTCATGTCATGCCTCACGAGTCAATCTTGTGAACTGCAATGAACCACAGAGGACACAGAGGACACAGAGGGAGCGCCGCTCTGCCGGGAGGAGCTCTCCGCGTTCTGGATGCGCTTCCCTCTGTGTCCTCTGTGTCCTCTGTGGTTCAATAAAATCCCGCGTCCCGACCGGGAGTTCCTGTCTGGCTAGTGCCGCTTCTCGTCGTCCGGGTGGCACGCCTGGTCGATGACCACCGCGCTGGCGAGGATGAGCACCGGGTCCTCGCCGTCGGCGATCTCGATGCCGTAGGTGTCCGACCAGCTGAACCAGCGTTTGGAGACCGTGGCGACGACGCGGTCGCCGCGCGTGAACGTGTACTCGTGCTCGGTGAAGCTGCCCTGGGCCTCCAGGTCGTCGGGGCCGGGGACGTCCACGGTGAACCGGTGGCGGAAGAGCGTGAACAGCTCGCGCTTCACCACCGCCACCACGCGTCCCGCGCGGGAGATCTCGTAGGTCTTCCCCCAGGCGAAGAGCTTCTGCTTGATGAACGCGAGCTCGTTCCCGTCCAGGTCCTGGAAGGCGAGCTGGTCGCCGAAGCTGAACGCCTTCCCGTCCACGAAGTAGACGTCGCGTCCAGACTCGTCCTTGATGCGAAAGTCGTCGCCCCAGGAGAGGAGCTTCTCCCTCATCACGTAGCGCATGGGTGCAATCTAGGAATTCGGCGCAAGAATCGGGTAGCGCCGCGGCGTACGCCCCGGCTAGCCTGCCCAGTTCCCCGACGCCGAGGCCAGCCGTGTCCGAAGCAGAAGCCGCGCCGCCCGCCCTCACGCTCGACCCGCGCACCCCCGAGGAGTGGGCGGCGTTCCGCGCGCTGGCGCACCGTATGGTGGACGACACGCTCGACCACCTGGCCGGGCTGCGCGACGCGCCGGCGTGGCGCCGGATGCCTGACGAGGTGCGCGCGTCGATCCGCGGGGAGCCGCTGCCGTGGGAGGGTGCCGGCGCCGAGGCGGCGTACCGCGACTACGTCGAGCGCGTGCGCCCGTACCCGAACGGCAACCTGCACCCGCGCTTCTGGGGGTGGGTGCAGGGCACCGGGACGCCGCTCGGCGCGATGGCCGACATGCTCGCCGCGGCGCTCAACCCCCACCTGGCCGGCTTCGACCAGGCGCCGGCGCTGGTCGAGCACCAGGTGGTCGCCTGGCTGGCCGAGGTGGTGGGGATGCCGCCGGGCGCCAGCGGCGTCCTGGTCACCGGCGGGACGATGGCCAACGTCCTGGGCGTGGCGGTGGCGCGGCACGTTGCGGCGCAGCGCGCCGGCTTCGACGTGCGCGAGGACGGCCTCCAGCGGGGCGGGCGCCCGTGCCTAACGCTGTACGCATCGGCCGAGACCCACGGCTGGGCGCGCAAGGCCGCCGAGCTGCTGGGGCTGGGCGCCCGCGCCCTGCGGACCGTCCCGGTGGACGCCGCCGACCGGATCGACCTGGGCGCGCTGGCCGCGGCGGTGCGCGCCGACCGCCGGGCCGGGCATCTGCCGTGCTGCGCGATCGGCACCGCCGGCACGGTGAACACCGGGGCCACCGACGACCTCGCCGCGCTCGCCGACTTCTGCCGGGGCGAGGGGCTCTGGTTCCACGTGGACGGGGCGTTCGGCGCGCTCGCCCGCCTCTCGGAGGAGCTGCGGCCGCTGGTGGCCGGGATCGAGCGGGCCGACTCGGTCGGGCTCGACCTGCACAAGTGGGGATGGCTTCCCTTCGGCTGCGCCTGCGCGCTGGTGGGCGACGCGGCGCTGCATCGCGCGGCGTTCGCGACGGCGCCGGTGTACCTGGCCGGGGCGGCGCGCGGCGTGATCGCCGGCGGGCTCCCCTTCGCCGACCGCGGGGTCGACCTGACGCGCGGCTTCTCGGCGCTCAAGGTCTGGCTGTCGCTCAAGGCGCAGGGCGCGTCGTCGTGGGCGCGCCTGATCGAGCAGAACGTGCGCGACGCGCGCCGCCTCGCCGCGCTGGTGGACGCGCACCCGGAGCTGGAGCTGCTGGCGCCGGCCGCGCTCAACGTCGTGTGCTTCCGCTACGCGCCGCCCGGCGCGCCGGATGACGCACCGGGCGACGAGCTCGACGCGATCAACCGCGAGGTGCTGCTGCGCGTGCAGGAGTCCGGGACCGCCGTCCCGTCCGGCACGACGGTGCGCGGGCGGTACGCCATCCGCGTGGCCAACGTGAACCACCGGAGCCGCCCCGAGGATTTCGACGCGTTGGTGGAGGCGGTCGTACGGTTCGGGCGGGAGGTGGCGCGCGATGCGTCCCGATCGGGTGCCCCGTGGGGGCGACGCGTGCGTCGCCCCCGCCGTTGATTTTGTTTTTCCCCATCCGCCGTTCCCGCCCGGGGGGGTGCGCCGATCCCGTCCGCCGCACGGGTGGGAACGGCGTGAGGCGCGAACGGCGGAATTCGGCAACCCGGAAACGGCAACGGCGGGGGCGACGCTCGCGTCGCCCCTACGGGACACTACGGGACACCCGATCGGGATGCGGCTACTCCGCCCGCAAGGCCGTCACCGGGTCCACCCGCGTCGCCCGCCGTGCCGGGACGAGGCTCGCCAGCACGCCCACCGCCAGCAGCGCCGCCGCCACGGCGGCGAAGACGGCCGGGCTGCGCGCCGAGGTCTCGAACAGCAGCGGCTCCAGGTAGCGCCCGCCGAGCAGCGCCCCGCCCGTGCCTAACGCCAGGCCGGCGGCGGTGGCCGCCATCGCCTGGCGCACCACCAGCCGCACGATCGAGCCGCGCTGGGCGCCCAGGGCGAGCCGCACCCCCAGCTCGCGCGTCCGCTGGGCGACGCCGTAGGCGATCACGCTGTACAGCCCGATCGCCGCCACCACCAGCGCCAGCGCGCCGAAGACGCCGAACATCGTCGCCCCGAGGCGCCATGGGCGGATCTGCGGGTCCACGCTCTCCTGGAGCGTCTTGACGGCGACGAAGCCGATCGACGGGTCGAGCCGCCGCAGCTCCGCCCGGATGAGCGGGGCCAGCGCCGCGCCCGCCCCCGGGGACGGGCCGCGGGGCCTGACGAGCAGCGCCCGCCCGCCGATCCCGCTCTCCTGCCCTAGGGGGACGAAGTACTGCATCGCCGCCTTCTCGCGGAGCTGGAAGCGGCGCGCGTCCGCCACCACGCCCACGATCCGAGAGCAGGGGAGGGAGTCCAGGTACAGGCAGCGGCCGATGGCCTCGGCGTTCGGCCAGAGCGTGCGCGCCATCGTGGCGTTCACCACCGCCACGCGCTCGCTCCCCGCGCGGTCGGCCGGCGTGAAGGCGCGGCCGCGCAGCAGTCGAGTGCCGACCGTGGCGAAGTAGCCGCTGGAGACCGCGCTGACGTACGGCCCGCCGCCCGCCAGCGTCGGGATCGAGTCGTGCCCTTCCACGCGCAGGTTGATGCCGAACGAGGAGTTGAACGGCGTGCCCACGGCGACGCTCGCCTGCTCGACGCCGGGGATCAGCCGCACGCGCTCGAGCGCGGCGTCCACGACGGCGTCGCGCCGCGCGCGCTCGGCGGTCCGCGCCTCCTGCGGGAGCCGCCGGATGGTGGGCCAGCTCGGCGAGACCGTGGTCACGCGCGCGGGCTCGATCCCCAGGTCGAGCGCGTTGATGTTGTGGAGGCTGCGCACGAACAGCCCCGCCCCCACCAGCAGCACCACGGAGAGCGCCGACTGCGCGACCGTGAGCCCGGTGCGGAGTCCCGCCCCGCGCCCGCCCCCCTCCCGGGCGCCCGACCGGAGCGCGGTCGTCAGGTCGGCGCGGCCGGCCTGGAGGGCGGGGACGAGCCCCACCAGCACTCCGGTGGCGAGCGCCGCCGCGGCGGTGAAGGCGAGCACGCGCCCGTCGACGGTCGGCATCGACCCCCAGTCCACGTCCGGGAGCAGCAGGGTGCGCACCGCGCGCCCGCCCCAGTGGGCCACCGCCAGCGCCGCCGCCCCGCCGGCGAGCCCCAGCAGCACCGTCTCCGCCAGCAGCAGCCGCACCAGCCGCCCCTGCCTAACGCCGAGGGCGAGGCGCACCGCCACCTCGCGCTGGCGGCGCACGGCGCGGGCGAGCAGCAGGTTCGCCACGTTCGCGCAGACGATGAGAAGCACCACCGTCGCCACCCCCACCAGCCAGCGCGAGACCGCCGCCTCCGGCGACTCCTTCCCCTGCCGGTTGTAGCGCAGTGGTGCGACCGACAGGCGGGCCCCGGTCCAGTCCTTGTCCTCGCCGGCGTACGTGCGGCGGTGGGCGGCCGTCGCGTCGGCGCCCGCCTGCTCGGGCGTCACGCCGGGCTTGAGGCGGGCGACGACCTGGAGCCACTGGGCGTTCCACGAGGTGGGCCAGTCGTTCGTGATCCCGTTGCTGCGCACGCTCATCGGCACCCAGACGTCCACCCGCCCGAGCTCGACCCCGGTGAACCCCCGCGGCGCGACGCCGACAATCGTGTACGTCTCGTCGTTGAGCGTGAGCGTGCGGCCGACGGCTGCCGGGTCGCCGGCGAAGGCGCGCCGCCAGAGGCCGTAGCCGAGCACCGCCACGCGCTCCCCAGCCGGCGGGCGGTCCTCCTCGGCGCCGAAGAAGCGGCCGAGCTGCGGGCGCACGCCGAGCAGCGGGAAGAAGTCCCACGTCGCCGCGCCGGAGCGCACCCGCTCGGCCGCGTCCCCCTCGCCGAGCGTGGCGTCGGTGACCGCGTAGGCGGCCACGCGCTCGAACGCGCGCGCGTGGTCGCGCATGTTCGCGTAGAGGACGTACCCTACCGTGCTGCCGGTGAAGAACTCGGTGCCGCCGGCCGACGGCTGGGTGACGTAGAGCCGGGTGACGCGGTCGGCGTCGCGCACGCGCTCGGGGCCGCGCAGCAGCAGCCGGTCGACGATGCCGAACATCGCCGCGTTGGCGCCGATGCCGAGGCCCAGCGTCAGCACGATCATGAGGGCGACGCCGGGCGCGCGCCGCACGCCGCGGGCCGCGTACCGCACGTCCTGCCACACTCCGTCGAGCCACTCCCGTCCGCGCACGCGTGCCTCCCGTCCCCGGTCGATCCTGGTGATCTCGTGGCGGGCGACGTCGACGTCGCCGAACCGCCGCAGCGCCTCGCGCCGCGCCTCGTCGGGCGCCAGTCCGCGCCTGACGAGCTGCTCCACCCGCAGCTCCAGGTGGAGCCCGATCTCGTCGTCCACGTCCGCCTCGATCGGGCGCGTGCGCCGGCCGAGGAAGTGAAAGAGCCGCCGGTAGCGGCGCGCGCCGCGCGCGTCCATCGCCGCCGTCAGACCGCGTTGGTGGCGCTGGTGAGCACCGTCGTCACCGCCCCGGAGTAGCTGAGCCACGCCGAGGTCTCGTCGCGGAGCCACGCGCGCCCCTCGCGCG
>DATFPD010000279.1:0-3019 GCA_035265005.1 Gemmatimonadaceae bacterium | reverse complement strand
GCGCGGCGCGCCCGGTGCGCCGCGCACCGGCGCCGACGTCAAGGTCACGATCGAGCTCACGCTCGCCGAGGTCGCGACCGGCGTCGAGCGGAACGTGACCATGAAGCTCCTCGAGCCATGCGACAAGTGCGAGGGCTCGGGCGCCGAAGCGGGGACGCGGATGCAGCGCTGCACCACCTGCGGCGGAACGGGCGAGGTGCGGCGCGCGCAGCGGTCGTTCTTCGGCCAGTTCGTGAGCGTCGCGCCGTGCCCCACCTGCAACGGCGAGGGGAGCGTCATCGCGTCCCCGTGCAGGAAGTGTCGGGGCGACGGGCGCGTGCGCGGCGAGAAGACGATCCAGATCCGCGTGCCGGCGGGCGTCGCCACGGGGCAGTACATGACGCTGCGCGGGGTAGGCAACGTCGGCCCGCGCGGCGGCGCGCGCGGCGACGTGCTCGTCGTCTTCGACGTGCAGGACGACCCGCGCTTCGAGCGCGACGGCGAGGACCTGTACTGCGAGATCCTGGTCACCTACCCGCAGCTCGTGCTCGGCGGGAACGTCGACGTGCCCGCGCTGACCGAGGGCGGCACGGTGACGCTCGAGGTGCCGTCGGGGACGCAGAGCGGCCAGGTCTTCCACCTCCGCGGGCGCGGCCTGCCGCGCGTCAACGCGAGCGGCGTCGGCGACCTGCACGTCCGCGTGCAGCTCTGGACGCCGGCGCGCGACACGCTGACGCCGGAAGAGGAGGAGCTGCTCCGCCGCCTGGACAAGGTGCAGCGCCGCCTCCCGGAGCGGCACGAGAAGGGGTTCTGGGCGAAGCTCAAGGAAGCGCTCGGCGCGTGACGGCGGCCGCGTGAGCAGCTGGATCGCCCTTCGCGTCCGCGCGTCGGCCGGCGAGCGCCGCGACGACGTGGTGCGCGCGCTGTTCGACGCCGGGTCGCTCGGCGTGCAGGAGGACGGCGACTGGTCGGTCACGCACTTTCCGTCCGACACCGCCATCGACGACGTGCGCTCCGCCGTACTCCGCGCCGACCCGGGCGCCGAGCTGCGCACCGAGCGCACGCCCGACGTCGACTGGAGCGAGGCGTGGCGCGACCAGCTGCACCTTCACTCGCTCGGCGCGCTCACGGTCGCGCCGCCCTGGCTCGCGGACGGGCTGGACCCCGCGCGCACGATCGTCATCGAGCCCGGAATGGCGTTCGGCACCGGCGAGCATCCCACCACGCGCGGCGTCGTCAGGCTGATGCAGGACGTCATCCGCGACGGGGACCGGGTGGCGGACCTGGGCGCCGGCAGCGCGGTGCTCGCCATTGCCGCCGCCAAGCTCGGCGCCGCCTCGGTCGCGGCGATCGAGCTGGACCCGGACGCTATCGGCGACGCGGAGGAGAACGCGCGCCGCAACGGCGTCGCGCACCGGGTGAGCGTCATCTGCGGCGACGCGATGCTGCTGCTCCCGCTCGTCGCGCCGGTGCGCGTGGTGCTGGCGAACATCATCTCGTCGGTCATCGCCCAGCTGCTGCCGGCGGTCGCGCGCGCGCTGGAGCCGGACGGCCGCGTCATCCTGGCCGGCATCCTGCGCGAAGAGCAGCCGCACATGGCGTCGGTGCTGCGCGCCGGCGGCTGGCGGGTCGTCGCCGAGGACGTCGAGGACATCTGGTGGAGCGCGACCGTCGCGCGGTCGTAGCAACCTTCTTCGCCGACCGCGTGCCGGAGGCGGGCGGCGAGGCCGAGCTGGGCGAGGACGCGGCGCACCACATTCGCGTCAGGCGCCTCGTCCTCGGCACCCCCGTCGCCATCACCAACGGGCGAGGCCGCCGCGCCGCGGGCGCTCTCTCCGCGGTGGCCAGGTCGCGCGCGTCGGTCGCCGTCTCGGAGGCGTGGGAGGTGCCGGCGCCGCCAGCCGTGCATCTGCTCGCGCCCGTCGGAGACCGCGAGCGCATGCTCTGGCTCGCCGAGAAGGGCACGGAGCTCGGTCTCGCGAGCTGGCGCCCGGTGCTCTGGCGAAGGTCCGCGAGCGTGACCCCGCGCGGATCGGGCGACGCGTTCGCGGCCAAGGTGCGTGCGCGCATGGTGGCGGCGCTGGAGCAGAGCGGCGGCGCGTGGCTCCCCGAGCTGCGCGCGGAGCTGCGCGGCGACGCCCTGGTCCCGAGCCTCGAGGAGGGTGGCGTCCGCATCCTGCTGGACGCGGGCGGCGCCCCCATCCTCGGCGCCGCTCTCCGCGAGCCCATTACGATCGCGCTGGGGCCGGAGGGCGGGCTCGAGGCGGACGAAGTGGACGCGTTGACTCGCGCGGGCTTTACGACGGCCGCGCTCGGCGGCAACATCCTTCGCTTCGAGACCGCGGGCGTCGCCGCGCTCGCGGTCGTCCTCGCGGCCATCGCCGCCGGCGCCGCCTAACTGGAGACTGCAATGGCCGACAGCTGCCTGTTCTGCCGGATCGTCAGCAAGGAGATCCCCGCGAAGCTGGTCGCCGAGACGGACGACTGCGTGGCCTTCCGCGACATCAACCCGCAGGCGCCCGTTCACGTCCTCGTGATCCCGCGCCGCCACGTCTCGTCGCTCGACGCCGCGGACGATCCGGCCATGGTCGGCAAGATGGCGCTCTTCGCCGCCGAGATTGCACGAAACGAGGGCATCGCCGAGCGCGGCTACCGCACGGTGTTCAACACCAACGCCGACGCCGGCCAGACCGTCTTCCACATCCATCTCCACCTGCTCGGCGGCCGCAAGATGACCTGGCCGCCGGGGTGAAGGCGGGCATCGGGACTCGGCCATCGGGACTCGGCACTCGGCGCTCGGCTGGATGCCAGGCAGTGGTGGGCCCTTGATGAATCAAGGGCCACAGGCTGCCCCCGTACCGAGCGCCGAGCCCCGATGGCCGAGTCCCGATGCCCAGGGCTCGTCAGATCGTCAGCAGCGTCAGCTCCGGCCGCGCGCCGATCCGAAGCGGGACGCCGACGTAGCCGATGCCGCGGCTCACGTACAGCTGCTGCGCCTGGTGTGAGCCCGCGTACCAGCCCTTCACGTAGCGCCCGCTGC
>DATFPD010000278.1:0-5124 GCA_035265005.1 Gemmatimonadaceae bacterium | reverse complement strand
GAGCGTGCCCTGGAGGAGGTCGACCGGGGTGGCCATGGTATGTCCTAGAGTGTCTAGGATATGATACGAGCCTATTCCCTAGAATGTCAAGGGAATGACCCCGCGCGGTAGTGGGTCAGTTCGAGGGCAGCCGCCGCGACGGCAACGACAACTGCAACGACAACGGCAACGGCATTTTGACAGGATGCACAGGATGGACAGGATGGTGAACAGGATGCTGTGCTCACGGGACGCGGGGCCTCCCGAGCGGCCCTCATCCTGTTCACCATCCTGTCCATCCTGTCAAAATGCCGTTGCCCTTGCCGTTGCCGTTGCCTCCAACTGACCCACTACCGACGTCGTCCTTGTGGAGCGTTCGGATCAGCCCGCTCGGCTGGAACGACGATTGCCCTTCGAGCCCACGCAGGCCGGTTCGGGGGAGCCGGCCAGCGGAGTGGACGCAATCCTGGCAGGAGACTGACTATGTCCGAGAGGACCGCCGACGTGCGGCGTGAGATCGCCGAGACGCGCGCGCAGATGTCCGAGACGGTAAGCGAGATCGAGTCGCGCGTGTCGGCCGGCGTGAGAGGCGTGACGGAGAAGCTCGACGTGATCGAGTGGGCGCGGCAGCATCCGTGGCCCGCGCTCGCGGTGGCGTTCGGGCTGGGGCTGGGCCTGAGCGCTAGCGGGGCGGACGCGCGCGCGGCCCGCGCGACGGCCGGCGCGGCGAAGCGGGCGCCGGGCGCGGCCACGGGCGCCGCGAAGCGGTGGCAGGAGCGCCGCCGCGAGCGCGCCGCCGAGAAGGCGGCGCACCGGGCGGACGAGGAGGCCTCGAGCCCGAGCGCCTTCGGCCGCCTGACGAGCGGCATCGGCGCCCACGTGCGCGGCGGCGTCGATCAGATCGTCGGCGAGATGCGCGACGCCGCCGAGGAGATGAACCCGCCTGCCGTGCAGACGGAGACGCTCAGGAACGGGGCGTGGACGAACGGCCGAACGGCAATGGGACCCAGGGCCGGGCTCTGCTCTGGATCCCCGCGTTCGCGGGGATGACGAGCGGACGGGTGAAGTGGCCATCACACTGGCCCACCACCGCAACTCGCAACTCGCAATCCGCGCCCGCCGCCCCTCATTCCTTCAGCCGCTTCGTCTTCTTCGCCCACATCACCGTCGCCCAGGCGGCGGTGAGGAGGAGGAGCACCACGCCGAGCCGGCGCAGGTATGGGGCGGCTGTGGCGTAGGAGTGGTAGGTGAGCGCCTCGCGGGCGAGGATCGCGATGGCGCCGGCGGCCCAGGCGAAGGCGCTGCCGTACTCCTTCAGGATCACGCGGCGCCACTTGAAGCGCTTTCCGGCCAGCGTCTCGCCCAGGCCGCGCCAGCGCGGGAGCCAGCGCGGGACGTCGCGCGCGTACTCGTCGTACGCCGGGCCGAACTTGCCGCGGAGGTACGCTTCCTCCGCGGCGACGATGGCGCGGTAGCCCACGAAGAAGAACGGCAGCCCGAGCGCGTAGGCCCAGGGGTTGTTGTTGAGCAGGAAGAGCCCGACGAGGATGAGCAGGTTCCCCACGTAGAGGGGGTTGCGCGAGTGCGCGAAGAAGCCCGCCGTGATCAGCCCCTCGGCGTAGACGCGCCGGTTCTTCCCGCCGCGGACGATGTACGCGTAGCCCACCACGGCCGCGCGCAACGCCTGGCCCGCGAGCGCGACGACGATGCCGATCGTGTCCAGGATGTCGTCCTGGCGCTCGCTGCCGTTCGGGTAGATGGGCCGGAGGCCGAGCAGGAGCAGGAACTCCACCGCCGGGAAGAGCGCCTCGCGGTAGTGGAAGAGGAAATTGCCGTAGCGAACGAGCAGCGGCGCCCGGCCCGCCCGCCCCGCCGTCCCCGCGTCGCCGGTGTCGCGGCCGCTCAGCTCTGCCATCGGCTCACTTGACCGCGATCATGCCGGCGAAATTGTACCACCGGAAGAACATCTGGAACTTCGTGTAGCCGGAGCTGAGCAGCAGGTCCCGGTTCTCCTCGAGGTGGTACGGGATCAGGACGTTCTCCAGCGCCTCGCGCTTCTGGGAGATCTCCAGCTCCGAGTAGCCGTGCCGCCGCTTCATCTCGTAGTAGTACTTGATGAACAGCCGGTTGAAGAGCGTGTCCGACTCGGTGAGCTTCTCGACCAGGATGAGACAGCCCTGGTCGTTCGTCCCGTCGGCGATGTGGCGGATGAGCCGCTCGCGGTGCAGCGGGCGCACGAACTGGAGGGTGAGCGTCAGCACGACGACCGACGCGTTCTCCACCGCGCGCAGCTCGTGCAGGTCGGCCTGCAGCAGGTCGCGCTGCCGCGTCGACGGGATGCCGTCGAGCTTCTGCCGGGCCTTCACCAGCATCTCGGGCGAGCTGTCCACGCCGACGAAGCGCACCGACGGGTCCACGAACGGCTCGAGCGCCGCGAGCGTGG
The DNA here is from genome assembly GCA_035265005.1 of Gemmatimonadaceae bacterium. Classification (GTDB taxonomy): domain Bacteria; phylum Gemmatimonadota; class Gemmatimonadetes; order Gemmatimonadales; family Gemmatimonadaceae; genus DATFPD01. The sequence goes on along the minus strand of DATFPD010000278.1, from coordinate 2,702 downwards.
TGCCGGTCGAGCAGCCCAGGTCGTAGAGGCTCGTGCCGGGGGCGGCGAAGTCGGCGGCCAGCTCGCAGGTCATGCGCTGGATCTCGTCGTAGAACGGGACCGAGCGGCCGAGCATGTCGTCGAACACGCTCGCCGTGCGGCCGTCGAACTTGAAGTCGCTCGCCCGCCGCACCGGCTCGGCGAAGACGCGGTCCACGGGGACGGCGCCGCCGGAGTCCCCGCCGTTCCCGGGCGAGCCGTTAGGCTGCGCCTGTCCCTCGTCCGGCGCCCCGGCCGGCGCCTCGATCTGCTGCGCCTCGGCGCCGCCGGCACGTGTTGGTGTGCTCATGTCGTCCCTCCTGAGGCGGGCGTCTCGCCGCCCGCGCGGTCCAGGCGGAGCTCCCCGCCGCATCCGGCCGAGAGCGCAGAAATCATGCGCCCGCGCGCGCCGGCACCGCGAGCGAGCGGCCGGCCGCGGCCGCGAACGCCGCGGCGCGCGCCATCATCTCCGCGAACGCCTCGGGCGTCAGCGACTGCTCGCCGTCGGAAAGCGCGCACGCCGGGTCGGGGTGTACCTCGACGAGCAGCCCGTCCGCGCCGGCCGCGATCGCGGCGAAGGCGAGCGGGGCCACGAGCGCCGCGCGCCCCGCCGCGTGGCTCGGGTCGACGAAGACCGGCAGGTGCGTCTCCGCCTTGAGCACCGGCACCGCGGCCACGTCGAGCGTGAAGCGCGTGCCCGGCTCGAAGGTGCGGATGCCGCGCTCGCAGAGGATCACGTCGCGGCTCCCCGCGGCCATCACGTGCTCGGCCGCGTGCAGCAGCTCGCGCACAGTGGCAGCGAAGCCGCGCTTGAGCAGCACGGGCCGGCCGGAGCGCCCCACTTCGGCGAGCAGGGCGTAGTTCTGCATGTTGCGCGCGCCCACCTGGAGCACGTCGGCGCGGCTCGCCACCAGCTCCACGTCGCGCGGGTCGACGACCTCCGTGACGACGGCGAGCCCGGTCAGCGCGCGCGCCTCGATCAGCATCTCGAGCGCGTCGGCGCCGAGCCCCTGGAAGGCGTAGGGCGAGGTGCGCGGCTTGAACGCGCCGCCGCGCAGCATCGTCGCGCCGGCCGCGCGCACCGCCCGCGCCACCTCCAGAAGCCCCTCGCGACTCTCGACCGAGCAGGGCCCGGCCGCGACCACGATCGCGGTCCCGCCGATCTCCACCGGCGGCGCGCCGCCGTTCGGCGCCGGACCAACGCGCACCACGGACCCGGCCGGCGCCGCGGCGCGCGCGGCGAGCTCCTGGAGGGGACGGGGGAGGGCGTCTGACATGCGACCGGAGCGTACGCAGGGGGCGGAGTGGCGGCAAGGGCGGTGTGCGGGACTCGGCGCTCGGCGCTCGGCGAAAAGCAAACTGCCTCGGGAAGCGAGAGCCTCCCGAGGCAGTTTGCTTTTCGCCGGGCGCCGAGTCCCTTAGAAGCTCACCGCGCCCGAGACCATGATCCCGCTGAACTTGCCACCGTTGCGAATGTCGGTGCTCGGGAAGTCGTTGTACTTCTGGTTCACGTACTCGCCCTTGAGCAGGACGCCCGGGGTGACGTACCAGCCGGCGCCGAGCTGCGAGCGGTCCACGCTGACGTCGTTGGCGATCCCGTTGAGCGTGCCCTTCGCCGTGTTGTAGCGGCCGGCGACGTAGACCTGCTCGCTCGGGAAGAGACGGTAGACCGCCTCACCCGCGTACTGCGTCCACTTGCGGTCCGCGGCTTCGCCGACCGACTTGCCCTTCGCCTGCTCGGCCACGCCGAAGAACTCGAGGCCCGCGACCTTGACGAACGGGTTGATCTGGAAGGCCCGGACGTTGTGGCGGAAGGCCGGGTTGACGGTGCCCGAGAAGGCGTTGCCCGTGCTCGAGGCCTGGGTGTTCTCGAGGGCCCAGAAGTAGGGGGAGCCGCCGCGGTCACCAGCGTAGAGCGTCTGCGCCGGGCTGCTGCTGTTCGCGTAGTACGAGCCCGTCAGGCGGGTGCGGACCAGCTTCGTGAGCTGCCTGTCGTAGCCGACCTTGCCGAGGAACGCGGGCTTGCGGTCGCTCGGGGAGAGGACGTTGCCCTTGATCTCGCCGCCGGTGACGGCGCCCATCGCCATCAGGCCGTTGGCGCGGACGTACACCTCGCCGCCGACTTCCGTCGTGAAGGCGTCCATCAGGAGGTTGCCGACGAACGGGTTGTAGATCGAGTTGCCGTTGTCGGTGCGGCGGAAGTGCGCGTCGCCGTAGTTGATCTCGAAGTGCCCCGCGCGGACCGTCACGTACTTCATGATCGTGTTGAGCGGCGCGAAGTCGATCGGGGACTGGTCGATCAGCAGGAAGCCGTCCTTGACCCACGTCTCGTTGTGGTGGCGCGACGACAGGTAGCTCGTCAGCGCGACGCGGATCCCGGGGGCCAGCTGGGCGTTCAGGTACAGGTTGGCCGAGGCGTTGTTGAAGCCCTTGCCGATCTGCATCAGCTCGTTCGCGTTGTACTGCGTCGTCGTGCCCGTGATCGTCTTCGTCACCGGCGCGGCGGTGTTGCTGTGCTTGAGCCCCTGGAAGTTCTGCATGAAGGCGGCGCCCCAGCTGAGCTGGAAGCCGTTGAACGTGGCGCCCGGCTCCTTCGGGGTCTCGAAGACGTTCACGCCCCGCTGGTCGTTCGCGCGGAAGTTCTGGATCTCGATCGGGCGGACCAGCGACACCTTCTTGGCCGG
>DATFPD010000277.1:0-5053 GCA_035265005.1 Gemmatimonadaceae bacterium | reverse complement strand
GAACGTCCGCAGCGCGTTAGGCTGCCAGCGCTTGATGTACGCGGCGTACACCCCGGCCGTGTTCGCGACCCGGTCCGCGCCCTCGATCACTGACGCGAGCAGCAGGTAGTAGGCGTCGTCGTTCAGCAGGCCGGCGCGGTGCCACTCGTGCAGCCGCGCCCGCGCGCCGTCGATGCGGCGGGCGTTCTCCTCCGTGAAGTACATCCGCCCGCCGGCCGGCGAGAAGTGGCCGGTCACGAACCCGGGCTCGTCGCACGTCGCCAGGTACCCGGCGAGGACGGCCAGTCGCCCGCCGCCCCGCTCGGCGGCCCGCGCGCGCAGCGCCGGCGAGCGGCAGGCGCGCCGGAAGTCGGCGTCCCCCGCGTGCAGCGCCGCCAGGCTCGGCACCGCCGACGCCTCGACGTACGCGCGCTGGAGCACGTACGAGTAGGTCATGACGTCGCTCGCCGCGACCCGCCAGCCGTCCTCCTTGAGCGCGCGCCCGACCGACGCCGTGCCGGCGAACGCGTCGTGCACGACGAGCGGTCCGGCCGCGCCGGGGCGGAGCCCGAGCGTGCGCACGGCGCGGCGGATGAAGTCGAGGAGGCGGGTCTTGTTGCCGATGTAGCGCATCGCCCGTGTGGGGCCGAAAATCGCGTCTGTTGCGTCCCTGGTTGCGCCCGACCCACTCGGGCAATTGCCGGGCCCGCTTCGCCCACCGGCCCACGTGACTTCCCGCCGTCTGGGCCGCCCTCCTGCGTCGTAGGATACTCCGCCGCCGCCGCCAGGTCCATCGGCTCGGGCCACCAGCATCCGCAGCGCCCGACCCGGCCGACTTCTCGCACGACGAGCTTCCCCGCGCCTCCGGAGGCGCGTCCGGGCGCGGGAGGCGAGCAGGCCGCGCCTGCCGATCCCGCTCCCGGCGGGCGAGCCGGCAGACGTTAGGCGGCGGCGCCGCCGCCGCCGAGCCGGGCCGGGACGCCGCGGACGTCCTTGATCGCCACCAGGTTGAACGCGTGCCGCGCGCGGCGGTCGACGCGGAGCAGGCGCGAGAGGACGACGTCGAGCGTCAGCACGCCGCGGATCGGGTACTTGGGACCGGCGGCGTAGCCGCGCAGGTACTTCGTGCCCGTCGTCCCGTAGACCTTGTAGCCGAGCCCGATGAAGTCCTCGGGGAACCAGCCCGAGAGGTGGCGCTGGTACACGTTGCCGAACTCCGGGCCCTGCTCGACGAAGCCGTTGGGCGTCTCCAGCAGGACGTACTTGCTCGTCAGCGCCTCGCACCGCTCCAGCAGATCGAACCCCCGGCGCCTGAGGAGGTGCTCGATCAGCCCGTAGAGCGTGACCAGGTCGAAGCGCTCCCCAGGCCCCAGTCCCGCGAGCGCCAGCAGCTCCGCGGGGTCGGCCGAGAGGACGTCGGCCAGGACGTAAGCGTCGTGCACGCCGCGCGTTCGCGCGAGCTCGAGCGCGTCGGGGAATGCGTCGACGCCGACCGTGGTTATGCCGGGCCGGAACCGGGTGAGGTGCGAGAAGGAGCCGCAGCCGACGTCGAGCGCGCGCCGGACCTCTCCGGTGCGCACCAGCCGCTCCGTGTAGTCCTCGGCTTGCGGGATGCCGAGGAGTCGCGCCGCGATGAGGCCGATTCGCATGGGTGAGGACGCGCTGGTGACGCCGGTGGTGCCGCTGGTCCCGATGGTACGACTATCGTGCCCGCCCCCGCCGCGGGCCGTGGCGCGCACGACATGGAGCGGCGAAGAAATACGCGGCGATGCCACGCGTCAAGGAGCCGCGGCGGCCGCGCACGCGCCGCGTACGCGCCGCGCACCACCCACCAGCGGCTTTCCGGAAGCAGCCGAGGCCCGGACCGGGGCGGTCAGACGGCGCCGGCACGGCCGCAGCCTAACGTCGCCCGCGGGGCCCCGGCGTGTCGCGCCCCTGTGGCGCCCCCGTTGCGCCCGACTGCCCTCCGCCCAGGTTACCGATGTAGCGCGTGCGAAGAAGCGGCGACCCAGCCTGACGACGAAGATGATGACGATCGGAGCCGCCACCGTGAGATGTTGCTCATCCGCGTCCCCGCGGATAACCTCCGCGCCACTCGGCGCGCCCGTCCGCCCCCCGCGGAACGCCGCCACCGCATCACGGCTCGGCGTGCCCGCGACGACGCGGGCCGTGAGCCGGCACTCACCTGCGAATGGAATCAGAGCACTCCCGCGCCTACACCGACTCCCGCCTCGACCTCTACCACGTCAACGGCCTCTACTTCGGTTTCGTGCAGCACGACACGATCTACGACTCCGACGGCTGCTACTGCGGCTGGGTGGAGGCGAACGGCAGCGTCTGGCGCGCCGACGGCGTCTACGCCGGCGAGCTGGATCGAGCGGGCTACGTGCTGCGCGACCCGGCGCGCGCTGAGACGCCGGCGCGGCTGCCGCGCGCGCCGATGCCGGACCTCGCCGTGCGCCTTCGGCCGGCGCACCGCGGCAGCTACGCGCCCCCGGCGGGACGGGTGGACGCGCTGCGGACGCTCGAGGGGCGCGCGGAGTAGTTAGGCAATTCTTGGCGCTACCCGAACGCCCCCCACCCCAGCCGTCGCACCGCCGCCCCGTGCTCGTCCAGCAGCGGCGGGCGGAGGCGCACGCTCCCCGGAACGCTCGGCGCCACGCCGGTGAGCGGCGACGCGTCGGCGTCGCGCAGCGCCTCGAGCACCGTCTTGACGATGCCGCAGGGCACGCCGGCACGCTCCAGCCGCTCGATCCACGCCGCGGCCGGCCGGTCGCGGATGCGTTCCGCCAGCGTCGCGACCACGCGCTCCCGCTCGGCCAGGCGTCCGGCGTTGGTGGCGAGCGCCGCGTCGTCGGCGAGCGCGTCGAGCTCCAGCGCCCGCGCGCAGGCGCGCCACTGCGGGTCGCTCCCCACGGCCACGACGATCGGACGGTCCTGGGCGTCGAAGAGCTGGTAGGGAACGAGATTCGGGTGTGCGTTCCCCCAGCGCGCGGCGTCACGGCCGGTGACGAGGGCGTTCTGCGCGACGTTCGCCAGCGCGGCCGCCGCGCTGGCGGCGAGCGAGATGTGGATGCGCCGACCTCCCGCATCGGCGCCCCCGCGTCGGGCGCCGAGCAGGGCGGCCAGGATCGCGACCGCCGCGTCCTTGCCGGCGATGACGTCGGCCAGCGCGACGCCCACCTTCATCGGTGACCCAGTGGGCTCGCCGGTGATCGCCATCCAGCCGCATTCGGCCTGCACGACGAAGTCGTAGCCCGGCCGCTCGCTCGTCGAGCCGAAGCCGGTGATCGTGCACCAGACCAGCCGGGGGTGGGCGGCGAGGAGCGCGGCGGGGTCGAGCCCACGGCGCTCCAGGGTGCCAGGGCGGAAGTTGTCCACCACCACGTCCGACTCGGCGGTCAGCCCGCGGAGCAGCGCCTGGTCGGCGGGGTCATCCAGGTCGGCGGCCAGGCTGCGCTTGTTTCGGTTGACGCTCAGGTAGTAGGCGCTCTCCCCCCGCTCGTCGAAGGGCGGGCCCCAGCCGCGGGTCTCGTCGCCGGTGCCCGGCCGCTCGACCTTCAGGACGTCGGCGCCGAGGTCGCCGAGCATCATCGTGGCCAGCGGTCCCGCGAGCACGCGAGTGAGGTCGAGGACCCGGACGCCGCGCAGCGGATCTGTCGCTTGCATGTCTCTATGCTGATACTATACAGTCGGAAACAACAGCGGCTCCGTTGGGCTTCACCAGTGACGCCGCGTTATGCACGGCGCGGGCGGCGCGACCCAAGTTGCAGCGCCGCAGCACCTTGCAAAGGACCTCAAACGGCGTATACTTGCCGCGACTTTCCAGCAGTGCGGGCCCACGGGTCGTTCCGATCGGCCTGAGTCTCGCCCCTCCCGAGTCGAGCCGACGGAGCGCACGCAACTATGGTCGATAAAGCCCAGGCGCCGGACGTCAAAGTGCCAGCGGACGAGAGCGCCGTTCCGCCGCCGCCAGCGGCGGCAGCGGCCCCGCCCGCGCCGCCGCGCCGCGGACCTGGCCACCGCGGCGCCGATGTCCGCGACACCGTCGCCGAGATGGCGGCCCGGGCGCAGGAGATCAGCCAGGAGGCGGGCAGCAAGATGGCGTCCGCGCTCAAGGACGTGATCAACGCCGCCGCTGGCCTGTCGACCTTTGCCGTCGAGAGCGCCCGCGACCTGGTGCAATACATGGTGCGCCGCGGGCAGATGACGCAGGAGGAGGCCGACAAGCTCATCCGTGAAGCGGAGCAGGCGCACGTGAAGCGGGGCGGCTCCGTACCGCCACCGGCCGCGAAGACCGAGACGGCCGTGAAAAAGCCGGCGGTGCCGGCGGTCGCTTCGCCCCCAGCCCCCCCCGCGCCGGCGAGCTCGCACTCCGCGCCCAAGGCAGCGATCGCTTCGGCACCCGCCGCCGCGCCGCCAGCCGCCCGGAAGAGCACCGCGGTCCCGGCGTCGAAGTCGGCCGCCAAGGCGCCCGCTCGTCCGTCGAGCGGGTCCGCGAAGCCGGCCGCGAAGGGGAGCGGGAAGTCCGCCGCGAAGAAGGCGCCGCCCAAGAAGCGGTAGCGGCGGCCCGCCCGGACTAGCTCCGGCGCGGTTCCTTCCGCGGCTCGCTCCGCGGCTCGCTCCGCGGCTCGCTCCGCGGCTGCGCCCGTCCGTCCTGCGCCGCCCGCCTCGCCGCGGGTCGGCCGACGAGCGACGACAGCAGCTCGAGCACGGCCTCCGGGCGCGGCATGGTGAACTCCGCCGCCGTGGCCCCCTCGCCGACGCGCACCGTGACGGCGTGCGGGACCTGCGCCCGCAGGATCCTGAACGCGTCCTCGTCGGTCACGTCGTCGCCCACGTACAGGAGCGACGCGCCGGGGCTCAACGCGCCGAGCGTCTGCGCGAGCGCCAGCACCGCGGTCCCCTTGTGGAGCTGCACCGGCGGGCGCAGCTCGTAGACGGCCTTCCCGTCGCGCACCGCCAGCCCGTGGCGGCGGGCAACATCCTCCACCAGCGCGCGCAGCCGCGGCACGATCGCCTGATCGGCCAGCCGCCAGTGGACGGCCAGCGACCACACCTTGTTCTCCACGAG
>DATFPD010000276.1:0-6213 GCA_035265005.1 Gemmatimonadaceae bacterium | reverse complement strand
AGGTAGCCGGTCATGCTGCCGGAGCCGTCGACGTAGAACACGACGGGCGCCCCGGCGGCGGGAGCCGGCAGCGTGTCGGAGGGCACGATCGGCCGCGCCGCCGTCCGCGCACACTGGAGCACGGCGTCGAGCGCGCGTCCGCACGGCTCGCCGGGCGCTCCCCCGCTGTTCGCCACCGCCTGCTTTGGCAATGCCGACGACGTGCCTGACGACCCCGCGCGCGACTGGTCACCACCGCACGCGGCGAGCACGGCGAGCGCAGCACCGGCCGCGGACCGGGACACGCGCATCGCGAGCCGTGGTCGGCTGGGGGGGTGCGTGTCGGCGGAGCTGCCGCGGAGAAGGGACACGGTGGCGAGAGGCGGAAGGGGGTGGGATCGAGCGGACGCTGACCAGGCTGCCCGCGGCCCGGACTCCACCCCTGCGGATCAGGCCCGCGGCCGCGCCTGACCGTGCCGACGGCGGCGAACGTACCCCGCGCCGCTCGGCCCTGCAAGTGGCGCGACGGAGCGCCCGAAGGCGGGCGCGACCGCGCTCCGGCCAGCCTCGCGACGTGGAAGGGGAGCGTCGGCGAGAGCTTCCACAGGAGCCCGCCGACGGCGAACGCCGCGAGCAGCGCACGGGGCTGTCAGTGGCCGGTGGCGCGGTGAATGTTGTCTCCGCTCAGCGCTTCGGCATCGCGATCCCTACGGAGGTGCCCGTGTTGTGGGTGACGCGCAAGCAGATCCGGGTGAACCGGACGGCCACCGCCTGGCTCGTCCGCCGCTTCGTCGACCCCGCCGCGACCTTTCGCTTCGTCGAGCCGCACGAGGTCGCGGCCGTGCAGCGGGACGAGGGCGCCGTCGGCTTCGACGCGCCGGGCGCGCGCTACCCGCACGCCGACGAGCGGGGGCGCTGCTCGTTCGAGGCGCTGGCCGAGGAGCACCGCCCCGACGACGCCGCGCTGCGCCGGCTCGCCCGCATCGTGCGGAGCGCGGACTTCGCGGACGAGGTGGGCGCCGTGCCCGAGGCGGCCGGGCTGCGCGCCATCTCGCGCGGCTTCCCCCTGGTCGCCGCGAGCGACGACGAGACGGTCGCCCGGGCGGCGTTCCTCTACGACGCGCTCTACGCCGCCCTGGCCGCGGAAGGGCGACGGCCTTGACAGGATGAATTGCGGGCCGCGCCTAACGTACCGTCGCTTGCGCGCTGCTGCGCCGGGGCGCGGGGGCGGGGCGGTCGCGGAACGACGCCAGGCACGCCACCAGGCGCGCCACGTCGGCCTCGTTGCTGCTCACGCCGACCGAGACCCGCACGGCGCCCACCGGCTTGTTCTGGAGGCAGACCGAGAACTGGCGCAGCGTGAAGGCGTCGGCGTTGTCGCCGCCCGCCAGCTCCTCGTAGCAGCGCTTCGCCTCGTCAGGCGGCAGCTCGAACGACGCCTCGGCCGCGCCGGGGTTGCAGAAGTAGCCGGTGCGGAGGGAGATCCCGGCCTCCGTCGCGGCCTGCTCCACCTCGCGGCAATCCACCACGCGGCCGGCGGGGTCCAGCAGGTTGAAGGCGACCGTCCCGCCGCGCCCCGCCGCGCCCGACGGGCCGTACACGCTCACGAGCGGCGCCCCGTTCTCGTGCCGCAGCGCCCCCAGCTCGCCGAGCAGGTGCTCGGTCAGCGCGCGCACGTGCCGCTGCACCCGCTCCATCCCGATCGCCGCCAGGAAGTCGAGCCCGGTCGGGACGGCGGCGATGTCGAGGAAGTTGGGCGTGCCGTCCTCGAGGCCCGCGGCGTCGCGGTAGGAGATGTGCACGCGGCTCTGCACCGACGCGAAGCGCACCGTCCCACCGCCGAACCAGACGCGGCGGAGCTTCCTCAGCTTCTCGCGGCGCGCCACCAGCGCCCCGACGCCGGTGGGATAGCCGAACATCTTGTAGAACGAGACCGCCATGTAGTCCGGCCGCACCTCGGTGAGCGAGAGCGGGCTGGAGGGCACGAACGCGGCCGCGTCGAGGGCGACGTCGTAGCCCAGCCCGCGGGCCATCTCGATCCACTCCAGCGGGTGCTTCACGCCGGAGAAGTTGGACTGCGCCGGGAAGGCGAACAGGTTGCACGCCGAGCGGTCGGCGCCTACGAGCTCGCGCTCGATGTCGAGCACGCGCAGGTCGTGGCCGAGCAGGGCGTAGCGCACGTCGGCGCCGGCAGCCTCGGCGTACGCCCGGAGCCCGTTCACCGAGTTGTGGTTGTCCGCGCTCAGCACGCAGCGCGACGCGGGGGTGAACGGGAAGCCCTCGCCCACGAGCTTGAGCGCGCCGGTGGCGTTGGCGGTGAACACCACCGCGTACTCGTCCGGGTCACCCTGGAAGAAGTCGAGCACGCGCCGCCGCGCCCGCTCCACCAGCGCCGTGCTGGCGTGCGACGCCGGGCTCCGCGAGTGCGGGTTGCCAAACACGCCCGACCGCAGCAGCTCGGCGTGCGCCTCGACGAGCGACGCCGGGTAGAGCGCGCTCCCGGTGTGGTCCAGGTAGGCCTGGCCATCCGCGTCCAGCCGGGCGAACTCCCGCTCGCGCAGGGTGCGAAGGACGTCATCCATATGAGTAAACTATATGAAACCGCCCCGCACGCGAACGCTCGGGGCGGTGGAGTAGTGGGTCACTTCGGGGGCGACAGCAACGGCAACGGCAACGGCGACGGCTTTGACAGGATGAAGTGCGACAGGATGCACAGGATGAACACAGGATGAGGGCCCCAGGGACGCGAGGCCTCTCGAGCGGCTCTCATCCTGTTCACCCTCCTGTCCATCCTGTCGAACTTCATCCTGTCAAAGCCGTCGCCATCGCATCAAACTGACCCACCTTCGGCGGTGGTGTCAGGTTGGCGGAGGTGAGCGAGAAGTATCCGCATTCACCTGCGTTCACCTGCGTTCATCTGCGTTCATCCGCGGCCAATCCCGACATTCGCTCCCGCGACCGGCTCAGCTCCGCCGGCCCGTCTCCGTGTATTAGAGCGATGGCAGGAACTCCTCGAAGGCGCCGCGGTGGCGCCGGAAAAGCGCCGACCGGGCCAGCCGCCGCGGCACCCATGCGAGCGCGTAAGCGCCACGGACACAGGTGATTACCGAAATCGTATCGCCCGTCGCGCGGGCGGCCCTGGCGATGTATGGTTACGACATCTCGTGACGCGACGAGATGTCGTAGCGCGGTCCCCTCCCACGGCGGGCGTGCCCATGGCTGACCACGTTTCGTCCGGCGGCGGCGCGAGTCCCGGGCATCACCTCGACGTGCTCCGCCGCATCTCGGCGCGCATGACGGCGGCGGCGAGCGTCGCCGAGGTGCTCGACTCGATCGTGCGCGCCCTGGTGGAGCACGCCGACGTGTCGACGGCCCGCGTGTGGCTGTTCACGACGGAGAGCGACTGCGAGGTCTGCGCCGCACGCGGCCCGACCGGCGAGTACCGCGGCGGCGACGCGTGGACGCTCCACCTGTCGGCGAGCGCGGCGGGCGTGGTGCGGTCGCCGGTGGCGGACGTCGCCGGACCGTGGCATCAGCTCCCGCCTGGCGACGCCTCCTTTCCAGGACTGGTGGCCGCGAGGCGCACGCCCTACTTCGCGCCGGGCGTGCTGAGCGACCCCGCGGCCGGCGACGAGCGGATGCGTCGCTACTACGCCGAGCACGGATTCCGCTCGTTCGTCGGCTACCCGCTGCTCTTCCGCGGCGAGCTGCTGGGGGTGCTGGGCGGGCTCTCCACCCGAACGCTCGCGCGCGAGGAGTTCGAGCACCTGGCGGTGTTCGCCTCGCAGGCGGCGCTCGCCATCCAGTGCGCGCGCATGCTCGCCGCACTCGAGCGCTCCCGCGCGCGCCTCGCCGCCGAGAACGAGTACCTGCGCGAGGAGATCACGAGCGAGCGCGGGTTCGAGGAGATCGTCGGCCGCAGCCCCGCCCTCGCCGCCACGCTGCGGCAGGTGGAGCGGGTAGCGGCCACCGACGCGACGGTGCTGCTGACCGGCGAGACCGGCACCGGGAAGGAGCTGGTGGCGCGCGCCGTCCACGGGCTGAGCGCTCGACGCGAGCGCGCGCTCGTGAAGGTGAGCTGCGCCGCCAGCTCGCCGGGACTCGTCGAGAGCGAGCTGTTCGGGCACGAGAAGGGGGCGTTCACCGGCGCGCTCCAGCGTCGCATCGGCCGCTTCGAGCTGGCGAACGGCGGCACGCTCTACCTGGACGAGGTCGGCGAGCTGACGCCCGACGTGCAGGCGAAGCTGCTGCGCGTGCTACAGGGGCAGGAGTTCGAGCGCGTCGGCGGGAGCGTGGCGATCCGCACCGACGCGCGCATCGTCGCCGCGACGAACCGCGACCTGGAGTCCGAGGTCGCGGCCGGCCGCTTCCGCGCCGACCTGTTCTACCGGCTGAACGTCTTCCCGGTGCGCATCCCGCCGCTGCGCGAGCGGCCGGCGGATGTCCCGCTGCTGGTGCAGCACTTCCTGGCGCAGCTCCAGCGGAAGCTGGCGCGGCCGCTGAAGGCGGTGAGCGCAGAGGGGATGGCGCGCCTCCAGCGCTACCGCTGGCCCGGCAACATCCGCGAGCTGCAGAACGTCGTCGAGCGCGCGGCGGTGCTGGCGACGTCGCCGGTGGTGGAGATCCCGGAGGCACTCCTCCCCGCCGACTGCGGCGAGGCGGCGGCGGCGGTGAAGGCGGGTGCGGGCGCGATCAGCACCCTCGCCGACGCGGAGCGCGAGCACATCCTGCGTGCGCTCCGGGAGACGGGCGGCGTGATCCACGGCCCGAAGGGGGCGGCGCGGCTCCTCGCCATCAACGCCAACACGCTGCGCTCGCGGATGCAGAAGCTGGGCATCGCCCGGCCGCCCGCGCGGTGAGGGCGCGGTTGGTTCGCGCAACAGACAAAATGCGAAGCCCCGCAACGACTTGCGCCGGCGCTCCGGCGTCGGGTAAGATCCGACACATGGACGCCACGCGCTTCCTCTCCTCCTTCTCGCCGCTCGGTCGCGGTACGCGCGCGTGCGCCCCGAATTGGCGCACGCGCCGGCTCGCATCGCCCCCGACCCGGAGGACCGGTTGATCGCGTGAGCGCGTGAGCGCGCCTGCGCTGACACATGCCCCGGCCTCTGCCCAGAGGACCGGGGCTTTTCCTTTTGCGGGAGGTCCGACCGACATGACGACGACACAGTGGCACCCGTCCCCCGCGGCCGTCACCCGACGGCGGCGGCGGGGCCTGGCGGCGCTCGCCGCGGGCGCGCTCGCCCTCGCCCCGCCGCCACTCCCCGCGCAGGCCCCGCCCGGCGACGGGCCCGCGCGCGTGATCCCTGACGACACGCTGCGCGACCTGGCCCGGACCGTGTTCGAGCACGGGCGCCCGACCATCTACTACAACCCGGCGCTGATGGCGCGCGTGGGGCCGCGGCTCGCGCGCTTCTTCATGGCGCACGAGTACGGGCACGTCGCGATGCGCCACGAGAGCGGCGCGCTGGCGGCCGGCGACTCGGGGTTCCCGGCCTTCCGGCAGGGCGAGGAGCTCGAGGCGGACTGCTACGCCGCCGAGCGGCTGGGGCCCGCGGACGCGGACGCGGTGCGCGCGGCCGTGGTGTTCTTCCGGCAGATGGGGTCCTTCCGGTTCGACGACCTGCACCCCACCGGCCACCGCCGCGCCGACGCGGTCCTCGCCTGCGCCGACATCGCCGCGCCGGAGCCGCGCCCCGCGCCGGTCGCATTCACGGTGGGCATGCCCGACGAGCCGCTCGACGGCCGGGGGTGCGAGGGCGACCTGTGGATCGACGGCGTGCCGATCGGCTCCCTCTCGACGCTGCGCCGGGTGGCCGGCCGGCTGACGGTGCGCGGCTTCGCGGCGGGCGCGCACCGCTACAGCGTCACCACGCGCTTCTACGCGCTCGACCACGGGCAGCAGATCATCCCGGCCGGCCAGTCCAGCGGCGCCGGGGCGATCGACGTCGGCGCGGGCGACGAGCTCGCCCTGGTGTGCCGGCAGGGGGCGCGGCCCGAGCTGCTCCCGGCCGCCCGCGCGTCGGGCCCGCGGTGACCGGCGCCGCCTAACGCGGGCGTCCCAGAACGCGCGCGAAACCGCGGCCGCGGCGGTCCCGTACGGCCGGCTGCCGCCCGGGCCGCCGTTCCCGCCCGGGCGGCCCATCCGCGTCGGTCGCGACGACGCGGCGCCGACCGCTGCATCACAACCAACCGTCGAATCGCCGGCGCGGGCATCACCACGACCCCCCTGCA
>DATFPD010000275.1:0-5433 GCA_035265005.1 Gemmatimonadaceae bacterium | reverse complement strand
GCGGGCGCGCTCGTCCTGAGCTGCGTGATGACGGGCGCGCTGGTCGCGCACGTGACGGTCCTGCGCATGAGCCCCGCGGTTCCGGTCGTGCTGCTGGCGCTGCTGGTACCGCTCGCCTGGCGCGGCCGCGCGGACGTCGCGCGCCTGCTCCGGCCGGCGCCGCGCCCGGCCGTGCGCCGCCGCCGCCGCGTCAGCGGCCTGACGACCGCCGACCGGCGGCACAGCGGGTGGCCGGGCGGCCGCGCGTCGGGCGCCGCTGGCCGCGTGTGACGGATACTCGAGACGCATCCTGCAATCACTTCGACTGGAGATCTTCCATGACGCTTCGACTGGGCGACATCGCCCCTGACTTTTCGGCCGAGACGACGCGCGGCCGCATTCGGTTCCACGAGTGGAAGGCCGGGAAGTGGGCCATCCTCTTCTCGCACCCCAAGGACTTCACCCCCGTGTGCACGACCGAGCTGGGCGCCGTCGCGGCGCTGGCGCCGGAGTTCGAGCGGCGCGGCGCGAAGGTGATCGGGCTGAGCGTCGACTCGGTCGAGTCGCACCGCCGCTGGGAGGGGGACATCAAGGACGTCTCGGGCCACGCGGTCGGCTTCCCGATGATCGCCGACCCGGACCTGCGGATCGCCCGGCTGTACGGGATGTTCCACCCGAACGCCAGCGACACGATGGCGGTGCGGTCGGTGTTCGTGATCGGGCCGGACAACAAGGTGAAGCTCACGCTCACCTACCCGGCCAGCACCGGGCGCAACTTCGACGAGCTGCTGCGCGTGCTCGACTCGCTCCAGCTCACGGCGTCGTTCGCCGTCGCCACGCCGGCGGACTGGCGCTACGGCGAGGACGTGATCGTGTCGACGGCGCTCAGCGACGAGGAGGTGGTGACGCGCTTCCCGAAGGGGTTCGAGGCGCGGAAGCCGTACCTGCGCTTCGTGGCGCAGCCGAACCTGTCCAACGCCTGAGCGCCCGCCGGGAACGCCCCCGCCCATGACCCCCGAACAGGACCGCCTCCTCCGGGAGAGCTGGCGCGCGATCGAGCCGCGCCGCGAGGAGGTGGCGGCCTCCTTCTACCGCCTGCTGTGCGAGCTGCACCCGGACGCGGGCGCCCGCTTCGGCGGCACCGACGACTGCGAGTGCCGCCGCCGCCAGGGCGAGCTGGCCGAGATGGTGCGCGAGGTCGTCGTCGGGCGCGACGATCCGCGCCAGCTGGTGCGGGCCGCCGTCGCGTTAGGTCGCCGGCACGCCACGTACGGCCTGCGCGACGAGCACTACCACGCGGTCGGCGTCGCGCTGGTGCGCGCGATCGAGCGCGTGCTCGGCCCGGCGGCGTTCACCCCCGAGGTGCGGGCGGCCTGGACGGAGGCGTACGCGCTGCTGAGCGCGATCATGCGTCGCAGCGTCTCGGCGGAGATCCCGAAGTTCGTCGGGACGTTCGCCCCTTGACGATTCCAGTTCGCCCTGTATAATACAGCCGTGAACCAATCTACCCCCACCCAGACGCCTCTCGATGGCAAGCGGCTCATGCAGTCGCTGCTGCAAGCCGCGCACGCGCTCGAGGAGCGGGTGGAGGAGGCGCTTTCCGGGGTCGGGCTCTCGTCGCCGAAGCTGAGCGTGCTGACTCGGCTCGTCGACGCGGGTGACCCCACATCGCTCAGCGAGCTGGCCGCGCGGCAGTGCTGCGTGCGGTCGAATATGACGCAGCTGATCGACCGCCTGGAGAGCGACGGCCTGGTGCGCCGCGTCCCCGACCCGTCCGACCGCCGCGCGGTGCGCGCCGAGCTGACGGACGAGGGACGCGCGCGGCAGGCGCAGGGGGCGGAGCTGGTTCGCGAGGTCGAGACTGACCTGCTGGGACGCTTCTCGGCGGGTGAGCGGGCGCTGCTGGCGGAGCTGCTCGAAGGGCTGCACTAGCCCTTTTATTTGCCGTCAGAGTTCATACATGAACTATATATGCACGAATGGTTTACGGCTGTCGAACAAGCTGTTCAACGCCACACCGCATCGAGGCTTGGGACCATGTCTACGCTGAACTCTTTCCCGCTGCCCACCCGTCGCTCCGTTCACCGGCTCCGCCGTGGAGCGCTGCGTGTCGCGCGCCGGACCGGCATCGCGCTCGGCGTCGTCGCCGCGCTGGCCGCCTTCACCCTCACCGCTGGCGCCCAGGACCCGGCGAGTAGCGGCGCGCGCTTCGAGCTGCGTCCCATCGCCGGCGGCTTCGTCCCCACCGGGGACCAGCGCGACCTGCTGGATGACGCCGGTCTCTTCGGCGCCGAGCTCGGCTACCGGCTCCACCGCAACTGGGCCGTCGTCGGCTCCTTCGGCTGGGCGCCGAGCGCGGACAAGCTGACCTCGTCCGCCAACAGGGTGGACGCCTTCCAGTACGACCTGGGCGTCGAAGCGCGTCTCCCCGAGGCGTGGCGCGCCGGCGACCGCAGCCCGTTCGCGCTCGGCCTCTTCGCCGGCGCCGGACTCGGCGCGCGGAGCTACAGCTACCGCGATCGCGACGTCGGCACCGAGACGAACCTCGCCGGCTACGGCGCGATCGGCGCCGACCTGGGGCCGAGCGAAGGGCGCTACAGCCTGCGCCTCGAGGCGCGCGACTACGTCTCGAGCTTCAAGGGGCTCCAGGGCGAGCTCCCCGAGCGCGAGGCGCGCAACGACCTGGCGCTCTACGCGGGCGTGGGGATCAGGTTCTGACCGGCGGGTCGCCGATGAAAACGAAGCGGCGGGGGCGATCGATCATCGCCCCCGCCGCTCGTCGTTCGTCCGGTGTCTCCCGGCGCTACAGTGTGCCCAGCTCGACGATGGGCCCGCATTCGTCCAGGCCGTCGAAGTCGTCCCAGTCGTCCTCGTAGTCGTCGCCGCCTTCGTCGCCCTCTTCCTCATCGACGTCGGCGTCGAACTCGAGCACGATCTCGTCCGTGACGGACAGGCCCGCCTCCATGCCACCGCGTTGTGGCCCGGATGCGCGATCCGTCTCCACGAGCGGCCACGACGGCACCCGCCGAGGACGCGACTTCGACCCATTCTCCTGGCCGCTTCGGCCACCCCCAAGCTCGGCTGCCCACGGCAGCTCGACCTCGCGATCCAGCAGCATCCTACCCCCTTCTCGATACGGCGTCTCTTCGGTGGAGGCCGCAAGCTAGTAGACCGATTTCACCAGTCAAGACGATGCGCGGACGCTACTGCGCGGACGCTACGGACGCGTTCGGCGCCGGCTGTCCTGGCACGAAAAACTGCCGTCGCGGCGGGGTGAAAACGCGGGGCGAGCGGGCCTCCGAGATTCGCCTTTCATACCCGCGAGGGGGCGCCCGGTGCCGGGCCGAGCGATGCAACAGATGACCAGTTTCCAGCCAGGTCTCCGCTCGGTCTGGAGTAACAACAACGGCTCTGACAGGATGAACGGCGACAGGATGGACAGGATGGTGAACAGGATGACAGGCGCTCGGGAGACATCGCCTCCCGGGGCACCTATCCTGTTCACCATCCTGTCCATCCTGTCGCCGTTCATCCTGTCGAAGCCGTTGCTGTTGCTGTGGTTATCGTCATTTCCCGACTTTGCGAAACGCGCTCAGCCCGTCATGCAGGTAGGTCACTCGCCCGGAGGCGCCGGTGACGAGGGCGAAGAGCTGGACCGGCTCCCCCGCCTCGCTCACCACCACGACCTCGAGGTCGCCGCGCACGCGCGCCGGGTAGCGCTCTCCGCCGTAGCGGTAGGTGAGCGTGGAGTCGCCGGCGGGCGCGTCCAGCCGCAGGGTGTCCGGGCCGTTGACGTAGGTGCCGGCGACGCGGGCCCGCTCGGCGGCGGTGGGGGCGCGGAGCGGCGGGTCGGATGACGAGTCGGGCGCGAGTCCGGGGAGCAGCAGTTCCAGCGCCCGTTCGGCGGTGCGCGCGAAGATCCCGCCGCCCCGGTTGGCGAGGATGATCACGGCGACGCGCTGCTCCGGCACCATCGTGACCACCGAGCCGCTGCCGCTGCGGAAGCCGAAGTGCCCGAGGGTGCGCACGCCGCGGTGCGGGCACGAGGAGAGGCCGTACGAGTACCAGCACCCCTCGGCGCCGGGGAGCGGCGCGTGGGCGGCGCGCATCGCCGAGACGGCCTCGGCGGGGAAGAGCTGCGCCCCGGCCACGCGCCCGCCGTTCATGAGGGCGATCGCGTAGCGGGCCAGCTCCTCGGCGCTCGAGAAGAGGGAGCCGGAGGCCCACGTCGTCACGTCGTCGGTGAAGGGGCGGATCACCTGCGCGCGCCCGTCGGCGCCGAGGCGGTGGTCCTGCGCCATGGGGTAGGTCATGGCGGCGAGCGGGCGGAAGGTGGAGCGGGTCATCCCGAGCGGGCGGAGGACGCGCTGCTCCACCGCGTCCGCGAACGGCACGCCGGCGGCCTGCTCGATGGCGTAGCCGGCGAGCCAGTAGCCGGGGCCCGAGTACGAGTAGACGTCGCCGGCGGCCGTGAACAGCTTCGCCGCCCCCCACCCGCGCACCCGGGCGCCGAGCGCCGCGTCGTCGTGCGGGCCGGCGCCGGCGGCCTCGTTCACCAGGCCGGCGCGGTGGCTCAGGAGCTGGTCCAGCGTTAGGCGCGCGAGCGGCGGCCGGAGCCCGCGCGCCCAGCGCCCCACCGGCGCGTCGAGCGAGAGCTTCCCCTCGCGCGCCAGCAGCGCCGCGGTGAGCCCGGTGAACATCTTGGTGGTCGAGCCGATGCGAAACAGTGTGGCCGCGGTGACCGGCTCCCCGGTCTCGATGCTGGCGACGCCGAACCCCTTCGCGTAGAGCACGCGCTCCCCCGAGACGACGGCGATCGCCGCGCCGGGCGTGTGCGTGGCACGCATCTCCTCCAGCAGCGCGCGCTCGAGCGCCGCGGTGTCGATGGAAGTCGCCGGGGCGGGGGCGGGCTGCGCCCCGGTCGGTCGCGCGGCGAGGAGGAGGATGATGACGATGAGAGTGCGCGCGCGTGTCATGGGGCGTGCAGGATGACATCCCGCGCCCGATTCATCCCTCCCTCCGTCCCCCCGTACCGGCCGCCCGCCCCTTCGCACTCCATCCGCCGGCGGGGGCGCGGCATCCTTCCGCCGTCGGCGCATCCACGGGGGCGCGAATGGACGGGTTCTGGCACGACGTGCGGGTGGGGCTCCGCGGCCTGCGGCGGAGTCCCGGGTTCTCGCTGGTGGCGGCGCTCACGCTGGCGCTCGGGATCGGCGCCACGAGCGCGGTGGTCACGATCGCGAACGCGGTGCTCCTGCGCGGGCTGCCGTACCGGGAGCCCGAGCGGCTGGTGATGCTGCGCGGCCGGATGGAGAAGGACGGCAAGTCGGACGAGTGGCCGCTCGGCTACCAGGACCTGGAGGCGCTGGCCGGGGAGCGCGAGGCGTTCGAGGCGCTGTCGCCGGTGAGCGGGGCGCGCCCGTTCAACCTCTCGGCCGACGGGCGGGTGGAGCA
>DATFPD010000274.1:0-6677 GCA_035265005.1 Gemmatimonadaceae bacterium | reverse complement strand
CCGCCGAGTGGCCCGACGTGAAGCGCCACCTCGCCACCCGCCTCGCGCGCGGGGGGCGTGGGGCCCTCGCGCGGGACGCTTCATGAGATCGACCACCGAGGCACCGAGACACCGAGGAGGGGCACACCGACGAGGAGCCCCCGGCCGGTCGGCTCTGCTGAACGGCATTGAACCGCAGAGGGCGCAGAGGACGCAGAGGAGGGCACACGGGAGGGGGCCCTCGCTCGGGAGGAGATGCTGAACGGCCGGGGGAGGACCCTGCGGCCGCGACCCCTGTCAGCATTCTCACATATCATCCCGAGAGAGGGACTCCCTCCCGTGTGCCCCTCCTCTGTGTTCTCTGTGTCTCTGTGGTGGATTCGCTCTTCAGTCCCCGCCGCGACCGAGGAGCCGGGTCACCGCGTCGCGGTACCCGCGCGTCGTCGTCACGTTGGACCCGTCCTGCATGACGAGAACGTAGTCGCCGTTGAACCAGGGCTGGATCTCGCGCACGCGGTCGACGTTGACGATCGCCGAGCGGCTCACGCGGAGGAAGCGCGCGGGGTCGAGGCGGCGCTCCAGGTTGCGCATCGTCTCGCGCATCGTGTAGACCTTCTCCCCCACGTGGATGCGCGCGAACTTCGCGTCCGCCTCGATGCGGTCGATCGCGTCGACGCGCTGGAGGACCGTGCGCTCGCCCACGCGCACGGCGAGCCGCTCCTGGCTCCGCTCCTGCGCGCGCATCATCGCGACCAGCGCCATCAGCCGGCGGCTCTCCGCCTCGCGGTCGGCCGCGCGGTCGTCGCGCGGCCGAGCGGCCAGGTCGCGGGCGCGCTGCACCGAGAGGGCGAGGCGCTTCCGGTCGAACGGCTTGAGCAGGTAGTCGAGCGCGTGCACCTCGAACGCCTTGAGCGCGTACTGGTCGTACGCGGTGACGAAGACGATCGGCGGCAGCGCCGCCGGGTCCAGCGCGCCGATGACGTCGAAGCCGTTTCCCTCCGGCATCTGGATGTCGAGGAAGACGAGGTCCGGGCGCTCGCGCTCGATCCCCTCCACGGCCTCGGCGCCGTTCCCGTACTCGGCCACGACCTCGACGTCGCGGTACTCGGCGAGCATCGCCCGCAGGAGGTCGCGCGCCGGCGGCTCGTCGTCCACTATTACGCAGCGGATTGGCACGTCTAACTAACCTGAAGGCCCGGTTCGACTTGTGGATGCCGCCCAACGGCGGCGCGGGGTATGCTGTTCCTTTCGGCCGGGAGGTGAATCGGATGCATCGCTTGCTCCTTCTGGGACTGCTGCTGTTCGTGGGGCCACCGGCCGGCAGCTCCCCCTCCGCGCGCGCACGACGGCCGGACTCGCTCTGCGCCAACGCCGGCTTCTTCGCCGAGGAGCTGCTCCACTACTCGGCGGGCCTCGTGACGCGCTCCGACTCGGCCGCGGTCGCGGCTCGGGCGCAGTACGACTTGCTCCCGGCCTCGGCCGGCGACGTCGCCTTCGTCACCGACGAGCGCGTCTGCGAATCCGCGGCCCGCGCGCACGCGGAGCTGTTCGAGACCGGCGACACCGCCGGCCCGACGCCGGTCGTCGTCGTCAGGGCGGGTGACCAGCGCTACGTCGTCTTCGGCGGCGCCCGCCGGGCCGGCGAGGTTCTCGTCTACGACATCTTCGATCGGGACTTCCAGTACCTGCTCAGCATCGCGCGGTAGCGGTCGAAGGTGTCGGCCACCCGCTATCACATCCGGTGCCCGTTGATCGGCGTGTAGAGCGCCGTCGGCACCACCGGCGCGCTGTCCGCCGCCGCGCGCGCCGGCAGCTCCACCCGCACCGCGACCCCGTGCGGCTCCACGTCGCGGAAGACGAGCGCCGCGTTAGGCCCGTAGAGCTGCCTGAGCCGCGTGCGAGTGTTCTTGAGGCCGATCCCGCCCGCGCGCCCCTCCTCCGCCATCGCCGCCGTGCCGCGCCCGCTGTCGAGCACCTCCAGCACCAGCCGCGTGCCGTCCTCGGCGTGCGCCCGCACCTCGATCCGCCCCGCGCCGGCCGTGTCGCCGATCCCGTGGCGGATGGCGTTCTCCACCAGCGGCTGGAGGATCAGCCGCGGGACGAGCATCCGCCGCGCCGCGTCGTCCACGTCGTAGACCAGCGTCAGGCGGTCGCGGAAGCGCACCTTCTGGATCTCGACGTACTGGTCGAGGAAGGCCAGCTCGTCCTCCAGCGGCACCTCGTGCCGCGCCGAGCTCTCGAGCGACGTGCGCAGCAGCCCGCTCAGCCGCACGATCATCTCCTGCGCCGCGTAGACGTCGCGGAACATGAGCGACGAGATCGTGTTCAGCGTGTTGAAGAGGAAGTGCGGGTCGAGCTGCATCTTGAGCGCGTCGAGCTGCGCGTTCGCCAGCCGCGCCTCGAGCTGCGACGCCTGCATCGCCCGCGACTCGTACGCCCGGTAGTAGAGGACGGCGTGCTGCACGCCGACGATCCCCGCGTAGAGCAGCAGCCAGGTGCCGAAGTAGCGCAGGTACACCAGCAGCACCGTCTCGCCGAACGTGATCCCCTTCCACGGGAGGCCCGGCGGCTGCACGAGCACGAGCACCACCGTCAGCAGCGCGGTGAGCACGAGCGCCGCCGGGACGTGGATGGCGAGGTGGCGGTTGCGGCGCGGGCCGAGCAGCGGGTAGCGCCGCGAGAGCACGTAGGTCACCGCCGCCACGCCCAGCCAGCCGTACCAGGCCAGCGCCTCGCGCGGCAGTCGCTGCATCCACGTCTGAACCGGCGGCGGCCGCTCCCCCAGCCGCCGCGCCACGGCGGCGTGCGCCAGGTCTGCGATGTGGTGCTGCAAGGGGAAGAAAAGCGTCAGCAGCGTCGCGACGCCGAACGCCACCGCCCAGCCGAGCCAGCGGGGACCGGCGGCGGCGGAGGCGGCGCCGGTCCGCGCGGCGTGCGCTCCGTTCTCAGCCGGCACTCGCGCGGGGCGCGCCCGTCGCCTCGACGATCAGGATCTCGAGCCCGGCGGGCTTCGGCGGCTCGGCGGGCGCGGCGCCGGTCCAGCCGGCGAGCGCACGCTCGGCGAGCGCCCGCGCCTGCGCGAGGGTGATGTCGCCGGCGACGACGAGCAGCGCGCCCTGCGGGCGGAGGTGCGCGCGGTGGTAGCTCACCAGGTCGTCGCGCGTGAGCCCGCGCAGCGTGGCCACGGTCGGCGAGCGGCCGAACGGGCGCGCGTCCCCGTCCATCATCCGGCCGAGAGCCCGCGCCGCGGCCACCGAGGGCGGCGGCGCCGGCGGGAGCGACGCGATCGCGCGGATGCGCGCGTGCTGCACTTCGGTCTCCGGGAAGGTCGGCCGCACGGCGGCGTCCGCCACCAGCTCGAACGCGAGCGCGGCCTCGCGCGCCTGGACGCTGGCGCTCACCCGCAGCGCGTCCCTGTCCGACGCCGCGCCGATGCTGCCGCCCGCCTGCGCCGCCGCCGCCGCGAACTCCTCGGCCGAGCGATGCCCCGCGCCCCGGGTGATGGCCATCGCGGCTACCTGCGACACGCCTTCCATCCCGACCGGCTCGCGCGCCGGGGCGCCGCCGGGCATCGACAGCGCCAGCTCGACCATCGGCGCCCCCGGGCGCTCGACGACCACGAGCCTGACGCCGTTCGAGAGGCGCGCCTCCTGGGCGAGCGGGAAGGGCGCCGGCGGCGGCGGGGGCGACGGGCGTGTGGCCGGCACGCGGCCGGTGGGGTCGTGCGGCTGCTGCTGGGCGCCGGCGGATGCGGCGCTGGCGCCCAGGGCGCCGCCCAGGGCGCCGGCGAGCAGCGCGGCGCCAACCATGTAGCTCGTGGCCGGGAGGTGCATCGGTGGGCCTCGGAACGGGAGTCGCGACGACGGAGAACGATAACGCCGGAGCCGGCGTCCGCCCGCCCCTGGTGGCACGAGACGCGGCCGCGCCGGGACGAAGCGCGGCGGCCCTGGTAGGAGTTTGGGCCCCGGGCGGCCGCGGGTCCAGCCCAACCCTGGCGCGGCGCGCGCGGCCGCACCCGTCCGGCACCGTCCGGCACCGTCCGGTCAGCGCTCGAAGGCGACCGTCGCGCGCGGGTAGTCCACCGTCGCGCGCAGGTACCTGAGCGCCGACCCGCCCAGCGCTCCCTCGACGCGCCGGTCCATCCACTGCGACATGAACTCGTGGAAGTTGCGATCCGGCCGCATGGTGAACCACACCGGTCCCACCGCGTAGCCCCCCACGCTCACCCGCGGCACCTCGATCATCGGCATGTCGAGGGTGCGGTCGGCGTGCTCGATCACCCGCCAGCCCGGGTGGCGCTCGCGCCAGCGGTCGAACACGGAGCGCGCGATGAAGCTCGTGCCGCGCGCGGCGGGCCCGCCGTCGCCGAGCGCGCTCTGCGCAGCGTCGGTCAGGTTTACCGTGGCCCCGGTGTCGAAGAGCAGGTCGAGCGAATCGCCGTCGACCTCGACGCGGATGCGCGGGAAGTGCGTCGTGCGCCGCCCCGCGGAGTCTGTCTGGAAGCCGAGCGACGCGCGGTGCGCAGGATCGCCGGCCGGGCCGGCGTCGCCGAGCAGCATCAGCGCGCGCCCCGGGTAGTCGAAGCGCCACACCCGGCCGGCGAACCAGGTGCGGCCGAGCAGGCCGTCGCCCGCGTCCGGACCCGAATCGCGCGGGGCGACGACCATGAGTCGCTCGCCGAACGGCGGCAGGTCGCTCGGCGGCGGGATGACGGCCGGGGCAGTGAAGGCGGGCAGCCGAGCGAGGCGAAGCGAGTCGCCGTTCGCCGGCACCCACTCGGGCGCGACGCCGAGCCGCGCCGCCGCCGCCTCGTAGAGCATGTTCGCGCCGCCGCCGGTGTCGGTGTAGAGCAGCAGCGTGTCGCCGTTCGTCGACACCGGCGTGACGTAGAAGCGGTCGGCGGCGTAGCGCACGGGGAGACGCATCCCCCCGCGGCTGGCCGGCGCCGGCGCCCGCCGCGCGGCCGGCGCGCACGCCGTCAGCGCGATGACCGCGGCCGCGAGCCGCGCGATGACGGAGTCCAGTCCCATGCACTACTAGATACGGCGAGCGGCCGGATCGTTGCCACTTCGGCGGCCAGATCGTTAGGTTCGGAGGCCATGGCCGACGCGACCTTCACCTACCGCGGAGCCCGCTCCGGCAGCCTCCTCGCGGGGCTGGCGCTCGCCATTCTGGTGGAGACGGTAGCGCTGCACGCGTGGCTGCGCGCGCGGCACCCGCTGGTGGCGTGGGCGCTCACCCTCGCCAGCCTCGCCGCGATCGCCTGGCTGGCGGCCGACTACCGGGCGATGGGGCGCGGCGCGGTGCGCGTGACGCCTGACGCGCTCGACCTGCGCGTGGGGCGCCGACTCGCCCTCACGCTGCGCCCCTCGGACGTGGCGACCGCCGCCCGCGCCGGCTGGCGCGACGTGCCCGAAGCGGGCACGCCGGCCGCCGCCGAGTACGTGAATCCCACGAAGCCCGCCGAGCCGAACGTGCTGCTCACCCTGCGCGAGCCGGCGACGGTTCGCCTCGTCGCCGGCGTGACGCGCCGCGTGCGGCGGGTGGGGTTACATCTGGACGACCCGGACGGGTTTCTGGTGGCGGTGCGGAGACTGCGAGAGCAGTTGTCAGTTGTCAGTTGAAGTTGTGAGTTGGCAGTCGTTCTCACTCACAACTGGCAACTTCAACTCGCAACTGACAACTCGCCGTTCAGCCGTTTGTCACCGGCGCGCGATGAGGTCGTCGGCCTCGGGGTGCTCCTTCATCCACCCGCGCACGAAGCCGCACGTCGGGATGACCCGCTGCCCGTTCTGGCGCGCGTAGTCGAACGCGGCGGTCACCAGCGCCTCGCCCACGCCCTGCCCGCGGGCCTCGGGGGGCACGACCGTGTGCTGGAAGTCGAGCGTGTCCGGCCCCGCGCGCTCGTAAGCGAGATAGCCCTCCTCGCCCTGCGCCAGCGGGGCCACGAATCGGTTGCGGGCTTCGTCGTGCTCGATCTTCATCGTCTCACCAGGGTCGGCGGAATCGGCGGCGCGCGCGGCGCTACACGCTGACCGTACACGAGTTGTGCCACGCACCGAACGCAGGGGCCACGCGTGAATGCAGACGGACGCGGATCGGGCAACGGCAACCGCTGAAGTGGCCACGGATGAACGCGGATGGACACGGATCTGACGGAGCCGTGTCCATCCGCGTTCATCCGTGGCCCACTCCGTCGTTGCCCCGGGACGCGCGCCCTGGTGCGTGATGTGGCGCCCCCGTAGGTTGCGCCCATGGCGTCCGCCGCCGTCCCCACCCTGCATCTGCGCCCGGCGCGCCCCGACGATCTGGAGCAGATCCTCGCGCTCTACCGCACCGTCGCCTCGCACGGCGGCGGACTCGCGCGCGCCGCGGACGAGATCACGCCCACCTACGTCGCCCACTTCCTGACGGCGAGCCTCGCCACCGGCGTCTGCGTGGTCGCCGAGGACGCGGTGGCCGAAGGCGGCGGCGGCGGCGCGCTGGCGGGGGAGATCCACGCGCACGCGCTCGGCCCGCGCGTGTTCGCGCACGTGCTCGGCGAGCTGACGGTGGCGGTGAACCCGGCGTGGCAGGGGCGCGGCGTCGGCCGCCGCCTGTTCGAGGAGCTGCTCGCCGCGGTCGCGCGCGACCGTCCGCAGATCACGCGCGTCGAGCTCAAGGCACGCGAGAGCAACGCGCACGCGATCCGCCTCTAC
>DATFPD010000273.1:0-4342 GCA_035265005.1 Gemmatimonadaceae bacterium | reverse complement strand
TGGGCTGTGGCACAACTTCGGGAGCGTGGACCCGTATGGGGAGGCGCGGGCGATGCTGTGCCGCGCCTTCGACCTGGGCGTCACGCACTTCGACCTGGCCAACAACTACGGCCCCGAGCCCGGTTCCGCCGAGTCGACGTTCGGGCGCGTGCTGCGCGAGGACCTGCTCGGCCACCGTGACGAGCTCGTGATCTCGACCAAGGCCGGCTACCGGATGTGGCCCGGCCCCTACGGCGACGGCGGCTCGCGGAAGTACCTGATCGCGAGCCTCGACCAGAGCCTGCGGCGGATGGGGCTCGAATACGTCGACATCTTCTACCACCACCGCCCCGACGCCGAGACGCCGCTCGAGGAGAGCATGGCGGCGCTGGCGCAGGCGGTGCGGCAGGGGAAGGCGCTCTACGTCGGCCTGTCGAACTACGCGCCTGACGAGACGCGGGCCGCCGCGCGCCTGCTGCGCGAGATGGGCGCGCCGCTCGTCGTGCACCAGCCCAGGTACAGCATGCTCGACCGCCGGCGGGTGGAGGGCGGCCTGCTCGACGTGCTGCGCGAGCTGGGGGTCGGCTGCGTGGTGTTCTCGCCGCTGGCGCAGGGGCTGCTCACAGACCGCTACCTCCGCGGCACCATCCCGGGGGACTCGCGCGCCGCCAAGCCGCACGGCTTCCTCAAGCCCGACGCCATCACCGCCGAGCGGCTGGCGCAGCTCGCGCGCCTGAACGAGCTCGCCGCCGCGCGCGGGCAGAGCCTGGCGCAGCTCGCGATCGCCTGGGTGCTCCGCGACCCGGCCGTCACCTCGGCCATCATTGGCGCCAGCCGCGTCGCCCAGGTCGAGGCGGGCGTGGCGGCGCTCGACCGGCTGTCGCTCACCGCCGACGAGCTGCGCGAAATCGACGACGCGCTGCTCGCGGCCGGCGGCGCGGCGGCGGCCACCTGACCACCGTCGACCACCGTTTACCACCGTTGACCCCTGTAGCCATGCGACACCTTTCCGCCCTCCGCCTGCTGTTGGCGCTCGCCCTCGTGGCTCCCGCCGCGTCGTGCCGGAGCGGCCGCCGCGACGCGCGTCCGGCGCCGGCCGGTCGCCGCGCCGACCTGATCACCCTCGACGAGCTCCAGAAGCGCGCCTGGACCGACCTCTACGAGGCCATCGTCGTGCTGCGCCTCAACTGGCTCAACCGCCGCGGGGAGGACACGCTCAACTCCGCGCCCGGCGAGGTGCAGGTGTTCCTCGACGGCGCCCACTACGGCGGCTGGGGCACGCTCCACGGCATGCCCGTCGTAGGTGTCACCTCCATCCAGTTCATCGACGGCATCACGGCGGCGGGCCGCTGGGGACTCGGCTACAGCCGCGGCGTGATCTGGGTGACCTCGTCCCGGAAGGTCGAGCCGTGAGCGCCGCCGGCGGCCTGCGGCTCGCCGCGGTGGCCGCGGTCGCGCTGGCGGCCTGCGGCGGCGGCGGCGGCCCGACCGGAAACACCCAGCAGCAACAGCAGGTGCCGACGCCCCTGCCGGTGACCGGCGTCCGGGCGCAGGGGAACACCCTCGTGGACGCGGCGGGGACGCGGCTGCGGCTCCGCGGGGTGAACCACTCCGGCAGCGAGTACGCCTGCATCCAGGGGTGGGGACTCTTCGACGGCGCGGTGGACGCCGCGGCCGCGAACGCGATCGCCTCGTGGAAGGCCAACGTCGTCCGCGTGCCGCTCAACATCAGCAGCTACGACGGGACGCCCACCGCGTACGGGCAGACGTTCAAGGCTCGGCTGGGCTCGTGAGGCGAGCCGCGCTGGCGTTGGGACTCGCCTGCGTGGCGGCCGCCGCCGCTGCCGCCTGCGCGCGGCCGGCGCGCGTTCGCGCCGCGCACGCCGGTCTCCCCGCCAGCGCCCGCCGCGCGCTGGCCGCCGAGGTGCGCGCGTCGCTGCGGCGCGAGCTGCTGGACGCGTGGTACCCGCGCGCGGTGGACCGCGAGCGCGGCGGCTACCTGAGCCAGTTCGACTACCGATGGGCGCCGACGGGCGAGCAGGACAAGATGGTCGTCACCCAGGCGCGCCACCTGTGGACGACCGCGCGCGCCGCGCAGTTCTTCCCGAGCGACACGATGCTGCCAGGCGCCGCCGCGCACGGGTTCCGCTTCCTGCGAGACGCGATGTGGGACCGCGAGGACGGCGGCTTCTTCTGGCTGGTGACGCGCGACGGCCGCCCGAAGCCCGAGGCGAACGGGCGGATGCTCAAGCAGGCGTACGGGAACGCCTTCGGCATTTACGGACTCGCCGCCTACTACGACCTCTCGCGCGACGCCGAGGCGCTGCGGCTGGCGCAGGACGCCTTCCGCTGGCTCGACGCGCACGCGCACGACCCGGCGCGCGGCGGCTACTTCAACTACCTGGAGCGCGACGGGACGCCGCTCCGCGCCGGGCTCGGGCGCGACGGGCCCAAGGACCAGAACTCGAGCATCCACATCCTCGAGGCGTTCACGGAACTGTACCGCGTCTGGCCCGACCCCACGCTGCGCGACCGGCTGGCCGAGATGCTCGCCATCATCCGCGACACGATCGTCGTCGCGCCGGGGACGCTCACCCTCTTCTCGACCGCCGACTGGCGCCCCATCTCGTACCAGGACTCCTCGGACGCGGTGCGGCAGGCGGACCACTACTTCCACGACCACGTCTCCTTCGGCCACGACGTGGAGACGGCGTACCTGATGCTGGAAGCCTCGGAGGCGCTCGGGCTGCAGCACGACACCACGACGATGCGGGTGGCGAAGCGGATGCTCGACCACTCGCTGCGCACCGGGTGGGACGCCGCGGCCGGCGGCTTCTACGACGCGGGCTACTATTTCCGCGGGCGCTCGGAGATCACGATCGTCCAGGACACGAAGAACTGGTGGGCGCAGGCCGAGGGGCTCAACACGCTGCTCCTCTTCGGCGACCTGTACCCTGACGACTCGCTGCGCTACCACGAGAAGTTCCTGGCGCAGTGGGCGTACATCGAGGCGAACCTGATCGACCACGAGAACGGCGGCTGGTACCAGGGCGGGCTCGACAAGGAGCCACAGCGCCGCACGGACCTCAAGGGCCACATCTGGAAGGCCGCGTACCACGACGGCCGCGCGCTGATGAACGTGGCGCGGCGATTGGAGCATCCCATGCGCATCGATGCTGAAGGAGAACGCAGATGATGCCGCGCGAGCGCACGCGGATGGACAGGGACGACGGCCGCATCGCCGCCCGGACCGCCTCGGCGGTCCATCTCGTGCTACGCCGGTAGCGCGCCATGTGGATCGCCTTCGCCCTCGTCGCCGCGCTGGGCGGCGCCGGCAGCAGCCTGGCCCTCAAGCGCGCCGTGGACCACGGCGGCGGCGCGGTGCTCTCGACGGTCGCCTTTCGCGTCGTGGCCGGGCTCCTCCTGCTGGCGATGGTCCTGGCGACCTCCGGCGCCGCCGCGTGGCCGGCGCCGACGCCCGCCTACTGGCGCACGGTGGCGATGGTGCTCCCCCCCGAGGTGGCGGGGATGGTCTGCATGACCCTGGCGCTACGCGCCGGACAGCTCTCGCTGGTGCAGCCGATCTTCGGGCTGCTGCCGCTGTTCGTGATGGTGGACGGGATGCTCTTCCTGCGCGAGGTGCCGACGCCGGTGGCCGCGGCCGGGGTCCTCCTGGTCGCCGCCGGCGTCTACTGGGTCGGGCTCGGCGCGGGCGGCGGCGGCGGCGGCGGCGCGGCCACGGCGGCGGCGCCGCTCCGGGCCTTCGCGCGGTCGCGCGCCAGCTGGTACGCGGTGGCGGCGTCGCTGTTCTGGGCGCTGGCCACGGTGCTGCACAAGATCGGGATCGCGCAGGTGGGGGCGATGCGGTGGGCGGTGACTCTCACGTTAGGCTCGGCGGCTGCCCTCGCCGTCGCGCTCCCGGTGCTGGCCTGGCGGGGCGGGGGGCTTGGCGTGCCGCGACGGGCCGGTCCGTGGGCGCTCGCCGTCGCCGCCACCGGCGCCCTGTTCGCGCTCCAGCAGGTGGGGCTCCAGCACGCCCTCGGCGCGGCGCAGGCCGGCTACGCGATCGCCGTCGCCTCGACGAGCATCCTCATCGCGACCGCGCTCGGCGTGCGCCTCCTGGGCGAGCGCGGCGGCGGCCGGAGCCGGATCGCCGGCGCCGCCCTGGTCACGGCGGGGGCCGCGCTGATCGCGGTGTTCGGATGAGCGCCCGCGCGCTGGCGCTCTGCCTGCTCTGCCTGCTGCCGGCGCTCCTCGCTCGCGGCGCGGCCGCGCAGAACGACGCCGCGATCCGCCTGAACCAGGTGGGCTTCCACCCGGCGGCGCCCAAGGTCGCCGTGGTGGCCGACGCGCACGCCGACCA
>DATFPD010000272.1:0-17891 GCA_035265005.1 Gemmatimonadaceae bacterium | reverse complement strand
CCGATCAGGCAGTCGTCCCCCACCGTGGCCCCGTGGACGATCGCGCGGTGCCCCACCGCCACCCGCGCGCCGAGCGTGGCCGGAACGCCCGGGTCCACGTGCACCACGCAGCCGTCCTGGATGTTGCACTCCTCGCCGACCACGATCCGGTCGCCGTCGCCGCGCAGCACCGCGTGCGGCCACACCGAGGCCCGCGCGCCTAACGTTACGTCGCCGCAGACGAACGCCAGCGGGTGCACGAACGCCGAGGGGTGGACGGGCATCAGAAGGCCGACCCGACGGTGAAGTACGCGACGACCGCGTCCGACGCCCGCGACCGCTCGGCGACCGGCGCCGCGAGCCCGAAGCGGAAGCGGTACGGCACGTCGTACTGGAGGGCGACGTCGACGTTCAGCTCGGCCCCGGCCGAGGCCAGCCAGCGCGGCCGCGTGGAGGCGCCCCGGCAGATGAGCAGCTCCGCCTGCGCCGCCGGACACCAGGCGGCCGCGCCGTCGGCGAACAGCGTCGCCGAGGTGCGGCTGACGAAGAGCGGCAGCAGCCGGTACCCGCGCGCAGGCAGCAGCAGCGGCGCCCGGTACTCCACCGACCCCGCCGCCGCGCGCGTGCCAGACTCCGCTGCCGCGGGAAAGCCGCGCACCCCGAAGCGGCGCGAGCTGGTTCCGACCGCGTAGCCGGGAAAGAGCTCCAGCGACGAGCCGCTCGTCCCGCCGACATCGAGGTCGTCCGTGGCGTCCCGACTCACGAGGCCGCCGGCCGCCCGGGCCGCGACGACGTGGTGGGCGAACCCGGGCAGGTCGAGCGACTTGTAGACTCGCGCGATCCCCGTCAGGCGCGTCCAGCTGCCGGAGGCGATCCCGGTCAGCCAGCGCTCTTCCACGCTGCCCGAGAGCGACAGGCCGTCCTCCGGCGAGATGCTGAGCTCGGGCCGCTGCGCGTTCGACCACACGCCGGAGACGAATGCGCCCTGGGTCGTCAGCTCGCGGCCGTTGCGGAAGTCCAGGCGTTCGAACAGCGGCGCGGGCTCCGTGCGGGTGAACGTCTCCCACTCGCGCGAGGCGCCGATCGAGAGCGAGCCGAAGGTGCGCACGCGCGGGCGCTCCAGCGTCGCGGCCAGCGACAGCGCCCGCTCGCGCTGCGAGAGCAGGCCCACGAATCGGTCGGCGTTGTCGGTGACGTCGAAATGCTCCCACGACTGCACGGCGCTCGCGTCGAGCAGCGGGCGCCCGAGGCCGGCGTAGCGGTAGCCGACTCCGCCCTCCGGCTCCTCGGTCCGATTCGGCGGCACGGCCAGCTGCGCCGAGTAGTCGTGCCGGCCGACCACGTCGCGCCCGCTGGTGGAAGCGCCGTAGGCGAGATCGTTCGTCTGCCTCGAGGTGATCACGTCGGTCTGCGTCAGCACCGGCAGCCAGTAGCGCGGGAGCAGCGAGCGCCACGGGCGGTAGCGCGAGGCCGCGCCCTCCGCCCGCGCCGCCGGCGGCATGGCCGGTCGTGCGCGCGCGTCGGCGGTGTCCGCGTCGTCAGGCACCCGCGCGGCATCCGCCCCGCTCCACGGCGCCACGCCAATATGGTAGCCGTCGGCGCGGAAGAGCGCGGCCGCGAGGGTGCGACCGTCCGGCGAGAGCGCGGGCTGGAAGATCCCCGCCGCCGCGTCGCTCAACCGCCGCGCGCGGGCCGATGTCTGCGCGCCGTCCGACGCACCGTCGAGCGCCACCTCGTAGAGCTGCGACGTGCCGCTCCGGTCGGAGGCGAAGAGCAGCGCGCGCCCGTCCGGCGACCAGCTCGGCGCCGACTCCACCATGCCGCTCCCCTCGACGACCTGCAGCACGCGGCCGGCGGTGTCGAGCACCACGAGGTCCGAGCGCCCGCCGCGCGCCCACCGGATCGCCGCGATGCGGGCGCCCTCGGGCGACCAGCGCGGCTCGCTCCACTGCGTGTCCGGCGACGCGCCGGTGAGCGGCGTGATGTCGCGGCCGTCCGGCGACACGCGCACCAGCCGCGTCGTCGACGGCACCGCCTGCACGGAAACGATCGCCCCGTCGCCGCCGCGCGCGTCGGGCGCGCTCAGCCGGGCGCCGCGGGTGAGGCGGTGCTGGTGCCGGCCGCGCTGCGCGTACAGGTCGCCGCGCAGCGTGAACGGGTCCGTGTAGTCGAGCTGCGCGAACAGCAGCCCGCCGCCGGGCAGCGGGACGTTAGGCGTTTCCGCGCCGTTCCGCCGCCCCAGCCGGCGCCCGCGGTCGGCCGGCGCGCCGGCGGCGTCCAGGCGGTAGGCGGCCGGCGTCTCGCGCCCCGTGCCGCCCGAGTAGACGATCGAGCCCGCGCCGTCCCAGCGCGGGAAGAGCGCGGTGCGCCCGGTGCGCGTCAGATCTCGCCACCCGGGCATCGGCGTGCTGTCGGCGCCGAACCGCCGCTCGGCGCGGACGAGCGAGTCCCGCCACTCCCGCCATCCCCGCTCCAGCGTGACGCCGAAGCTGCGCCGCGCCGCCGCGCCGTAGAAGAAGGGGATCGGCTGCACCGCCGTGCGGTCGACGAAGCGGCGCACGCCCTCGCGGCCGTGCGTCCGCGCCAGGAAGTCGAGCAGCAGCGCGCCGTAGCCGTAGGCCACGTCGCCGCCGGGGTAGCGCGGCGTCGACAGGCTCAGCTCGTCGAGCCGCAGCAGCGCCCCGCCCTGCACGCCGGCCCGCGCGACCATGGCGTGGTGCGTCCCGGCGAGCCGCCCGCTCCCGGTGATCCGCGTCTCGTAGTAGACCGCGAGCCCCTCGGTGATCCACGACGGCGTGTACGCGTTGGGGAAGAGCAGCGGGTTGCGGCCGAACACGTACTGCGCCGCGCGCCACCAGCCGCGCGAGCGGTCCAGGTGGAAGATGTGCGTCAGCTCGTGCGACACCACCAGCGAGTTCCAGTCGCTGTACAGCCGGAGCGACGCGACGTCCACCGGAGGGCTGGCGTAGACGACGATGCGGTTCGACGGGAACGGCGTCGCGCTCCCGTTCGTGTAGTCCACGTTGTCCGCCACCACCAGGTCGATCGGCCCGCGCGGCGCCACCAGCTCGCGCGACAGCGCCGCGTACGCCGCCTCCGCGTTGGCCCCCGCCCGCCGCGCGAGGTCCTCCAGCTCCGGCGTGAAGTGGACGCGAAAGTGCTCGGTCTGCAGCGTCCGCCATCGCGCGTTCGGCTTGACCTGCGCGCCAAGCGGGAAGGACATCACGATCAGGACCAGCAGCGGAATCCACCACAGAGACACAGAGGACACAGAGGAACGGCACACGGGAGATTGCCCCTCTGCCGGGCCGGGATGCTCGAGCGGCACTGAGGGACGATCTCCCGTGTGCCGTTCCTCTGTGTCCTCTGTGTCTCTGTGGTGGATTTCCGTTCTCATCTCCGATCCATCGTCCGGAAGTACTCCTCGACCCCCCACGCCACGCCGCGCGCGTACGCCTCCTGCCCCTCGGGCGTGCGCATCGCGTGCTCCTGCTCGGGGACCATCAGGAAGAGCCCCTCGGTGATCAAGGCCGGCATCCACGACGTGCGGCCGATCGCGATGTTCTGGTAGTGCACGCCGAGGTCGCGCAGCCCCATGCTCGCGATCATCCCCCGCTGAACCAGGCGCGCGAGCGGCTCGGTCTGCGGATGGTAGAAGAGCGTGCTCGTGCCGTTGTTCGCGAACGGGTTGGTCCCCTCGCCGAAGGCGTTCAGGTGGATCGAGATCAGCGCGTGAGCGTTCTCGCGGCGCGCCACCGTGGAGCGGGGCGAGAGCGCGACCGCGTCGGGCGTGGTGCGCGCCATCACCACCCGCGCGCCGCGCGCCCGGAGCATGTCCCGCAGCCGCTCGGACACCGCGAGCGCCGCGACCGGCTCCCAGAGCCCGGTCGGCCCCATCGCTCCGCCCGGCGGGTGGCCGGCGTCGACGACGATCGTCAGGCCGGCGAGCGGGCGTGAGCGGTCCGCGATGACCGGAGGGCGGCGCAGGCGCAGCACGAACCCGCGCCCCGCGGGGTCCCAGAACGCCAGGTAGCCGTACGGCCGGCGCGAGAGCTCCAGCGTGAAGCGCACGCGGTCGGTCGCCTCGGGCACCCACTGGATCACCCGGACCAGCGAGTCGTTGCCCAGGTACGGGATGATCGGCGGGTTGGCCTGCGTGCCGTACAGCGTCAGCACCATCGACCGCTCGTACTGCTCGACCAGAAACGGCGGGCGCGACGACATCGGGAAGACGACGTCCACCCACCCGGAGTCGGGCACCAGGCGCGCCGAGCCGATGAGCCGCCGTGGCGCGATGGTGCCGGGTGGGAGCCGTCGCGTCTGGTCGGCGCTCACCCAGACCTCGAGCTGCTCGTCCAGCCGGACGCGAACGAAGCCTCCGCTCTGCCCGGTCTGCCGCAGAACCGTCCCCGGGAGCAGGAGCCACTTGTAGGTGCCTCCCGGGATCGGCGTCCCCACCACCACGCGGTCGGTGTCGTTCTGCGCCGCGCCCTCCCCGTCCCCACCTCCGCTTGCCGCCGAGTCGTTCCCGCCGAGCATCACCCAGATCGGGAGCGCGCTGTCGGCCGGCGCCGCCGGCGCGAGGGGCATGCGCAGGGTATCGCGCCCGCGGGCGACCACGAGCGTGCCGCCGCGGCGCATGAGCCGCGCCGGGAGCTCGATCGCGCGCGACTCGCCGTCCCCGATGAGCGCGACTCGGCGCTGCTCCCGCCCCGCGCTGTCCAGGCGCACCCACGCCGCCGCGTTCGCGGGGACGCGCGCGCTCACGCGCACCGGGTCGTCGTCGCGCAGCAGCGGCTGGGCGGCGCCGGCGCTCGCGCGCGGGCTGACGCTCGAGCTGTCGATGGTCAGCGCGTCGGCCAGTGGCAGCGGAACCCGTGCGGTCGAGCGCCGTAGGGGCAGCGTGAGGCGCGCGGTGTCGGCGGCGCGCGTCGCGACGAGCTCGTAGACCGGCGCATCGCCGCGCGGCACGGCGAGGTAGGCGAGGAACGCGCCGTTGGGCGCCACGGGGACGGCGTCGCCGTTGATCGTCAGCGCCGCGTCGCCGCTCCCCACAGTGCCGAAGATGAACGTGGAGTCCACGTCCAGCGTCTGACCGGCGCGCGGCGCCGTGAGCGTGATCCCGAGCGGCCCCGCGGCGGGCGGGATCGGCGGAAGCGGGGTACGGGCCGGCGGCGGGCTTCCGAGCCCGGGCGCCGGACCCGGTACGGCTGGTGCGCGCGGAATACACGATTCCACCACCGCCGCCAGCGCCATCGCGGCTCCGGCCGCCGACAGCGCCGCGCGCGCCGACGGCGGCCGCGATCCATGGAGTGCGCTCATGAACCGTGAACGTTAACCGGGGCGCGCACGCGAGGCGAGCGCAAGACGCTTGAATGCGCGCATCCCCTTGTGTTCATTGACCCTCCCCCTCCCGGGCTCGTATATTCGCATCGCCCGGGTTCATCCCCGCATGGAGGCTTCTGAGTGATCTCCTGCGCCTTTTGCGGGCGGGTCAATGAGGCCGGTTCCCGATTCTGCATTGATTGTGGGAAGCCGCTCAGCCCGTCCGTGGCGCGTGTAGCGCCTGCCGTTTCACCAGCAGGATTACCGAATGCGCCAGCAAAGCCGCTCGCGTCCGTGCCGGCACCGTCGGGCCGCCAGAGCGCGTCCAGCGCGGGCGCGGTCGGCGGGGCCGGCGGGAGCGGCGTGCCGTCCACGCGCGTGAACCCCGCCACGTCCCCTGCCTCCGGCGGCCTGGCGATGGCCACGTGCCCGCACTGCGGGGGGAGCACGAACCCGGCGCTCCCCTTCTGCTCGCACTGCGGCAAGCGGACCGGCCTGTCGCGTGACGCGGCGGGACCCTCCTGCACGGCGTGCGGCGGGCCGGTGGACCCGGCGGTCGACCAGTTCTGCGCCCGGTGCGGGACGCCGGTGAACCTGCTCGGCGCGGCGTCGCTGGCGCGGGACTCGCGCCCGTCGGGGGCGGCGCCGTCGGGCACGAGCGTCATCTCGGCGAAGAGCCGCGAGGTGGGGCCGAAGATCGCGCTGCTCAACGACGCCGGCGAGGCCGCGCACGGCTACACGGTGGACCGCGGCGAGATGGTGATCGGCCGCACGGACGGGGACGTGCGCTTCCCGGATGACGTCTACCTGTCGCCCATCCACGCCCAGTTCACGCATCGGGATGGAAAGCTCTTCCTGCGCGACCTGGGGAGCCGGAACGGGAGCTGGGTCTTTCTCGACGGCCCCTGCCGGCTCACCGACGGCGACGTGATCCTCGTGGGGTCGCAGCTGCTGCGCTTCCGGCGGCTCGGCTACCCGGGACCGCATCCGCCGGAGGCCGACGCCACGCGCCGCCTGGGGTCGCTGACGCCGAGCGCGGACGTGGCCACGCTCCAGCAGCTGCGCGCCGATGCGAGCGTGCGCGACTGCATCCACCTGTCGCCCATCCACGCCCAGTTCACGCACCGGGATGGGAAGCTCTTCCTGCGGGACCTCGGGAGCCGGAACGGGAGCTGGGTCTTCCTCGACGGCCCGTGCCGGCTGACCGACGGCGACGTCATCCTCGTGGGCTCGCAGCTCCTGCGCTTCCGGCGCCTGGGCTACCCGGGCCCGCACCCGCCGGAGGCCGACGCCACGCGCCGCCTCGGCTCGCTCACGCCGAGCGCCGACGTGGCGACGCTCCAGCAGCTGCGCGCGGACGCGAGCGTGCGCGACTGCATTCACCTCTCGCCCGGGCGCAACGTGCTCATCGGCCGCGAGTCCGGCGACTGGGTGTTCCCGTACGACAAGACGATGAGCGGCCGCCACGCCGAGATCAGGTCGGAGGACAGCGAGTTCTACGTGCACGACACCGGGAGCCGCAACGGCGTCGCGGTGAGCGTGCGCGGGGAGCGTGAGGTGAAGGCCGGGCACCGCGTCCTGCTCGGCGACCAGATCCTGCGCGTGGAGAGCGTGTGAGCAGCGAATACAAGGTCTGTCCCACCTGCGGCACGGAGTACCCGGCGAACGAGCGCTTCTGCCCGCGCGACGGGACGGCGCTCCGCTCTCCGACGCAGGGGACCGACCTGGTCGGCACCGTGGTGGCGGAGCGGTACGACGTGCTGCGCAAGCTGGGCGAGGGCGGGATGGGGCAGGTCTATCTCGTCGAGCACCTGAAGATGAAGCGGAAGAGCGCGCTCAAGGTGATGCACCCCGGGATGGTGCACGACACCGACGCGATCGCGCGCTTCAACCGCGAGGCCGCCAACGCCGCGCGCATCAACCACCCGCACGTCGCGTCGATCTACGACTTCGGCGAGACGCCGGACGGGCTGATCTACCTCGCGATGGAGTTCGTCGAGGGGCAGCCGCTCACGAAGCTGATCGAGCAGCAGG
The DNA here is from genome assembly GCA_035265005.1 of Gemmatimonadaceae bacterium. Lineage (GTDB taxonomy): Bacteria > Gemmatimonadota > Gemmatimonadetes > Gemmatimonadales > Gemmatimonadaceae > DATFPD01. The sequence continues at coordinate 10,553 of DATFPD010000272.1, read as the reverse complement.
GCGCGCTGCCGCCGGCCCGCGCGGCCGAGCTCACCTGCCAGGCGGGGGACGCGCTCGCGGTCGCGCACGACATGGGGATCGTGCACCGCGACCTGAAGCCGGACAACATCATGATCGCGAGGAACCGCGACGGGTCGGACTGCGTCAAGGTGGTGGACTTCGGGATCGCGAAGGCGGCCGGGAGCGAGGCGCAGAAGGTCACGAAGACCGGGCTGGTCGTCGGCACGCCCGAGTACATGAGCCCCGAGCAGCTCTCCGGGGACCGGCTCGACGGGCGCAGCGACATCTACTCGCTGGCGCTGGTCGCCTTCAACATGCTCACCGGGCGGCTCCCCTTCCCCAGCGAGACTGTGCAGGAGGCGATGATCATGCGCCTCACCGACCGGCCGCGCACGCTCGCCGAGATGAAGCCGGAGGTCGCGTGGCCGCCGGTGGTCGAGCAGGTGATGGCCAAGGCGCTCGCGCGCGACGCCAGGGAGCGCTACCAGAACGCGGCCGAGTTCGGGCGCGACCTGGTGCGCGCGGTGGAGCAGATGCCGCGCTCGGCCGCGTTCGGCGCGCCGGCCGGCGCGACCGCGATGGTCGGCGGCGTGACGGCGATGCTGCCGAAGACGAACGTCAACGCGCCGGCGCGCCAGAGCGGGACGAAGGCCGTGGACGCGGGGCTCGCGGCGGCGATCGGGGGGGGGACCGAGGCGTCAGGCGGCGTCGCGACGCGCGCGGTGCCGGTCGGCGGCAGCGCGCCGGCCGCGGCGACGGCCGCGGGGACGGCCGCGTCAGGCGGCGCGGCGATCGAGCCGCCGAACCGGATGCCGCTCATCGCCGGCGGGATCGCGACGGCGGTGCTCGCCGTGGCGGTCGCGGCGTTCGCGCTCCGCGGCGACGGCGGCGCGCAGGGAGCAGCTGTGACGCCGGATACGGCGAAGTCCGTCGCCGCCCGGAGAGATTCCACCCCGACCGTCGTCGCCGGCGGCCCGGACACGGCGAAGCGGCGGGATTCGCTCGGCGGGAAGACTCCGGGCGCGGGCGGCGAGAAGGGCGCGAACGGCAGCGGGCGGGCGCAGAACCTCAAGCACGAGGTCACGACGCCGCCGCCCCTCCCGCCGCTGACGGCGGGCGAGGCGAGGGCCCAGCTCGACCGGATCGACAGCTTGATGAAGAACCCGAACGCGACGGCGGAGGACGGACAGCGCGCGCTCGACGCGATCACGCTCCTCTATCCGAGGCTGAGACGCCACGACGACCGGATGGTGGCGCTGCTTCACAAGTCGCAGGCGTTCGGCCTCATCGACGGCGAGCCGACCCGCGCGTGCACGGTCCTCGCGGAGATCCTGGCCCAGCCGACATCTTCCGCGACGGAGCCGGCGAAGGAAGTGCACCAGCAGGCGTGCAGCAGGTAACCCTCCCAGTCGCCCTCGTGACCACCTCAGCCAACCCCGTGACCTCCGACACGAGTCCGAACAGCGGCGACATCGTGGTGCACGTCTTCGGCCGGACGGACGTGGGCCGCACGCGCGAGCACAACGAGGACGCGTTCATCGTCGCGGACCTGACGACGGGGAACGCGACGCTCCGCCCGGAGGTGCGCACGCACCAGCCGGGCGAGCGCGGGACGCTGTTCATGGTCGCCGACGGGATGGGGGGCGCCGCCGCCGGCGAGATCGCCAGCACGATGGCGGTGGAGGTGGTGCTCGACGAGCTGCGCTCGCGGTGGTGCAACGCCCCCACCAGCGACTCGGCGACGCTGGTCACCGCGCTCAAGTCGGCGTTCGAGGTCACCAACGCCCGCATCCACCGCTACGGCGGCGACCACCCGGAGAGCCGCGGGCTGGGGACCACCGCCACCGCGGCGGTGCTGCTCGGGGACATCCTCTACGTGAGCCAGGTCGGCGACAGCCGCGCCTACCTGGTGCGCGAGGGGCGGGCGATCCAGATCACGAAGGACCAGTCGCTGATGCAGAAGCTGGTCGAGGCCGGGGAGATCACCGCCGAGGAGGCCGAGCAGAGCGACCGGCGGAACATCATCCTCCAGGCGCTCGGCCCCGAGCCGTCGATCAAGCCGGACGTGACGCACCAGCAGGTGCGCCGCGGCGACACGCTGATCCTCTGCAGCGACGGCCTGTCGGCGATGGTGCGGGCGGACGAGATCGCGCGCGTCGCCGGCGAGGAGGCGGACCTGGTCGAGATCTGCAAGCGGCTGATCGACGCCGCCAACTCCAACGGCGGCCCGGACAACATCACGGTCGTCGCGGCGCGGTTCGAGGGGGGCGGGCTCAATCGCGCCTCGTCGGCGGACGAGGTCGGGCACCGGGTCTACCCCACCACCACCGACGAGACGCCGACGCAGCCGATGGAGCGCTACGTCCGCCGGTCGAACGCGCCCACGCTGCCGACGCCGATCCCGGCGATCCCCGGCACGCGCGAGTCGGGGCCGGCCGCCGACCCGCGCGGCGGCGCGCGCGCGGGGAGCGGCGGCTCCGGCGGCGCGGCGGCCGCCGCGGCGGCGCGCGGCAGCGCCGGCGGGCGGCTCCTGCTCATGCTCGGCCTCGTCGTCGTGGTGCTGGCGGCGGTGCTCCTCGTCAGGCAGCTCCTGCACTGAGTACCAGGCCCCTCGCCCCCGAGAGATGAGCGTCGAGCTGCGCGTCCTGAGCGGCGCCCGCGCCGGACACCGCGAGGTGTTCGCCAAGCCCGTCGTCGCGATCGGGCGGCACCCGATGAGCGACCTCCAGTTCGACCCCGATGGGGACCGCGACGTCAGCGCCCGCCACGCCGAGATCCGCGAGCACGACGGCCGCTGCACCGTGCGCGACGTGGGGAGCACGAACGGGACGTTCGTGAACGGCCGCCGCATCGCCGACGACGACGAGCACCTGCTCATCTCGGGCGACGTGATCTCGTTCGGCGAGCTGGGGCCGAAGATCGAGTTCCGCTTCTCCGAGAGCGGCGCCGACTTCTCGCTCCCCGCCGGCCCGCCGCGCACGCGCATGTCGTCCACCCCCCGCCCGCCCGCGCCGTCGCCGGCGCATCAGCCGGCGTACCAGGGGCACGCGGACGCGCCGCCCTACCCACCGCCGCCGCACGCCGGCGCCAAGGGGCACTACCAGCCGCCGCCGCAGCCGCACTACCAGGCGCCTCGCGAGCAGGCCCCGCAGTCGCCCGCCGGCCTCCAGTCCGGGGACGCCGAGCCGCCAATCCTCTTCCCCAAGCGCCCGACGAACGAGCGCGTGGCGATGGCGGTGCAGGAGCAGACCCGCCCGCTGCGCTACGCGCTGTTCGGGCTGGGGGGAGTGCTGCTGGCGGTCGTGGGTGCCGGCGTCTGGATGCAGCGGCGGGACGCGCGCGAGCGCTCGGCGCTGATCGCGTCGCTGACGGCGCAGAACGACAGCGCGCGCAAGGCGCTCGAGCAGGCCATCCGGGACGCGAAGGGCGCGGTGGGCGGGCTCGACTCGGCGCTCAAGACGGCGCAGCGGGACAACGAGGAGCTGCAGCGGCAGCTCGCCGTCGCCAAGACCAGGAACGACAGGGCCAGCCTGGCCGCGCTCCAGCAGAGGGTGAACCAGAACCGGGCGAAGCAGCAGGAGATCGTGCGCGTGGCCCAGATGGACCACAGCGCGATCTACGCGAAATACAACGCCGCGATCGTCATGATCTCGATCGAGCAGCCCGACGGAAAGTCGTTCATCGGCACCGGCTTCTCGATCACTCGCGACGGCCTGATCGTCACCAACAAGCACCTCATCCTCGGCGAGGCCGGCCAGCAGCCGCGTCGCGTGGCCGCGATCTACGCCGACACGAAGGCGTGGATCCCGGCGCACGTGGTGAAGACGAGCGCCGCCGAGGACTTCGCGTTCATCAAGCTCGACATCGAGGGCGATTACCCCAGGATCGACGGGATCGCGCGCACCTCCGCGCGGGCGCAGGTCGGCGCGCCGGTGGCGATCATCGGCTACCCGTTCGGCACCGAGCTGCCGATGGAGGGCACCGGCACGCGCGTCACCGCCCGCGCCTCGCTCTTCGTCGGGACGGTGAGCAAGCTGCTCGCCGACGTCATGCAGATCGACTCCTACGCCGGCGAGGGCTCCAGCGGCAGCCCGGTGTTCGACTCGAGCGGCTCGGTCGTCGGCGTCGTCTACGGCGGCGCCCGCGAGAGCGGCGGCCGGATCGTCTACGCCGTCCCATCCGAGCGACTGATCGGCGAGCTGCCGAGCGAGGCAGCGGGCATCGTCAGGTGAGGGACGCGGGACGTGGGATGCGTCCCGCATCCCGCGTCCCTATTTTCTTCGCGCCAGCCACCGCGCCGCCGCGTCCTGCATGACGCGGTCGCCGGACCAGGCGCAGACGACGGACGGGGCGTCGGGGATCGCGGCGGCGAGGCGGGGGTGGCCGAAGAGGACCACGACCGCGTCGCGGGCCGAGCGGGCGGCGGCGGCGCAGGCGGCGGAGACGGTGGCGCGCGTCTCGGCGGAGTGGCCGGCGCGCCCCTTCGACGGGCCGCACTCTCCGAAGAGGGCGATCACGAGCGTCGAGCCCGAGGCGCCCTCCGCGGAGTCGACCGCGCGCGCCTGGACGCCGGCGATGCGGAGCGCGTCGGCGAGCTGCCGGCGCGTCGACGCCGGCCGGGCGCGCTCGTCAGGCGCCGGCGCGCCGGGCGCGGCGTCGTCGTCCACCGTCAGCACGTCGACCACGCCGCGCAGCGCCGCCACCGTGCCGCGCTCGGCGCGCACCACCCGGTCGGCGAGCTGGGCGCCGAGCCCGGTGTCGGTCATCGACGGGCGCCGGTACTCGTTAGGGGGCGACACCCACTGCGCCCACTTGAGCCGCCGGCGGAGCGCCTGCTGCACCCGCTCCGCGTCGAGCATCCGGGAGCGCAGCGCCTGGTCGAGCGCCGCCACCGTCGCGTCCACGTCGCTCGGGGCGAGCAGCATGTCGCAGCCGGCCTGCACCGCCCGCACCGCCGCCGCGCCCTCGGCGCCGGTCGAGCCGCCTTGCGAGCCGCCTTGCGAGCCGCCTTGCGGCGCCGGCACCGCGCGCAGCAGCCCCTTCATACTCAGGGCGTCGCTCACCACCAGCCCCTCGTAGCGCATGCGCTGGCGGAGCAGCCACTGGAGCATCTCGCGCGAGAGCGTGGCCGGCAGGCCGGACGGGTCCAGCGCGGGGTAGGCGACGTGCGCGGTCATCATCGAGCCGACGCCCGACTCGATCGCCGCGCGGAAGGGCGCCAGGTCCTGGGCGAACAGCGTCTCGGCGTCGGTGGCGACCACCGGCAGCTCGTCGTGCGAGTCGGCGGCGGTGCGGCCGTGCCCCGGGAAGTGCTTCGCGCACGCCAGCACGCCCTCGGACTGGCAGGCGTCGATCCACTCGCCGGCCAGGTCGGCCACCAGCGCGGCGTCGGCGCCGAGCGACCGTGTGCCGACGACGGGGTTCTCGGGGAGGACGTCGAGGTCGCACACCGGCGCCAGGTCCCAGTTCACGCCGACCGTGCGCGCCTCGCGCGCGGTGAGGCGAGCGGCGCGGCGCACCGCCTCCGGGTCGCCGAGCGACGCGATCGCGGCGAGCGGCGGGAGGCCGGTCGCGCCGGCGAACTGCTGCCCGGCGCCGCGCTCCATGTCGGCGGCGATGAGGAGCGGCGTGCGCGAGCGGCGCTGGAGGTCCTTGGTCAGCGCCCGCACCGCCTCGGTCTCCCCCCCCGCGAGGATGAACCCGCCGACGCCGGCGGCGAGCGCGCGGTCGATCAGCGGCCGCTGGAGGTCGTAGCCGCGCGCGGGGTCCCAGCGCACCGCCGGGGCGAGCAGCTGCGCCAGGGGGAGCGAGGCGCCGTTCACGCGGGCGTCCTCTTGCCGAGCACGCGCGGCCCGCGCGCGCCGGTGGCGCTCGGCACGTTGGCGGGGCGGCCGCTCAGGTGCAGGTAGCCCATCAGCGCGAACGCCACCGCCTCCTTCGCCTCGCCGTCGAAGAACAGCTCGTCGAAGCGGCGCACGCGGAGCGGCGCCAGCGCGCGGGCGATGGCGTCGAACAGCGCCGGGTTGCGGGCGCCGCCGCCGGAGAGCAGCACGTCGCCTAACGGCTCGGGGACGAAGCGCCGGTAGGCGTCGGCCACGCTGCGGGCGGTGAGCGCCACGGCCGTCGCCACCAGGTCCTCGTCGGCCGCGCCCGGGCGCGCGGCGCGGCAGCGGTCGACGAAGCGGGAGACGTAGGCCGGGGTGAACAGCTCGCGCCCGGTCGACTTGGGAGGCGGGCTGGCGAAGTACGGGTCGGCCAGCAGCTCGTCCGCCACCTCGCTCACCGGATGCCCGGCGGCGGCGAGCCGGCCGTCTTCGTCGAACGCCATCTCCGGGCGCAGCAGCCGCACCACCGAGTCGATCACCACCACGCCCGGGCCGGTGTCGAACGCGCGCGGCGGCGCCGCATCGGCCGCCTCACGCGGCGCCACCACGGTCACGTTGCCGATCCCGCCCAGGTTCTGGAGCGCGCGCCAGGCGCCGTCGGCGGCGAAGAGTATGACGTCGGCGATCGGCACCAGCGGGGCGCCCTGCCCGCCCGCCGCCACGTCCCGCACCCGGAAGTCGCTGATGACGTCCGCGCCCACGCGCTCGGCGATCACCGCCGCCTCGCCGGTCTGCCAGGTGGAGTGCCCGGGCTCGTGCCAGACGGTCTGCCCGTGGCTCGCCACCGCCGCCACGTCGGCGCGCGCGACGCCCGCCTCGGCGATCGCCTGCACGGCGGCGTCGGCGAGCCAGTGGCCGAGGTCGAAGTTGAGGCGGCAGTAGTCGGCCGGCGAGCCCCCGGTGAGCGCGCGCGCCAGGCGCTCGCGCTCGGCGGGCGCGTAGCGGCGCTGCACGAAGCCCAGCAGCTCGGGCTCGACGCGCCCGTCGCGCTCGGCGAAGCGCACCGCGGCCGCCGAGATCCCGTCGAGCGAGGTGCCCGACATGAGCCCCACGACCACAGTGCCGCGGTCCCCCGGAGCGGCGGTCACGTGACGGGCGGCGGCGCGTCGGGGACCACGCGCCGGATCACGCCGCCGGCGTCGTCGAGCCGGCGCTCGGCCTCCTCGCGGCCGACCCCCAGCTTCTGCATAACGATGGCCGTCTTCACCCGGCCGCCCGCCCCCTCCAGCAGGCGCCGCGCCTCCTCGCGCGCGACGCCGCAGACCTCCATCACGATCCGCTCACTGCGGTCCTTCAGCTTGAGGTTGGTCGCCTTGAGGTCCACCATCAGGTTGCCGTACGTCTTCCCGATGCGGACCATGGCGCCGGTCGTGATGGTGTTCAGCACGAGCTTGGTCGCCGTCCCGGCCTTCATGCGCGTTGAGCCGGTGACGACCTCGGGGCCGGTCACGGGGACGATCGCGATGTCGGCGTGCGCCAGCGTCTCGGCCGGCGGCGGCGAACAGGCGACGATCGCCGTGCGCGCGCCGCGCGACCGCGCCCGCTCGAGCGCCCCGCGCACGTACGGCGTGGTGCCGGACGCGGCGATCCCCACCAGGAAGTCCCCCTCGCCGACCCCGTGCGCGTCGACGTCCGACGCGCCGTTCTCCGGGCGGTCCTCGGCGCCCTCCTGCGCGCGCAGGATCGCCGCGTGCCCGCCGGCGATCATCCCCTGCACCATCTCGTGCGGGACGCCGAACGTGGGCGGGCACTCGGCCGCGTCCAGGATGCCGAGCCGCCCCGACGTGCCGGCGCCGGCGTAGAAGAGCCGGCCGCCCACGCGAAAGGTCCGCTCGGCCTCCGCGACCGCCCGCGCGATCGGCTCCCGCTGCGTCGCCACCGCGTCCGCCACCGTGCGGTCCTCGGCGTTGATGAGGTCGACGATCTCCTGCGCCGAAGCGAGGTCGATACCGACGGTACGCGGATTTCGGCGCTCGGTGACGCGGGGGTCGAGTGGAGGCAACAGTAGGGATATTCGGGTGCAGAGTGCGAACGGCCGTGATCGCCTCGCCTTCTCCCTCGGCGCGCGCCGGCTAAGTTACCCGGAGCATTCCGTCGCTGGCAAGTTCGTCGTGCCCGGAGGGGCCGCCGTGAGCACTCGCAGCCGCCACGTCCGCATCGCCGTCACGCTGCTCGCGCTCCTCGCGCTGGCGGCGCCCGCGCTCGACGCGCAGATCGTGCGCCTCCCGCGCCGGTCGCGCGAGCCGGCGCTGTGGGCGTCGGTCGCCGGCGGCTACATGCAGATGGGGTCCGTGAACGACGGGCGCACGCAGAGCGTCTGGGCGTTCGGCGACGGCTTCCAGTTCCGCGGCTCGCTGGAATACGCGATCGGGAGCGGCACCACGGTCGGCGTCGTCGCCTCGACCGCCCACCTGCCGCTGCGCTACCTCGGCAGCACCGCGGAGACCGCCGACGTCGACGCGCACGCGGACGTGCGCACGCTGCACGCGGGCTTCCACGCCGGCGGAGGGATCGGCTTCCACCAGGTGATTCAGGTCGGGCTCGGCGTCACGCAGTTCGCCAACCTGCGGAGCGACCAGGGCAGCTCCGATCTCGAGCCGTCGAGCGACACGGACTTCTCGTTCGCCCTCGGCTACGGGTTCGGCTTCACGATGAGCTCGCGGCTGCACGTATCGGTGGTCCAGGAGTACGGCTCGTCGATCCACCAGAGCGAGGGGCTGTCGAACGACACGCGCCGCGCCACCAACCAGTTCACCACCCGCCTCGGCGTGCGCGTCGGCGCGGGCGCGCGCCGCACCAGAATCTGAGGATGTGACGGAGTGCACAGGAGCTCTGTGATGTCAGCGCGCCGCGCCGTACGCGCGGCGCTAGCCGCCCTGGCGGCCGCCGCCGCCGCGGCGGCGTGCAGCCGCGCCTTCCGCCGCGGCGACGCGCCGCCCGCGGTTCCCGAGCGGCGCGCGGCGGCCTTCCCGGCCGGCTGGCGCTTCGCGGCGGGGCAGGCGCCGTCGGCGTCCGCCGAGCACGCGATGATCTCGAGCAACAGCCGCCTGGCGAGCGAGGCGGGCATCGAGGTCCTTCGGCGCGGCGGAAACGCGGTGGACGCCGCGGCCGCGGTCGGCTTCGCGCTCGCCGTGACCTACCCGGCGGCCGGCAACATCGGGGGCGGCGGCTTCATGGTGATCCGCCTCGCTAACGGCAGCACCGCGGCGATCGACTACCGCGAGATGGCGCCGGCGGCCTCCACGCGCAACATGTACCTCGACTCGCTCGGCAATCCGACGTCGCGGAGCCGGGAGGGGCATCTGGCCTCGGGGGTGCCGGGCGCGGTGGCGGGAATGGCGGAGGCGGTGCGGCGCTTCGGCAAGCTCCAGCTCGCCGAGGTGATGGCCCCGGCCGTCCGACTCGCCGAGGAAGGGTTCGTCGTCGACAGCTCGCTCATGCGCTCGCTGCGCGGCGACAGCGCGAAGCTCGTGCGCTACGCCGGGAAGTCGCTTTTCTTCCCGGACGGGCGCCCGCTCGCGCCCGGGACGCGGCTGGTGCAGCGCGAGCTCGCGGCGACGCTGCGGCGGATCGCCGAGCGGGGCCCGAGCGAGTTCTACGGCGGCGAGACGGCGCGGCGGGTCGTGGCCGAGATGCAGCGCGGCGGCGGGATCATGACGCTGGCGGACCTCCAGGGCTACCGCCCGATCTGGCGGGACCCGCTCCAGACGACCTACCGCGGCTACCGCGTGATCGGGATGCCGCCCGTCTCGTCAGGCGGCACGACGATGTTCGAGACGCTGCACATGCTGGAGACGTTCGACACGCTTCCCAGCTTCGGCGGCGCGGCGTACGCGCACCTGATGGCGGAGGTGCTGCGGCGGGCGTTCATCGACCGCAACAGCAAGCTGTGCGACCCCGCCTTCTGCAACCCGCCGGTCGCCGAGCTGACGAGCAAGGACTACGCGCGCCGGCTGGCGGCGTCGATCGACCGCACGCGCGCGTCCTCCACGCCGCGGCTCTCCGAGGCGCCGACGGGGATGCACACGACGCACTACTCGGTGGTGGACGCCGACGGCAACGCCGTCTCGACGACGACGACGCTCAACCTCGGCTACGGGTCTGGCGTCTACATCCCCGGCGCGGGCTTCTTCATGAACGACGAGATGGACGACCTGGCGACCGCGCCCGGACGGCCGAACGCCTTCGGCCTGGTGGAAGGGGAGCAGAACGCGGTGCAGCCGGGCAAGCGCCCACTCAGCTCGATGTCGCCGACGATCGTGCTCGACCCGCGGGGGCGCGTGCTGCTCGTGGTCGGCGCCGCCGGCGGCCCGACGATCATCACGGGGACGACCGAGGTCATCCTCAACGTGATCGACCACCGCATGTCGCTCGCCGACGCGATGCGCGCGCCGCGCCTGCACCACCAGGCGCTCCCCGACAGCCTGACCTACGAGCGCGGCGGCCTCACGCCCTCGGCGATGGACTCCCTCCGCGCGATGGGCCACCAGCTCAACGAGCGCCGCGCGCTCGTGAACGTGAACGCCGTGATGCGCACGGGCGTCGGGTGGGAGGGAATGGTGGAGCCGAGGGGCACGGGCGGGGCGGTGGGATACTGACGCAGTTGCGAGATGCGAGATGCGAGACCGGCCCCGGGGAGCTCCCCGGGGCCGGTCTCGCATCTCGCAT
>DATFPD010000271.1:0-7654 GCA_035265005.1 Gemmatimonadaceae bacterium | reverse complement strand
AGCGTGCCGAGCGCAACCGCTTCGAGCGCCGCAGTCAGCCCCGGCGACAGCACGGCCGGATGGCGCTCGCTCTTCGACGGGCAGACGCTGGCCGGCTGGCGCGGCTACAAGGAGACGTCGCCCCCCAAAGGATGGGCCGTGAAGAACGGCGCGATCGTGCGCGAGGGGGAAGGTGGCGACCTCATCACCGACGAGGCCTTCGGCAACTTCGAGCTCGCGCTCGAGTGGATGATCTCGCGCGGCGGCAACAGCGGGATCCTGTACCGCGTCACCGAGGCCGGCGAGAAGACGTACGTGAGCGGCCCCGAGATGCAGGTGCTGGACGACGAGAAGCACGTGGACGGCAAGTCGCCGCTCACCTCGGCCGGCGCGCTGTACGGACTCTACCCGGCGCCCCGGGGCGCGCTCAAGCCGGTGGGGGAGTGGAACGCCATACGCATCGTCGCCAACGGCGACCACGTCGAGCACTGGCTCAACGGCGTGAAGATGGCCGACGCCGAGATCGGCAGCCCCGACTGGAACCAGCGCGTCGCCGGCACCAAGTTCGCCGTCTGGCCCGGCTACGCGAAGGCCGCCAGGGGCCACATCGCGCTCCAGGACCACGGGGACTGGGTAGCGTTCAGGAATATTCGGATCAGGGTACTGCCGTGAGACGGGAAGGGGGACTGGGGATGGGGGACGAACCCTTCCCCCTTGCTGCGCTCGGGGTCAGGGCAGGCTGTCAGCGGTAGCAGCTCGTCCCCCATCCCCCGTCCCCCTTCCCCACGTTCGCCCACCACAACTCTCCACCCGGAGCACAACGGATGAGCGTTCGCACCCGCCTGTCCATCATGATGTTCCTCCAGTTCTTCATCTGGGGGGCGTGGTACACCACCATCGCCGTCTTCATGACGAATCAGGGGATGGGGACACTGACGCACTGGCCGTACACCGTGAACCCGATCGCGGCCATCGTCGCGCCGTTCTTCGTCGGGCTGGTGGCGGACCGCTACTTCTCGACCGAGCGGGTGCTGGGGATTCTGCACCTGGTCGGCGGCCTCCTGTTGCTGGCGGCGCCGCGGACGACGGGGAGCCCGGGGCTGTTCATCGGGCTCCTGCTGCTCTACAATCTCTGCTACATGCCGACGCTCGGCCTCTCCAGCTCCCTCGCCTTCCACAACATCACGGACCAGGAGAAGACCTTCCCGCGCATCCGCGTCTGGGGGACGATCGGCTGGATCGTCGCGGGGCTGTTCATCAGCTTCGTGCTGAGCCGGTTCGTCCAGAGCGGCAAGGCGGAAGAGACGTCGATGCCGCTGCTCAGCGCCGCCATCGCCAGCCTGCTGCTGGCGGCGTTCAGCCTGACGCTGCCTCACACGCCGCCGCCGGCGCGCGGCCAGGCGGTCTCGGCGCGCAGCATCATCGGGCTCGACGCGTTCCGGCAGCTCGGGAGCCGCTCGTTCTACGTGTTCATCATCAGCGCCCTGCTGATCTGCATCCCGCTCGCCGCGTACTATAACTTCACGCAGCTCTACCTGGAGGCCGCGCGCGTCAAGAACATCGCGGCCACGCAGACGCTGGGGCAGATGTCGGAGACGCTGTTCATGCTCGCGATGCCGGTCCTGTTCGCCCGCCTCGGCGTGAAGTGGATGCTGGTCTCGGGGATGGCGGCGTGGGTGCTGCGCTACCTGCTCTTCGCCGCGGCGGCGCCGGACGCGGTGTACTGGATGATCGCGCTCGGCATCCTGCTGCACGGCATCTGCTACGACTTCTTCTTCGTCACGGGGCAGATCTACATCGACAAGAAGTCCACGGCGGGGATCCGCGGCCAGGCGCAGGGCTTCTTCGTCTTCGTGACGTACGGCGTCGGGATGCTCATCGGCGCGCAGGTGGCGGGCAACGTCTACAACCGCTTCCTCGCCGGCGCCCCGACCCTCTCGCTCGACCAGTGGCGCAGCTTCTGGATGCTCCCGGCCGGGTTCGCCGCCGTGGTGATGGTGTTCTTCGCGCTGTCGTTCCGCGATCGCGAAGAGGAGGCGGCGCGGAGCCGCGCCGGCACGACCGCTGCGGCCGATATGCCCACACCAGCCGGGCCGTGACACCGCGCGTCATTCCGAGGGAGGGCGCAGCCCGACCGAGGACCCCCCGTCCCGACGGAGGAGTGATGGCAGTGACGCCGTTCAGGAACAGCGGAACCACTACGGCTCCCCCGTCGGGACGGGGGTTCCTCAGTCGCGCTTCTGCGAAGCGCTCCCTCGGAATGACCATGCGCGAGGATGAGAAAGATGAGTATGACGCCTGAGAAGCCCGAGAAGCCTGACAAGCCGGACGAGTTCACCAGGGACGGCATCTCCCGCCGTGCGTTCGTCGCCGAGCTCGCTCTCGCGGCCGGCGCGGTCGCGTGCGCGCGCACGCCGGTGATGACCACCCCGACGCCGATGGCGAGCGCCACCGAGGGGCCGGCCCCCACCAAGCACTCGCCCAACCGCACGCTCAACGTCGCGATCGTCGGCGCCGGCGGCATGGGGATGGAGAACATGCTCCAGGTGCTGAAGGGGAACGAGAACGTCGTCGCCATCTGCGACGTGGACTACGCCTACGTCGAGCGCTCGCTGGCCGGCCGGCTGCGGGCGCGCGACGAGAAGGCGCAGGCCGACGCGCGGCTGCTCCAGGACGCCTACACCAAGGCGACCAAGTACGGCAACTACCGGGAGATGCTCGACCGCCAGCGGGACCTGGACGCGGTCGTCGTCGCCACGCCGGACCACCTGCACGCGGTCATCGCCAACGCGGCGATGAAGGCGGGGAAGCACGTCTACGTGCAGAAGCCCCTCACCTACTCGGTGCACGAGGCGCGGACGCTGGCGCGGACGGCGCGGGAGACGGGCGTCGTCACCCAGATGGGCAACCAGGGGCACTCGATGGAGGGGACGCGCCGGATCAACGAGCTGATCGCCGCCGGGGTGATCGGGCCGGTGCGCGAGGTGCACGTCTGGACCGACCGCCCGCTCCGCTACTGGCCGCAGGGGATCCCGCGCCCGACCACGCCCGCCGCCGCGCCCGCACCGGCGGCCGCGACGCAGGCGGCGACGCAGCAGCAGGCGGCGCAGCAGCCGGTGGGGCAGACCACCGGCCAGCCCACCCAGCCTAACGGCTCGACCAGCGGCCAGGCGAGCGGGCCGCAGACGACGCCGCCGCCGGCGCCGCCCCGGTGGAGCATGCGCACGGTGGACCTCGCCATCCAGCGGGCGATGGCGGACAACCCGCAGACGCCGCCGCAGGGGCTCAACTGGGACCTTTTCCTGGGGCCGGCGAAGGAGATCCCCTACCACCCGGTCTACCACCCGTTCAGCTGGCGCGGCTGGCCGGACTTCGGCGTCAGCGCGATCGGCGACATGGGCGCCCACCTGATCGACCAGCCGTACTGGGCGCTCGGCCTCGGCTTCCCGACGAGCGTCGTCTCGACCTCGACGCCGTGGGGCGGGACGCCGCAGAACCCCGGCGCCTACCCGCTCGCCCAGATGACCCAGTACGAGTTCGCGGCGCGCGGCAACCAGCCGCCGGTGAAGTTGTACTGGTACGACGGGGGGCTCTTCCCCTTCATCACGGCCGACGTCCCGCGTCCCGGCGGCGACGGCGGCGGCGGCGTCTTCGTCGGCGAGAAGGGGTACATCACCTACGAGACCTACGGCAACAACCCGAAGGTCTACCCCGAGGAAGCGGCAGCGCGCGCCGAGCGCGTCCCGAAGACCTTCGCCCGCGTCGACACGACGCACGAGGTGAACTGGGCGCGGGCGTGCAAGGGCGACACGATGGCGAGCTCGCCGTTCGAGTACGCGGCGCGCCTCACCGAGGTCATGCTCCTCGGCGTGGTCGCCCTCCGCGCCGGCGCCGGCCAGAAGATCATGTACGACGGCGCCAACATGCGCATCACCAACAACGAGGCGGCGAACCAGCACCTGACGAGAGAGTACCGGTCGGGCTGGACGCTGTAAGCGCAAGTACGAAGTACCAGGTACGAGATACGGAGCGTGCCCCGGGAAGCTTCTGCCTCCCGGGGCACGCTCCGTATCTCGTACTTCGTACTTGCCTTACGGCAGCACTCTGACTCGAATGTCCCGGAACGCCACCCAGTCGCCGTGGTCCTGGAGCGCGATGTGGCCCGAGGCGGCCTTCGCGTAGCCCGGCCACTGGCGGAACTTGCTGGCGGCAACGCGGGCGTTCCAGTCGGCGCTGCCGATCTCCGCGTCGGCCATCTTCACGCCGTTCAGCCAGTGCTCGACGTGGGTCCCGTCGACGAGGATGCGCGCCGAGTTCCACTCGCCGACCGGCTTCACGGCGCCTTCCGGCGCGGGGTACAGCCCGTACAGCGCGCCTGACGACGTGAGGCGCGAGCGCCCGTCGCGGTGCCGCTGGTCGTCGAGCACCTGCATCTCGGGGCCGGTCTCGTACGGATGCTCCTGGTCCTCGGTGACGCGGTACATGATCCCGCTGTTGCCGCCCGGCGAGATCTTCCACTGGAGCGAGAGCTCGAAGTTGCGGAACGTCTCCGCGGTGACGATGTCGCCCGCCGTCGCCTCGCGCACCAGCGCGCCATCCACGACGTGCCAGCCCGCCGGCATGCTGTCCGAGCGGTAGCCGCGCCAGCCGGCGGTGGTGCGGCCGTCGAAGAGGGAGCGCCAGCCCCCGTCGGCGGCGGCGCCGGGCGCCGCCGCCGCGGTGGCAACGGCGCCGTTCACCGGAACGCCCCGCGGCGAGGAGCTGCAGCCCGCCGAGAGGAGGGCGGCGGCCGTCAGGTACGCCGCCGCGGGGGACGCGCGGAATCGGGTCATGGTCCCGCCTCAGTAGCCAGGGTTCTGCGTCAGGCTCGGGTTGGCGTTGATCTGCCCCTGCGGAATCGGGAAGCGCTTCTTGTGCTCCGAGATCGGCGCGTTCTTCGATGCGTTCGGGTCGTGCGTCTGGAGGCTGTTCTTCCAGTAGCCCGGCTCCATCGAGTCGCGGCGCACGAGGTCCCACCAGCGCTTCGCCTCGAACGCGAACTCCCAGGCGCGCTCCATGTAGATCGCTTCGCGCACCGCCTCCTTGGTCATCACGTCCCCCGCGGCGGCGCTGTAAGCGTGCGGCTCCGGGCGGCTCTCCAAGCCCGTCCCCTTGCGCGCGCGGGCGCGGATCAGGTTCAGGTTGTCCACCGCCACGCCCGCGTTCCCCAGCTCGTTCTGCGCCTCGGCGTAGATCAGGATCGCCTCGGCGTAGCGGTACAGCGGCGTGTCGACGTCGTTCAGCGTCCAGTCGCGGCCGCCGTCGCTCTTCTTGTACTTGAACGGCATCGGGCCGTCGCCGAGCGGCGTCTTGCAGATGCCGCTGACGCTGCAGCCGCCGTTGACGTAGGCCGAGTCCGAGGTGTAGTCGGTGCCGGTGGAGCGCCGGAAGTCGCCCGGCAGGTAGCTGTTGTAGAACCAGTCCGTCGGGTGGATGAGCCCCCACCCGCCCCCCTGCCCCTGGTCGAGCCCCCAGTCGCGCGGGTAGTAGAAGAGCTGGAACAGGCTCCGGACGTTGGTGGTGACGCCGGAGTTGGTGATCAGGAAGATCATCTCCCGGTTCCCCTTGTTGCCGGGCCGGAAGGTGGTGAGGTAGTTGTCGTTCAGCTTCCAGGTGTTGTCGTCGACCACCTTCTTCGCCCAGTCGGACGCGAGCTGCCACTCGTTCGTCTTCATGAAGCTCGAGCGCCACAGGTAGAGGTCGGCGAGCGCCATCCGCACCGCGCCTTTCGTGACGCGCGCCGACCCCTGCGTCGGGATGAGGTAGCCGTCGTTGGCCGGCCAGATGAGGGGCAGCGCCGCCTCGGCCTCGGTGAGGTCCTTGATCACCGCCTGGTGAATCTGCTCGACCGGCGTGCGGGTGGGACTCGGGTTCGCCTGCTCCTCCAGCGAGAGGAGGAGCGGCACGTCGTCGTAGGCCTTGGTCAGCCAGAAGTACGCGTAGCCGCGCATGAACTTGGCTTCCGCGATGTTGTAGTCCTTCATCTGCTGGTTGGCTGTCTGGATGCCCGGCCCGTTGGCGAGCACCAGGTTGGCGCGCGTGATGACCGGGTACATCGTGGTCCAATAGCCGCCCGTCTGCCCCGTGGCCGCGTCCCAGAGCAGGCGGTCCGCGCCGTACGTCCCGGAGTTGGGCTCGCGGTTGTCGGCGCGGATCTGGTCGGAGGCCAGCTCGGGCGTCGTCCAGGGCGCCTGCCCCTGGAGCCCCCGGAGCGAGTTGTAGATCGCGATCGTGGCGCTGTTGAGGTCAGCGCCGGTCTTGAAGAACGTGTCCGTGGTCGTGAACCCCTTCGGGTCCTCCACCAGCAGATCGTTGCACCCGGTCACCGTCAGCCCGACGAGCACGGCGACAGGCGCCATCAGCAGTCGCGCAGCTCTCATGGGTCGGATCCTCATCAGAAGGAGACGTTCGCGCCGATGTTCCAGATGCGCGTGCGCGGGTAGGCGCCGACGTCGGCGCCGCCGATGCGCGCGTCGCCGCCGGAGCTGTTCACGTCGGGATCGAACCCGCTGTAGTCGGTCGCGACCCAGACGTTCTGGCCCGTCAGGTAGAGCCGCACCGACTCGGCGCGCGGGATCAGGCGGGCCGGGAGCTGGTAGCCGAGCGAGAGCGTCTGGAGGCGCAGGTACGAGCCGTCCTCCACCAGCGTGCTGTAGAGGCGGCGCGGGCGGGTGTTGTTCGCGCGCGGGACCGTCGTGTTCATGTGCGTCGGCGTCCAGCGGTCGAGCACCGCCGTGCGCTCGTTCGCCTGGCCGATGGCGAGGCCGCCGTAGGCGTTCCCGGCGTTGATGAGCTTGTTCCCCTTCACGAAGTTGAAGAACGCGTCGAGCGACAGCGGGCCGAAGGTCAGGTTGTTGCCAATGCCGCCGAAGTACTTCGGGTCCGCCTGGCCGAGGATGACGCGGTCGGCCGCCGTGATCGAGCTGTCGCCGTTCGTGTCGATCAGCTTGTACTCGCCCGGCGTACAGTCGACGGCGTTCTTCAGGTAGCAGCTGTCCTCCGGCTGCCAGAGGCCGTTGACGCGGTAGCCGTAGATCGAGCCGAGCGCGTTGCCGACCCGGAGGATGTGGGTGTCGGACGGGCTGAAGAAGCCGCCGACGCCGCGGGCGCTGACGAAGATCTCCTGGAGCGGCACCCGCTGCCCCTGCGAGTTCAGCGTCGTGCCGAGGTCGACGATCCTGTTGCGGTTGCCGGCGACGTTCAGGCTCGTGCGCCAGGAGAAGCGGTCGGTCTGGATGTTGACCGTGCTCAACGACAGCTCCAGGCCGCGGTTCTGCACCGACCCGACGTTCCGCGTCTGCTGGCTGAACCCCGTGGTGGAGGGCACCGTCACGGACAGCAGCAGGTCCTCGGTCTTCGAGCGGTAGGCGTCGAGCGAGAGCGTGATGCGGTTGCGCACGAACCCCGCGTCGAGCCCCAGGTTGAGCTGCGTCTGCTGCTCCCAGCGCAGGTCCGGGTTGGGCATCGTCGGGCTCGGCGCCAGCGCCGGAATCTCGGCCGTGCCGAAGTTGTACCACTGGACGCGGAGCTGCGACAGCGACTGGTACGGGGCGATCGCCTGGTTGCCGACCTTTCCGTAGCCCACGCGCAGCTTCAGCTCGCTGGCGAGCTTCTGGTCGCGCATGAACGGCTCGTT
>DATFPD010000270.1:0-3401 GCA_035265005.1 Gemmatimonadaceae bacterium | reverse complement strand
GCGGTCCTGCTCGAGGCGCAGCGCCCACGGCGCGGGGGCGCCGTGCTCGCCCTGCTCGCCGTGGCCGGGCTGATGCGACCGGAGGCGTGGGTCCTCGGCGGCCTGTACTGGCTCTACCTCTGGCCGGTGAGCGACACCGCGCGCCGCGTGCGCCTGGCGGGGATCGTCGCGCTCGCCCCGGTGCTGTGGGCCGCGCTGGACTGGTACGTCACGGGCGATCCCCTGCACTCGCTGCACGGCACCGCGGACCTCGCCGAGGCGGTCGACCGGCGGCGCAGCCCGGAGCAGGCGCCGTACTGGACGCTGCAGTACTTCGGCTACGTGCTGCGCGAGCCGGTCGTGATCGGGTTCCCGATCGGGATCTGGTTCGCCTGGCGCCACCGGCTGCACGCGGCCGTGCTCCCGCTCGCCGTCGCCGCGGCGATGACCGCGGTGTTCATGATCGGCCCGGTCTTCGGGCTCCCGCTGATCGGCCGCTACGTGCGCACGCCGTCGGTGTTCCTCGCGCTGTTCTACGGGCTCGCGGTCTGCGGCTGGCTGCTGCTGGAGCCGGGCCGCGCGCGGCGCATCTGGAAGTGGGTCGGGATCGGTACCGCCGCGCTCTCGATCGCGTTCATCCCGTGGCACGTCGGGATGCTGGGCGACATGCGCGACAACCTCGACGAGCGCGCGCGCGGGTACGAGCGGCTCCGCGAGATCGCCCGGGCGCCCGGCGTGGCGGCGACGGTGGAGCGCTGCGGGGAGCGGGTCACCGCGGCGGAGCACCGCGCCATGCCGCACCTCCGCTGGTGGCTCGACACGCCGCCGTTCTCGCTCAGCACGGTGGAGGCGGATGCGAGCCCGCTCCAGCGCGTGCTCGTCACGCCGCGCGACACGCGCGCGATGCGCCGGTTCTACCGCGATCAGTTCCCGGCGGTGACGCCGCCGTCCTCGTTCGAGCGCATGGCGCGGAACGGCGCGTGGCGTGTGGACGCCGCGGCGGATTGCGCCGGGTGATCCAGGCGCTTTTGAGAGGGGGGTTCGAAGTGCCGCGGCGGGACGCGGCGCTCATGCACATAAACACCATATGGGTGTTTATGTGCATGTCCGAGGCGTGGCGGTTGGCCGGCGTCGCCTGAACGGCCTGCGGCGCCTACACGTCCTCGAGCGTCACGGCGTCCTGCCGCACCTCGAGGAACTCCGTGTAGGCGTCGATCACGGCGTCCGGCTCGTCCCACATCCGGAGCACGCCGTGGTCCATCCAGATCGCCTGGTCGCACAGCTCGCGAACGGTCCCGAGCGCGTGGCTGACGAGCACGATCGTCCGCGCCTGGCCGCAGAGCTCCCGCATCTTGTTCGCCGACTTGCGCCGGAAGCGGGCGTCGCCGACGGAGAGCGCCTCGTCGATGATGAGGATGTCCGGGTCCATGTTGACCGCGACGGAGAACGCGAGCCGGCCGTACATGCCCGACGAGTAGGTGCGCATCGGCATGTCCATGAAGTCGCCGAGCTCGGCGAACCGGACGATCTCGTCGTACTTCTCCGCCAGCTGCTCGCGGTGCAGCCCCGCGGCCAGCCCGCCGAGCCGGACGTTGTCGCGCCCCGAGAGGTTCCGGTTGAAGCCGACGCCGAGCGCGAGCAGCGTGCTCACGCGCCCGTAGACGTCGATCCGGCCGCTGGTGGGCGGCAGGATCCCGGCGATCGTGCGGACGAGCGTCGACTTGCCGGCGCCGTTCGCCCCCACGATCCCGAGCACGGTCCCGTGCGGGATCGAGAACGAGACGTCCTTGACCGCCTCGACCTCGCGGACGACCTTCTCCCCGCGCCCGAGGCTGGAGATCATCCCGCGCAGCGTCGGGCGGCGCTCGAACGACGTCCGGTACGTCACCGACACGTCCTGGACGACGACGCTGGGGGCGCTAGAGACGGACAGCGAACTCACGCTCCCGCGAGACGAAGAAGAGGAAGCCGACGATCAGCAGCCCGAACGCCCACGCGCTCGAGACGACCAGCTCGTGCGTCGACGGCGCCTGCCCCAGGTTGACCGCCTCGGTCCACGCGGACAGCAGCTGCCCGAGCGGGTTGACGTCGAGCAGGAACTGGTACTTCTCGGGCATCTGGTCGGCGAAGTAGAGGACGGGCGACGCGAACAGCCAGACCCGCAGCAGGTACGGCATCAGGTTCTTGAGGTCGCGGAAGTAGACCTGCAGCGCGGACACGATCATCGCCAGCCCGCTCGCCATCACCAGCAGCAGCGCGAGCAGCGGGATGGCCCACAGCAGGCCCGGCTCGACGCCGAAGCCGGACGCGATATGGATCGGCACGTAGATGATCATCGTCGGGATGAAGCGCTTGACCGCGCTGACCACCGACGCCCACGGCAGCAGCACGCGGGGGAACGCGCTGTTGAGGATCAGCCGCCCGCCGGTGACGACCGCCTTGGTGCCATCGCGCACCGCGTCCGAGACGAGGTGGTACGCGAAGATGCCGGCCACGAGGTGGGCGAAGAAGCCCGGGCGGTTGGAGCCGCCGCGCAGGATGTCGACGAGGATGAAGTAGACGCCGGCGAGCATCAGCGGGTTGAGCACCAGCCAGAGCTGCCCGAACACCGTGTTGAAGTGCTGCGCGCGCAGCTTCGTCCGCGACAGCTCGACCGCGAATGCTCGCCGGCGCCACGCCTCGCGGATGTACGGCCACAGCGGCGGCAGACCCACGAGATGCGGCTCGTAGACGTGGTGCTGCTCCGCGAAGTCGTTCTCGCGCTGGTGGGTTGGGGTGGCGGTGGTCACGTGGCTCTCGGTCTACATGATGGGCGGGCGGCCCGCGCGGGTCATCCGCAGGAGCGTCCGCCCCCGCAGCCGGTTCCGTCCGGCGCAGGGTCCGCGCATCCCGTCACGGTAGCCGCGCGCCGCCTCCTGCACGGCCCGCCGGGACTTCAGGCGGGGGACGGTGCGCAGCGCGAAGGCGGTCACGTACAGGGCGCCCAGCGGCAGCGGCAGGTAACGGCGTGCGAGCCACACTCGGTTGCGCGCCCCGAAATAGTACGAGTAGCCGTGCGGCGTGCCAGTCGGCGCGGGATGGAGGACGACGATGTCGCCCGCGTAGCGCACACGGTATCCGGCGTCCAGCACCCGCCACCCGAGGTCGACGCCCTCGTGCACGAACCGGAACGGCGCCGGCCAGCCGCCGACGCGCTCGAACACGTCGCGCCGCATCCCCACCGCCCCCTCCCACACGACGGTGACGTCGCTGCTGCGGGCCGGGTCGCCGTTGCGCAGGCGCGGGACCCAGTCGCGGCTGCGGGTGCCGCCGGGGTCCAGCGGCTCGACGTGGAGCTGGAGCATGCCGAGCTCCGGGTCGGCGGCGAAGGCGGCCGCGACGCGGGCGAGCGCGTCAGGGCCGGCGAGCCGGGCGTCGTCGTC
>DATFPD010000269.1:0-7327 GCA_035265005.1 Gemmatimonadaceae bacterium | reverse complement strand
CGTCGGCGAGGGCGCGCTGCCGCCCGCGGCGCCGGCGGTGGTGAACGCCATCCACGCGGCGACGGGCCGGCGCGTGCGGCGGCTGCCGCTGGGGACGGGGGTATTGCGGGGGTAGAAGTCCGGGACTCGGCCATCGGGACTCGGCACTCGGGACTCGGCCGGCCGAGAGCTGGGGTGGGCCCTTGATTCATCAAGGGCCCACCGGTGCCCCAGGATACCCCGTGCCGAGCGCCGAGTCCCGATGGCCGAGCCCCGATGCCCGAGTCCCGATGCCCGCCAGACAACAAAAACGCCGCCGGTCACCGCCGCGCGTTCGTGGCGCGGTGGGACCGGCGGCGTTCCCGTCGCCGCCTGACGGCGAGTCGACGGCGGTGCTGCGGCCCGGCGGTCAGTTGCGCGGGTCGGCGGCCTCGCGCAGTGCGCCGAGCAGGAGGTCCGGGCTGATCGCCTTGTGCTCGGCGGTTTCGGCGAGCGTCTCCTCGCCGCCGGCGCAGTTGTCGATGCCGAACCGGATGAACACCCGCGCCGTCTGCGGATGCCGGAGCAGCACATCGTTCACCGTGTAGCCAGGCTCGATGCGGCTGCTCCGATAGGTGCGCTGATTGATCACGACTCCCCCTGTGTAGACGGTCTTCTCTCGTAGTGTACAGCGGGCCGTGCGCGAAGGCTAGCGGGATTTCTCCGATATTTTCGTCAGCATAACGCCTGACAAGCGAACGGCAGAATGGAAACGTTTTCAGGTACGCGGCCGTACCGAACCGGATGAGTGCCGGAGTGCTGCGCATCACAATATCCGCCTTCCGCCCGCCAGTAACGTGGCGGGCGGAGCATGAACGGGGGGTATATTCGGCAGGCTCGGCGCCGGCCGGGGCCGCCGGCCGCCGGCCGGGGGCCGCTGGCCGGGGCCGCTCCACCCGCGACAGTGACAAGCGGCCTCCGGCGGCGCATGTTCGAGGGGCGCGGCGCGGCCCGGGCGTCGGTAAAGAGCGTACAAGACCCGCCCGGACGGGCCCGGCATATTTCGGGTGGGCGTTCGTTTCGGTGCGGCAGAGGTGCGCGAATGATCCGGCGGGCGGCGGCTGACACGGCGACGACGGTACGCGGGCGGGACGGGCGCCCGCGCGCGCAGGCGCGGGAGCACTCGCGCGTGTGGCGCGTTCCGGCGCTCGACGGGATGGAGCTGTTCGAGGCGACGTACACCGCGCACCGCTTCGAGCGCCACGCCCACGACACGGCGGCGATCGGGGTGGTGGACTCCGGGGTCGGCGAGTTCTGGTGCCGGGGGGAGTCGCACCTGGTGCCGACGGACAGCCTGATCCTGATCGCGCCCGGCGACATGCACACCGGCGGCGTGCACCTTCCGGCGGACTCGCCGCTCGTGTACCGGATGTTCTACCCGAGCGAGGCGCTGGTGGCGTCGCTGATCGGCCACGACGCGCGCGAACTGCACTTCCGCCTGGCGGCGCCGCGCGACCCGGTGCTGGCCGCGAGTCTGCGCCGGCTCCACGCGCTGCTGCGCCTCTCCCCCGACGACGGCGCGTGCGGCCCGTCGTTCGGGGTGCTCGAAGGGGAGTCGCTGCTCTCCGACACGCTGCTCGCGCTGCTGCGCCGCCACGGCACGCGGCGGGCGGGGGCGGCGCGGGGCGTGGGGCGCGAACCGGCCGCGGTGGCGGTGGCGCGCGAGTACCTGCACACGCACGTGGCCGAGAACGTCTCGCTGCGCACGCTGGCGTTGCTCGCCGGCGACCTGAACCCGTCGTACTTCAACCGCGCCTTCCGCGCGGCGGTCGGCCTGCCGCCGCACGCCTACCAGGTGCACCTGCGCGTCCTCCGCGCCAAGGAGCTGCTCGCCGCCGGCCACAGCATCTCCGACGTGGCGTGGTCCACCGGCTTCGCCGACCAGAGCCATCTGACGCGGCACTTCAAGCGCCAGGTCGGCGTGACGCCGGCGCGGTACAGGGGGCAGCTGCTGGAGTAGAAGAGCTGCGTGCTGCGTCCTAACTGCTACCGGGATGTCGCCCGACGGGCCGTTAGGACGCAGGACGTAGGACGCAGCACGCAGCACGCAGCCGAATCCTCCACTCGACTCAAATGACCGCATCCCGCGAAGCACGGACGTCGTCGTCGTACGCCGCAGAGCCTGCCGACCGTCAGGCGCCGCTGGAGATGCCGGCGGAGGAGTTCCGTGCCGTCGCGCACGCGCTGGTGGACCGGATCGCCGACTTCCTGGGCGGGCTGCGCGAGCGGCCGGTGATGCCGCCCGGGGCCGACGCCGGCGCGTTCCGGGCGCTGATCGAGCGCACGGCGGGGACGGGGCTCCCGGAGCGCGGGGCGGAGGCGTCGCGGCTCGTGGACGAGGCGGCGTCGATCGTGCTCGAGCACTCGACGCTGATCGCCCACCCGCGCTTCTTCGGCTACATCGTCGGCTCGCCGTCGCCGATCGGCGTGCTCGGCGACCTGCTCGCGGCGGCGGCGAACCAGAACGTCGGCGGGTGGACGCTCTCGCCGATGGCGACGGAGGTCGAGCGGCAGACGGTGCGCTGGCTGGCCGAGCTGGTGGGCCTCCCCGAGGGCTCGGGCGGGCTGCTGGTGAGCGGCGGCAACATGGCGAACATCGTCTGCACGGTCGCCGCGCGCGCGGCCAAGGCGGGGTGGGACGTGCGCGAGCGCGGCATGGCGGCGGAGGGGGCGGCGCGCCTGACGATGTACGCCTCGGCGGAGACGCACACGTGGGTGCAGAAGGCCGCCGACCTGTGCGGCCTGGGCACCGAGGCGATCCGCTGGATCCCGACCGACGACGCCCTGCGCATGCGCGTGGATCTGCTGCGCGAGCGCGTGGCCGACGACCTGGCGGCGGGGCGGCGGCCGTTCATGGTGGTGGCGACCGCGGGCTCGGTGAGCACCGGCGCCATTGATCCGGTGTCGGAGATCGCCGACCTGTGCGAGGCGCACGACCTCTGGCTGCACGTGGACGGCGCGTACGGCGCGCCCGCCGCGGCGCTCCCGGACGCGCCGGCGGACCTCAAGGCCATCGCCCGCGCCGACTCGATCGCGATCGACCCGCACAAGTGGCTGTACGTGCCGGTGGAAGCGGGGTGCGCGCTGGTGCGCGACCCGGAGGCGCTGCGCCGCGCCTTCAGCTACACGCCGCCCTACTACCACTTCGCCGAGGTGGACGCCGAGCCGCGGGTGAACTTCTACGAGTTCGGCCCCCAGAACTCGCGCGCGTTCCGGGCGCTCAAGGTGTGGCTCACGCTCCGCCAGGCGGGGCGCGAGGGGATCACGCGGATGGTCGCCGACGACATCGCGCTCGGCGAGCGGATGCACGAGGCGGCGGGCCGCTTCCCCGAGCTGGAGCGCGGCGCGCACGGGCTCAGCATCGCGACGATGCGCTACGTGCCGCCGGAGCTCGCCGGGCGCGCGGACGCGGCGGAGTACCTGGACGCGCTCAACCAGGCGGTGCTGGAGCGGATCCAGGCGGAGGGGGAGTGCTTCCTCTCGAACGCGGTGCTCGGCGGGCGGTTCTTCCTCCGCGGGTGCATCGTGAACTTCCGCACGACGGCGAAGGACGTGGACGCGGTGCCGGAGATCGTGGTGCGCGTCGCGCGGGAGGTGGACGCGGAGATGCGGCCGGCGGGGCTGAAGGGCTGAACGGTCCCCTACGGCTTCCCCAGCATCTCGGCCGGCACCCTGGCCCCGAACGGCGTGCTCCGCGCGAGCTGCGAGAAGTAGGCGTGGACCGCCCGCGCCGCCGGGCCTAACGCGGCTTCGGGGTCGTCGGCGCCGTAGCTGACCATCGCCGCCACCGCGTAGGGCCGTCCGGGGAGGTCGACCAGCGCCCAGGCGGTGGCGACGCCCTCGACGTCGCCGGGCTTCCAGGCCACGCGCAGCGCCGCGGGGAGGGCGTCGCGGAAGGGCTTGGGCGCCGGCTTCGGCAGCTCGAGCAGGCGGCGCAGCTCGGCGCAGCCGGCGGCGCTCACCGGGAGCTGGCAGCGGGCGACGCGGGCCATGATGTCGGCCGCTTCGGCCGGCGTGCTCAGATTCTCCTGGCCGCGCGCGCTCTCGGCGGGGCGGATCATCTTGCGCTGGAGCCGCGTGTGCGCGGCGCCGAGGGCGGCGACGGTCGCGTTCACCCGCTCCATCCCCACGCGGTCGATGAGGACGTTCGTCGCCGTGTTGTCGGAGAGCACGACCATCAGCGTCGCCAGGTCGCGCAGCGCGAGCGACGACGCGCCGTCGGCGAAGAAGCGGAGCACGCCGTCGCCGCCCACCTGGTCGGCCGCGCGCAGCGTCACGCGCTCGTCGAGCCGGAGCTGCCCGGCCTCGCTCTGGCGAAGCAGCTCGAGCAGGATCGGCACCTTGATCGCGCTCCCCTGCGGGAACTGGAGCGTGTCGTTGACGCCGAAGCGCTCGCCGGTGACGAGGTCCACCGCCGCGACGCCGAGCACGCCGGACGTCTGCCGCGCCAGCGCCGCCAGCTCGTCGCGGAAGCGTCCGGCGAGCGCGGCACGCTGGGCGGGCTGCGCGGCGAGCGGCGCTGCGGCGAGCGCGGCGGCGCAGGCGAGGCGAAGGATACGCATGGCGCCGAAGGTGGAGCCGCGGCGGCGGGGTGTCCAGGCGGCGCGAGGCAGTGGGTCAGTTCGAGGCGGCGGCAACGGCATTTTGACAGGATGCACAGGATGGTGCACAGGATGCGGGCCCCGGGAGGCTTCGAATCCCGGGGCCCGCATCCTGTGCACCATCCTGTGCATCCTGTCGCTGTTCATCCTGTCAAAATGCCGCTGCCGTCGCTGTTGCCTCGAACTGACCCACTACCCGGCGCGAAGTTCGTCTGCCGCGCGCGGCCGGCCGATGGTATGATTCGCTCTCACTGAGCATCGAAATCAGCCACATGGCATCAGACGACAATTCGCCGGCGCCTCCGGTTCGCGCGCCGGCTGTGTATTTCGCCGGCGCGATGCGCGCGTCGGGCGAGCCTCCAACCGTCTTCCGCCTCCCCGTCCCGCCCAAGCTCGACGAGGTGCGGGCGGCGGCGTGGGCGATCGAGCGGCGGGCGAAGCGCGCGTACTTCGCGGCGCTCGACGCGATGCGCACCGGGCAGGTGGACCCCGAGCAGGCGGCGAAGCTCGACCGGCTGCTGGCCGAGGCGACGACGCCGGCGGCGCAGGCGGTGCTGGGGCACCTGAAGCGCGTCATGGACGCGGCGGTGCGCGAGGGGCAGACCGAGCCGCTGCTGCCGCCGCCGCCGGTGGCGTTCGACTCCATCGTGGCGACGTCGACCGACGCGTCGGTGGCGGCGGAGGCGGACCCGACGGGGCGGCTGGCGTGGCCGCTGGAGTGGCTGCGGACGCGCGGGTACGTGGCGGGGGGGAAGAGCCTGGAGTACCGGTGGGAGGCGCCGGCGGCGGCGTCGCCGCCCTCCCCGGCCGGGGCGGACGCGCCCGCGGCGAGTCGTTAGGTAGCGGCCGCGCCGACCCGGCGGACTGGGGGCGCCGTTCCGGAGCGCGCATGTACGACGCCTGCCTCTTCTGCTCGGCCCCGCTCGCGGCCAACGACGAGATCGCCCATCAGCCGGTCGGTCGGCGGCTCGCCTTCGACTCGCACCGGGGCCGGCTGTGGGTCGTCTGCCCCCGCTGCGGGCGGTGGAACCTCATGCCGCTGGAGGAGCGGTGGGAGGCCGTCGAGGAGTGCGAGGAGAAATTCCGGTCGTCGGCCGAACGCTACACGAAGGACGGCGTGGGCGTCGCCCGGCTCGGCGGCGTCGAGCTGATCAGGATCGGTGAGGCGTTCGGCCGGCGCGAGCTGGCCGCCTGGCGCTACGCCGATCGCTACACCAGCCGCTTCTGGCGCGCGAAGGCACTGATCGCCACCATGGCGACGACGGTGATCGGCGCCGGGGGAGCGACGCTCGCGCTCGGGTTCGGGCTCACGCCGGCGTTCGCGGCGTCCGTGGCCGTGTTCGTGGGCTGGGAGCGGATTCTCATCTACGCGCGCCGCGGGGGGATCGTCGCGCGACTTCCCGACCCGGACGGCACGCTCGTCGCCATCAAGCGCGGCGAGCTGGAGGACGACCTCGTGCGGCTCGGCCGCGTCGCGCCGGCCGAGGGCGGGCCGACGCAGTTCTACCTGCGACTCCGCGACGGACCACGCCTGGGGCTCGGCGACAACGCGGCGGTCTTCCACGCGCTGGGGCGGATCAGCGCCGACGCGGCCGTCCTCGGCGCCGTGCCGTCGCTCGTCGAGAAGGCGCTGGCGGAAGTCGCCGGCGCCGCGGGCCTCGAGGCGTACCTGGCCCGCGCCATCTTTCTTTTCGGGCGCCACGGCGAGGTGCCGCTGAACGACCTGCCCGCCGAGGTCCAGCTCGCGATCGACATGCTGCTCAACGACGAGAGCGAGCGGCGGTACCTGGAGGGCGAGCTCGCCGACCTGCGCCGCGCCTGGCAGGAGGCCGAGGCGATCGCGGCGATCGCCGACGACCTGCTGCTCCCGGCGCGCGTCTCGGCCTTCCTGGACCGGCACCGCGGGGGCACACGAGGGATCCCGTAGCCCCGGCGCCCATCTACGTCATCCCTCCGCTGGAGCTACGTAGTACGTAGCATCGAACGGGGGCCGCCGCGCGCGCATCGTGTCCGGTATGAGCTACCGGAGCGAGAACATGGAGCGCGGGAGCGCGCTGGCGGCGGTGCCGGTGGCCGTCGCGTGCGAGGACGGTCGCGGCGCACTGGCGCCCGGCTTGCTGCGCCGCGCCGAGTACGTGGCCTCGCGCGCCGCGGCGCGGCGGGCGCGGGCGCAGATCGTCGGCGACGGACCCGCGGCCGACGTCGTCCTTTCGCTCACCCACAGCCAGGGCCGCGGCGCCGCAGTCGCGCTGCCGGCCGTGCTCGGTGTGCGGGCCGGGATCGACCTCGAGCGCGAGGGCGGCCTTCGTGCCGAGCTCGCGCGCTACTTCCTCACCGACGCCGAACGCCGGCACGTGGCCGAGCACGCGCGCGGGCTGACCGAGCTCTGGACGCTGAAGGAAGCCGCGTGGAAGGCGCTGCGGCTGGACGACAGCGTCCACTTCACCGCGCTCGAGCTCCGCTTCGACGACGCTGGCGAGGTCGACGGGCTCGCGTTGCACGGCGTGACGATGCCGGCGCGCGCGACGCTCTCGCGCCCGTGGCCGGGCTTCGTGCTGGCGGTCGTGCTGGTCGGAGCGCCCGCATGAGCGCCGCGACTGCCACGTCAGGCACGCCCTGCACGCCCTGCATCGCGGGGATAGGCTACGCGTTTCCGGCCGCCTCGCGCACGCTACGCGAGCTACACGCGCGCGGCGAGCTGGAGAGCG
>DATFPD010000268.1:0-6839 GCA_035265005.1 Gemmatimonadaceae bacterium | reverse complement strand
CTCGTGCGCATGGTGCAGGACTTCTCGCTGCGCTACCCGCTGGTGGACGGGCAGGGGAACTTCGGCTCGGTGGACGGCGACCCGCCGGCGGCCTACCGCTACACCGAGGCCCGCCTGACGCGGATCGCGATGGAGCTGCTGGCCGACATCGACAAGAACACGGTCGACTTCCAGCCCAACTTCGACGACCGGCTCCAGGAGCCGAAGGTCATGCCGGCGGGGTTCCCGAACCTCGTCGTCAACGGCAGCTCCGGCATCGCCGTGGGCATGGCGACCAACATCCCGCCGCACAACCTGCGCGAGGTCGTCAACGCCGTCGTCGCCCTGATCGACAACCCGGAGATGACCCCGGGCGAGCTGCGCAAGCACATCCGGGGCCCCGACTTCCCGACCGGCGGCTTCATCTACGGCCGCGAGGGGATCAAGGAGTACCAGGAGACCGGGCGCGGCAAGATCGTCATGCGCGCGCGCGCGGTCATCGAGGAGAAGGAGTCCTCGAACAAGTCGCAGATCGTCGTCACCGAGCTCCCCTACCAGATCAACAAGGCGAAGCTGATCGAGAACATCGCCGACCTGGTGAAGGAGGCGAAGCTCGAGGGGATCAGCGCCCTGCGCGACGAGTCGGACCGCATGGGGATGCGGATCGTGATCGAGCTGAAGCGCGACTCCATCCCGCGCGTGGTGCTGAACCAGCTCTACAAGCACACGCAGATGCAGTCGACCTTCGGCGTGATCATGCTGGCGCTGGTGCCGGACCCGCAGACGCGGCAGCTGGTGCCGAAGGTGCTCCCGCTCCGGGACATCCTCCTGCACTACATCAATCACCGCCACGAGGTGGTGATCCGCCGCGCGCAGTTCGAGCTCGACAAGGCGCTCGAGCGCGAGCACATCCTGGAAGGCCTCAAGATCGCCGTCGACAACATCGACGAGGTGATCCGCATCATCCGCAAGGCGGCCGACACGCCGACCGCCAGCGGGCAGCTCCAGCGGAAGTTCAAGCTCTCCGAGCGGCAGGCCGAGGCGATCCTCAACATGCGCCTGGCCAAGCTCACCGGCCTCGAGATCGAGAAGCTGGAGGAGGAGCTGGGCGAGGTCCGCGCCACGATCAAGGACCTGCGTGGGCTCCTGGAGTCGAAGCCGCGCCGGATGAAGATGATCAAGGACGAGCTGGAGAAGGTCGTCGAGACCTACGGCGATGCCCGCCGCACCGAGATCACCGGCGACCAGGGCGAGTTCACGATCGAGGACCTGATCGCCGAGGAGGACATGGTCGTGACCATCTCCCACTCGGGCTACATCAAGCGGACCGGGACCTCGACCTACCGGAAGCAGCGCCGCGGCGGGCGCGGGCTCAACGGGCAGGGGCTCAAGGATGAGGATTTCATCGAGCACCTGTTCATCGGCTCGACCCACGACTACCTGATGTTCTTCACCGACGACGGCCGCTGCTACTGGCTCAAGGTCCACGAGATCCCGCAGGCCGGGCGCGCGTCGAAGGGGAAGCCGATCGTCAACCTGATCAACGTCACGCCGGACACGCAGATCAAGGCGGTCGTCCCGGTGCGCGAGTTCGCCGACGACCAGTTCCTCCTCTTCGCCACCCGCCACGGCACGGTGAAGAAGAGCCGCCTCTCCGAGTACTCGAACCCGCGGCAGACGGGGATCAAGGCGATCAAGGTCGAGAAGGACGACGAGCTGATCGACGTCCAGATCACCACCGGCACGAACGACATCGTGCTCGCCACCAAGCACGGGCTCTCGCTCCGCTTCCACGAGAGCGACGCCCGCGAAATGGGGCGCGACACGACCGGCGTGAAGGGGATCGAGCTGCGCCCGGGCGACGAGGTCGTCGGGATGGTCGTCGTCAAGCGCGAGGCCACCCTGCTCGTCGTCACCGAGAAGGGGATGGGCAAGGCGACGCACATCGACGAGTACCGCGTGCAGAAGCGCGGCGGGAAGGGGATCATCACGGTCAACCGCACCGAGAGGACGGGCGACGTGGTGACCCTGCTGGAGGTCCTCCCGGAGGACGAGATCATGCTGATCACGAAGGAGGGCGTCATCATCCGCTCGTCGGCGGCGCAGGTGCGGGTCACCGGCCGCAACGCGCAGGGCGTCCGACTGGTCGCGCTGGACGACGGCGACAAGGTGACGGCGGTGGCGCGCGTGATCCCCGAGGACAAGGTCGGTGGCGGGGACGAGGCCGGCGACGCCGGCGACGTCGGCGAGGACGGCAACGGCAACGGCGGCGAGGAGTAGTCGCTCCGCTCGCCGGGCAGTCGATCGGGGCGGGACCAGTCGCGCGACTGGTCCCGCCCGCTTTTCACCCCACTCCATGCCGCTGACACGATCCACATCCGCCGCCGCGCTCTGCCTCCTCCTGGGCGCGACGGCCGCCGGGGCGCAGGGCGCGAACGGCCCACTGTTCCCGCGGCGCGCCTGGCGGCAGGTGGCGCTCGGCTTCGCGGCGAGCATCGCGGCGCACGAGGCGGCGCACATCGCCACATCGTACGCGGTCGGCGCGCACCCGCACTTCGGCCTCACGAAGGGGCGCCCCACCGTCTACTCGGGGATCGACCCGGACGTGGACCCGGACAAGCAGGCGGCCTTCTCCAGCGCCGGCCTGATCGCCCAGTCGCTGCTCGGCGAGACGCTGCTCGACGTCCCACGCGCCACGCGCTCCCCGTTCGCCCGCGGCATGGTCCTGGGCGGCGTGGCGACGAGCCTCTTCTACATCACCCTCGGCCGGAACGGCGCGGTGAGCGACGTGAACCTCACCGCCAGGTACTCGTCGCTGTCGAAGGACCAGGTCACGCTCGTCGTCGGCGGAGTCGCGCTCGTGCACGCGGCGCGGCTCTCGGCGCGCGGCCACGAGCTGCGCGTCGCCGCGCTGCCCGGACGAGACGGACGGCTCGTCGTGCGGGGGACGATCGCTACGCCATGACGGGCTCACAGGCTTGAACCGCGGAGGGCGCGGAGGGCGCGGAGGACGGCTGTGCAGGCAGTCCTCCGCGCCCTCCGCGCCCTCCGCGGTTCAATCGGTTCTTCCTTGCCTTGCGAGCGACGTGGCCCACGTCGTCAGCGCGCGACCTCCAGCAGCCCGTTCCCCCGTCCGCGCCTGAGCGCGATGCGCGCCGCGGCGCTCCCGATGTCGTGCCCAGCTTCGACGTCGAAGCGGTAATGCAGGCCGCCGTACATTCTCGACAGTGACGCCTCCTCGACCATTGCATCGAGGCGCTCGCGCTCCGACGGGAAGAAGGCGCCGAGCACCGCCCCTGCCGCGCTCGACGCGGACGAATGGTTCGACGGGTACGACGGGTGATTGGGCAGTCCGATCGCCAGCGTGATCGTCGGGTCGGCCTGCGTCGGGCGAATGTACCAGTAGGTATACTTGGCCTGGTGCGTGGTGATCACGGCGTCGATCATGGCCGCGTGCATGAGCGCCAGGACACGTGCGGCGCGCCGCTCGCCGAGCTGCTTGCGCGCGATGATCTCCAGCGCGGTCTGGTTCCAGTAGCCAGCCGGAAGCACCGTGCCGGCGGGCAGCGCCCAGAACTGGGCGATGCGCGTCTGCTCCGCCGTGCGCGTGGCGGCGATGTCCCGGATCTCGGCCAGCGCCGCCAAGAACGCCGGGGACCCGAACGCCGGCGGCGGCGGCGGGCGGAGCTGACTACCTGACGAGAGGAAGAACGGGCGCATCTCCCCGAGCCGCGGCAGCTGGGGCGCCGCGGGCGGGGTCGCGCTGCTGAACCAGAGGCCGGAGCCGGTGGGAATGGTTCCGGTGAATACGAGGTTGAAGCCGTCGCCGGCCGCCCGGGCGACCACGGCTGCGGCCACCTCGCGCCCCAGCGCCTCGCCGGCGGCGAAGCGGCGCAGGTCGCCGGGCGCGTCGGGCTCCCCAGCACGCACCGAGTCCTCGACCGCCTGGGCGTCGCCCGGGAAGAGGTGGGCGAGGACGGCGGCCGACGCGCCCGCCACCGCACCCTCCACCGACGGGCGCGGGTGGCCCCAATCCCGCTCGGCGGCGACGACGGCGGCGTACTGCGCCACGCTCAGGTAGGCAAACTGGCGGAACGCCGCGGGCGGGCTCGGCCTGTTCTTGATCACGAGCCCCCGCGCGATCGCAGCCCAGCGCGGGACGGCGGTTGCGGCTACGCCTCCCACGTTGTGAGTCACCGGGCGCAGCGTCGCGTCGGGGTCCGGCCCGGTGGACGGGTCGACGCAGCCCGCGACGGCCAGACTGATGGAGGCGGCGCCAAGCAGCGCGGCGGATGCCCGGCGAAGCGCCCGGGCGCGGCGGACTCGTGCGGTATGCGCGTTCTGCATGGTACCCTCCAGCTCCAGGTGGGGTGGGCCGTCTGCGGCGCCGGCCGGACTCTATAGAACGACTCTCGTCTGTTCGGCCGGCCGCCGGCGGCGTAGGTTGGGGCAGCTTGCGGGACGCACGTCACCCGACGCACCCCCTGAGCGTCACCGCGGCGGATGACGCGTTCGCCGGAGCCCCGCGCATGATCGAGCTGCGAACGCTGGGCACCCTGGAGCTGGCGGCGGCCGACGGTACGCCGCTCGGCGCCGTGCTGGCGCAGCCCAGGCGCCTCGCCCTGCTCTGCTATCTGGCGCTCGCCGCGCCGCGGGGCTTCCAGCGGCGGGACACGCTCTACGCGATGTTCTGGCCGGAGCACGACACGGAGCACGCCCGCCACGCCCTCCGGCAGTCGCTCTACTTCCTGCGCCGCGCGCTCGGCGCGAAGGCAGTCGTCTCGCGCGGGGACGACGAGCTCGCGCTCGCGCCGGACCGCGTCCGCTGCGACGCCGCGGAGTTCGAGCGGGCGGTGGACGACGGGCGGCCCGAGGCCGCGCTGGCGCTCTACCGCGGCGACCTGCTCGTCGCCTTCCACATCTCCGACGCGCCCGACTTCGAGCGCTGGCTGGACGGCGAGCGCGGCCGCCTGCGGCAGCGGGCCGCCGAGGCGGCGTGGAGCGTGGCGGCCGCACGCGAGCGGGATGGCGACGCGGCCGGAGCGGCCGAATGGGCGCGTCGCGCGGCCCGCTTCTCGCCCGGCGACGAAACGACGCTGCGCCGCCTCGTCGTCCTGCTCGACCGGCTCGGCGACCGCGCCGCCGCCGTGCGCGCGTACGAGGCGTTCGTGCGCGACCTCGAGCGCGAGTACGAGCTCGAGCCGTCGGACGAGACGCGCGCCCTGCTGACGCGGGTCCGCGACCGGCGGGGCGCGCGCGTCGCGCTGGCGGACGCCCTACCCGTGGCCGCGTACTCCGCGACGGTCGCGACCGGATCGGCAAATGGCGACCACCCGGCGCCCGCTGCCTCCGCGGTCGTCGCAGCGCCTCGACTCACGCCCGCGCCCGGAGGCGCGAAGCGCGCGCGCGGAGTCGTCGCCTGGGTGGGCTCGGCGGCGCTGCTCGCGCTCCTCGGGGCCGGCAGCTGGCGCTTCATGCCCCTCGCGCGCCCGACGCCCGCCGCCGCGAGCGACGCGACCGCCGCGAGCGCCGCGAGCGGCGCGCCCGAGCGCATCGTCGTCGCCGACTTCAGGAACCTGACGAGCGACTCGGCGCTCGGCGACCTGGTCGCCCACGTCCTGCGCAACGAGCTCGCGCGGTCCCCGCGGTTCGGCGTGATCGGCCGCGAGCGGATCGGGGACGCGCTGCGCCGCATGCGCCGGCCGCCAGGCACGCCGCTCACCGGGGACGTCGCGCGCGAGGTGGCGGCACGCGAGGGGATCAAGGCGGTCGTCGAAGGAGACGTGCGTCCGGCCGGGACCGGCCTGGTGATCAGCGCGGCGATCGTGGAGGCGGCGAGCGGCGACATCATTCACGGCGCCTCGGAGACCGTGCGGGACTCCACGGAGGTGCTGCCGGCGATCGCGCGACTCTCCGACGGCATTCGCCAGGGGGCGGGCGAGTCGCTGGCCTCGATCCGGGCGACGAATCGGCCCTGGACCTTCACGACGTCGTCGCTCCCCGCCCTGCGAAGGCAGATGGCGGCGATACAGGTGCGTGGCCGCGGCGACTACCTCAGGGCGGCCGAGCTGATGGAAGAGGCGGTCGCGCTCGATCCCGACTTCGCCCACGGCTACGTGTCGCTGGCGGGCCAGCTCGAGGACGCCGGGCTTCCACTCGGGAGCGTACTGCCCGGCCTCGTACACGCCTACGGGCTGCGGGACCGGCTCACCGATCGGGAGCGCTTCGTCGTGGAGGGGCGCTACCACCTGAACGTCACGGGCGACGTCGATCTGGCGGTCGCCGCGTTCCGACGGCACTTCGAAGCGCTGAAGCCGACCGGGGAAGGCGGGTGGACCGCGCTGCTCCCCACCTCGCTCGTGCTGCAGGGCGATCTCGCCGCGGCGGACGAGGCGGCGACGGCGGCGGTCGACATCTACGCGGCCTCCGCCCACAGCCGCGCGATGCAGGTGGAGGTGCTGCACGCGCGGGGGAAAGATGCGGAGGCCGGCCGCGTGCTCGGCGAGCTGGCGCGGGAGGTCCCGGAGCATCCGCGCATCCTGCGCCTGCGGGTCGGCTTCCTCGCCGATTCCGGCCGGTACGAGGCCGCCCACGCGCTGGCGGCGCGGATTCACCGGGAGTCCGGCCTCCGGAACGACCTGCGGACGCAGGCGGAGATGGACGCCGCCCGCGGCCGGCTGGGCGAGGCGGCCGGGCACCTCCGGGAGCTGCGCGACCAGGCGGTGGCGTTAGGCAAGGTCGGGGCGGCGCTCGAGATCGCCGCCGCGGCCGGGCGGCTGCGCCTGCTCTCGGGTGACTCGTCAGGCGTCTCGGAGGTCGACGACCTGCTCGCCCGCCATCCGATCGACTCCGTCGACGTG
>DATFPD010000267.1:0-5990 GCA_035265005.1 Gemmatimonadaceae bacterium | reverse complement strand
CCTCGTCCGTGTGCAGTTCCTCTGTGCCTCGGTGGTGGATTTCATTTCCGTCCTTAAGATTGGCGCCGTGAACGTCAGCGATGATCGCCCATCCCTCGAAACGTCGCGCACGAGCGGCGGCGGCCTGCGCGCACCGCTGCTCGTGCTGGCGGTGTGGGTGGCGCTCGGGGTGGTGGACGCGTGCCGGGGCGTGGTGGCGACGGAGCTGCGCGGGTACCATCGCTCGTGGGGCGCGGCGCTGGTCGCCTTCATGCCGTGGTGGCTGCTGTGGGCGCTGCTCACGCCGGTCGCGCTGTGGCTGGCGCGGCGCGCGCCGCTCGACCAGCGGCGGTGGCTCTGGTCGACGGTCGTGCACGCGGCGGGCGCGCTGGCGCTGTCGGTCGTGCACCTGGCGTGCGTCGGCGCGATGATCTACTACACGACGGCGCCCCCGGCCGCGCTCCCCAACCGCCGGCTCATCGACCCGATCCGGCGCAACGTCGAGCAGTTCCTGGTGCTCGACCTGCTGACGTACGCGGCGATCGTCGTCGCCTACTTCGCCCTGGACTACTACCGGCGCTACCGCGAGAGCGCCATCGCCTCGGCGCGCCTCCAGGCGCAGGCGGCGCAGCTCGAGGCGCGGGTGGCGGAGGCGCGGCTGCACGCGCTGCGCATGGAGCTCAACCCGCACTTCCTGTTCAACGCCCTCAACGCCATCTCGGGGCTCGTGCGCACGCAGGAGACGGACGCGGCGGTGCGCATGCTGGCGCAGCTCGGCGACCTGCTGCGCTCGACGCTCGACCGCGGGGCGGCGCCGGAGATGCCGCTGCACGAGGAGCTGGAGCTGCTCCAGCGCTACCTCGACATCGAGCGCGTGCGCTTCGGCGGCCGGCTGGCGGTGGAGGTCAGCGTGGCGCCCGGCGCCGAGGACGCGCTCGTGCCGACGCTCGTCCTCCAGCCGCTGGTGGAGAACGCGGTGCGCCACGGCGTCGCCAGCCGCCCCGGGCCGGCGCTGATCCGCGTCGGCGCACGGCGCGAGGGCGCGGCGCTGCTGCTCGAGGTGCGGGACACGGGCGGCGGGGTCGCGGCCGCCGAAGGGCGCCGGCCGCCGCGCGAGGGGGTGGGGCTGTCCAACACCCGGGCGCGGCTCGAGCAGCTCTACGGGCCCGACGCCTCGCTCGACCTGCGGAACGCCGACGGCGGCGGCGCGCTGGCCGCGGTCCGCCTTCCCTTCCACACCGAGCCGCGACTGCTCCGTGCGACCGCCAGTGCCTGACGACGGCCCCGCCGCCGCGCCGGCGCGCCGGCCGATGACCGCGATCATCGTGGACGACGAGCCGCTGGCCCGCGACTGCGTCCGCGTCGCGCTGCGGCAGGAGCCGGGGGTGGAGGTGGTGGCCGAGTGCGAGGAGGGCGAAGGGGCGGTGGCGGCCATCCGGGCGCACGCGCCGGACCTGGTCTTCCTGGACGTGCAGATGCCGGGGCTCGACGGCTTCGGGGTCGTGGAGCGGATCGGCCCCGACCGGATGCCGGCGGTGGTGTTCGTGACCGCGTACGACGCGCACGCCCTGCGCGCGTTCCAGGTGCACGCGGTGGACTACGTGCTCAAGCCGTTCGACGACGCGCGCCTGTCGACGGCGGTGGCGCGCGTGCGCGAGCGGCTGCTGGCGCGCGACGACCGCGACCTGGTGCGACGACTCTCGGCGATGCTGCGCGACTGGCGCGCCGTGCGCCAGCCGGGGGGTGAGGAGGAGGAGCCCCTTCCGCAGCCGGCCGCCGCGCCGGCCGAGCGGCTGACGCGCTTCGCCGTGCGCGAGGACGACCGCATCCGGTTCGTGCGCGCCGAGGACGTGGACTGGATCGAGAGCGCCGGCAACTACGTGCGGCTGCACGTGGGCGAGCGCCGGCACCGCGTGCGCGGGACGATGGGCGCCGTGCTCGAGCGGCTGGACCCGCGGCGCTTCGTGCGCATCCACCGCTCGGCGGCGGTGAACCTCGACCGCGTGCGCGAGGTGCAGCCGTGGTTCGGCGGCGACTACGTGGCGATCCTGCACAGCGGCCGCCAGCTCCGCGTGAGCCGCACCTACGCGCCGGCGCTGGTGCGGCCGCTGCCGTAGGCGAGTTGACAGGGCGCGTCCCGTCGGCATCTTGGGGCCAGACTCTAGGAGGAAACTCTAGTGGGAGCGACGGGTGACCAATTGCCGCTGGTGAAAGGGACGCTGGACGCGCTGGTGCTCAAGGCACTCTCGTGGGGGCCCATGCACGGCTTCGAGATCACGACGTGGGTCGAGGAGCGCTCGGGCGGGCGGCTGGGCGTGGAGGACAGCGCGCTCTACCACGCGCTCAACCGCATGGAGGAGCGCGAGCTGATCGACGCCGAGTGGGGGGTGACCGAGAACAACCGGCGCGCCCGCTACTACCGCATGACCGCCGCCGGCCGGGCGCACCTGCGCGCCGAGACCGCGCGGTGGGTCGAGTACGCGGAGGCGGTGACGGGGATCCTGACGTCGCCGGCGCAGGCGGGATGATGCGGGACTCGGCACTCGGCGTTCGGCGCCTGGCCGTGCCTCGATGAGCCGCATTCGGCGACTCCTCCGGCTCCGGCCCAAGCGCGCGGCGCAGATCGCCTCGGACGTGGACGAGGAGATCGCGCTGCACCTCGACCTGCGCATCGAGCAGCTCGTCCGGCACGGCATACCGCGCGAAACGGCGCGCGCCGAGGCGCTGCGGCGCTTCGGGCCGCTGGACGAGGCGCGTCGCTCACTTCGACACTCCGCCAGGCGGCGGGAGGAACGGATCCGGATGCGCGAGACCCTGGAAGCCCTGATGCAGGACCTGCGCTACGCCGCGCGGGGGATGCGCAAGCAGCCCGGCTTCGCCGCGGCCGTCGTCGCTACCCTGGCGCTCGGCATCGGCGCCAACGCGACCATGTTCGGGATCGTGGACCGGCTGCTGCTCCGGCCGCCGGCCTACCTCCAGTCGCCTGACGAGGCCGGCCGCATCTACGTGGCGCGCACCTTCGACGGCGAGGAGAGCGTCAGCGGCAACATGCCGTACCGGCGCTACCTCGACCTGCGCGAGAGCACGCGCTCGTTCGCGCAGACGGCGGCGCACTTCAACACCGAGATGGTCTTCGGCGTCGGCGACGACGCGCGCCAGGCGCGGGCCGGGCTGGTGAGCGCGAGCTTCTGGCCGTTCTTCGGCGTGCGCCCCGCGCTCGGCCGCTTCTTCACCGAGGCCGAGGACGCCGAGCCGGCCGGGGCGCCGGTCGCCGTGCTCGGCTACGGGCAGTGGCAGTCGCGCTACGGCGGCGATCCGGGCGTACTGGGGAAGCCGATCCGCATCGGCGGCACCGACTTCACGATCATCGGCGTGGCGCCGCGCGGCTTCTCCGGGCTGTCGCTGTCGGCGGTCGCCGCCTTCATCCCGATCACCGCCGGCGGCGCGGACCTGTTCGGGGAGATGATGTCGCGGCGGAACCGCGAGCCGTGGTACCGGACGTACAACCTCCAGTGGATGGAGATGATCGCGCGCCGGAAGCCGGGGGTGACCGCCGAGGCGGCGACCGCCGACCTGACGACGGCGCTCCTGCGCAGCCTGGAGACGCAGCGCGCCGCGCGCCCGGACCGCTCGGGGCGGTCGATCGCCGACACGCGGCCGCGCGCGATCTTCGCCTCGATCCTCCGCGACCGCGGGCCGAACGCCGGCCAGAACGCGAAGGTCGCGACCTGGCTGGCCGGCGTCTCGGCGCTGGTGCTGCTGATCGCCTGCGCGAACGTCGCCAACCTGCTCCTGGCGCGCGCGGTGCGGCGGCGGCGGGAGATCGCGGTGCGGATCGCGCTCGGCGTCTCGCGCGGGCGGCTGCTCGGGCAGCTGCTGACGGAGAGCCTGCTGCTGGCGGCGGCGGGCGCGGCGGCGGGGGTGATGCTCGCCCACTGGGGCGGCGGCGTGCTCCGCGCCCTGCTCCTCCCCGACGTCGAGTGGGCGGGCGCGGTCTCGGACGCGCGCACGCTGCTGTTCGTGGGCGCGGCGGCGGCGCTCGCCGGCATCCTGACCGGGCTCGCGCCGGCGGTGCAGCTCAGCAACCCGTCGGTCGCGCACACGCTCAAGGCGGGCGGCCGCGAGGGGAGCCTGCGCAAGTCGCGGCTGCGGACGGCGCTGCTGGTGCTCCAGGGCGCCATCTCGCTGATGCTGCTGGTGGGCGCGGGGCTGTTCGTGCGCAGCCTGCACAACGTCCGCACGCTGGAGCTGGGCTTCGACCCGGAGCGGCTGCTCTACGTCAGCTACGAGGCGCGCGGCACGCAGCTCGACTCGGCGCGGCGCGAGGGGCTGATGGACGAGATGGCCGAGCGCGCCCGGGCGCTGCCGACGGTGGAGGCGGTGGGGTTCACGCGCACGGTGCCGTTCTGGATGACGTGGTCGGACGACGTCCGCGCCCCCGGGGTGGACACCACGCGCCTCCGCGACAGCTACCTCATGAACGCGGTCTCGCCCGAGTACTTCGCCGCCGCGGGGACGCGCATCCTGCGCGGGCGCGGGATCGCGGCCGAGGACCGGGCGGGGGCGCCGCTGGTCGCGGTGCTGAGCGACCTGGCCGCCCGCTCGATCTGGCCTAACGAAGAGGCGCTGGGCAAGTGCGTGAAGGTCGGCGCCGACACCGCGCCCTGCCGGACGGTGGTCGGGATCGCCGAGGACATCCGCCGCAGCTTCGACGAGGGCCCGGCGCGCCACGTGTACATGTCGTCCGCGCAGTACGCGGACAGCCGGGGGCTGTTCGTGCGCACGCGCGGCGAGGCGCGCGGCCACACGGAGACGGTGCGCCGCGAGCTGCAGCGGCTGATGCCGGGCGCGGCGTACGTGGAGGCGCGCCCGGTCCAGGAGCTGGTGGACCCGGAGATCCGCCCCTGGCGGCTCGGCGCGACGATGTTCACGATCTTCGGCGGGCTGGCGCTGCTCGTCGCCGCGGTGGGGCTCTACAGCGTGATCTCGTACGGCGTGGCGCAGCGCACGCACGAGCTGGGGGTGCGCGTGGCACTCGGCGCGCGCTCGGGCGACGTGGTGCGCCTCGTGGTCGGCGAGGGGACGCGGGTCGCGCTGGTCGGGATCGTCCTCGGCCTCGGGGTGGCGCTGTTCGCCGGGCGCTACGTGAAGCCGCTGCTGTACTCGGTCTCGGAGCGCGACCCGGCGACGTTCGCGGTCGTGATCGTCGCGCTGCTGGTGGTCGCCGTCGCGGCGAGCTTCATCCCGGCACTGCGCGCCTCGCGCGTGGACCCGAACGTCGCGCTCCGGACGGATTGAGAGAAATCGACCAGCGAGGCACCGAGGTGGAGCTGGCGGAGCGGGGCACTCCCGCCTCTCCCGCACTTCATCCCTCGTCCCCGCCGCCCCGTCCCGCCGCGGTTGAAGTGGCGCGGCGGGGCGGCGTACGTTCGGTCCCGACGCCGACGAGCGGGATGACGTCGGTTCGAGCCTAACGTTCGCCGCCCCCTCATGACCAGCACCCGCATCGCCGCCGCGCTCGCGCTCGCCGCCTCCACTTCCGCCTGCACCGCCCGCCGCGCGCCGGACGCCGCGGCGGCTGTGGGGCCGGCGGCCACGTCGCCGGCCATCTCGACCGAGGACGTGCGGCGCCGGATCGAGATCCTGTCCGACGACTCGACGCAGGGGCGCGACGCCGGCTCCGAGGGGGCGCTGCGCGCGGCGCGATACCTGGAGCGCGAGCTGCGGCGGATGGGGCTCGAGCCGGCGGGGGACGGCGGCAGCTACTTCCAGCGGATCCCGCTCGTCGTGCGCACGCCGGACTCGGCGTCGGCGCTGCGGGTGGGGGGGTCGACGCTGTCCTACGGCACCGACTTCGTGCCGCTGCCGCGCCTCGGGGTGCAGCTCTTCCTCGGCGGGCAGCCGTTCGGCGGGACGTTCGCCGGCGAGAGCGTGCCCACGGTCTACGGCGGCACCGTCGGCCAGGAAGGGACGCTCGCGCCCGAGGCGGCGCGCGGGAAGGTCGTCGTCTT
>DATFPD010000266.1:0-18055 GCA_035265005.1 Gemmatimonadaceae bacterium | reverse complement strand
AACCGCACCCGGTCCCCGCACAGCGGGTTCGCCCCCTCCCGCACCGCGTCCGGCGCCTCCAGCGCGCCGACGTTCCGCGGCCGGCGGAAGTGCTCGAGGATCAGGGGAGAGAAAGGAAGAGACACGAAAAGAAGATACGAGATACGACCTGCGGACTACACCTGCGTCCTGCGTCCTGCGTCCTGCGTCCTCCGTCCTAACAGCTCGTCGGGATGCGTCCCGGTAGCAGTTAGGACGCAGGACGCAGGACGCAGGACGCAGCTCTCACTCCCCCAGCTCCCCCCGCTCCCTCGCCTCCCGGTACGGCGGGAACCGGAACGCCATCTCCTTCGAGAGCAGGCCGCCGTGTCCCAGCTCGGCGAGCTGCTCGCGGTCCACGCGCTCGCCGGCCAGGATGCGCGGGAGGACGAGGTCGAACACCGTCGCCTGCGAGAAGAGGCCGCACGAGGGCATGCCGAGGATCGGGACGTCGCGGTAGCTGGCGAGCCAGAACAGGCTGCCGGGGTGCGCCGGGACGCCGTGGCGCTCCACCGGGGCGCCGAGGCGGGCCAGCGCGCCGAAGGTCGGGTCGAGCACGTCCATCGCCTTGGCGCCGGCCAGCACCAGGACGTCGGCGCCCTGCCTGACGACGGCGTCCACCGCCTCGGCGATCGCCGCGTCGTCCGGGCGCGCGAAGCGGGGCTCGAGCAGCTCCGAGCCGAACCACCGCACCTTCTCGTCCAGCGCGGCGCGGAAGCGGCCGAGCGCCCGGTCGCCCAGCGTCTCCTGCACCACCGCGCCCACGCGCAGCGGGCGGAAGGCGCGCACCCGCACCAGGCCGCCCGCGCCCCGCGCCGCCGCCTCGGCGTCGGCGAGCGCCCGCTCGGGGATCACGAACGGCGTGATCTTGGCGCGCGCCACCGTCTCGCCGCGCTCCACGATCCGGCCGCCGTAGAGCGTGTAGACGCAGATGCCGTCGATCGAGTTCGCCCGGCGGAGCGCGTCCACGTCGACGTCGAGGATGCCGCGGCGCGCGGCGGCGATCGGCCAGGCGCCAGCGCCGGCGCGTCCCACCTCGCACCCCTCGCCGGCCGACGCGGCGGCGAGCCGCGCGCCCGCGTCGTCCTCGTGCACCTCGCCGGCGCCCATCTCCAGCAGGTGCAGCTCCTCCCAGGGCAGGGCGAGCAGCGCCGGCGCGTCCTCGCGGCGCAGGATGCGCCCCTTGGCGAACGACGCGCCGGCCGTGTCGCCGCGCAGGTCGCGCAGCAGCACCAGCCCGTCGAGCGCCGCCGACGGCAGCGCGTCGCGCCTGACGACGAGCGGACGCACGCTACAGGGCGCGCGACATGCCGCCGGCGATGGCGGCGCCCATGACGAGCATCGCCAGCAGGAAGATCGGGATCATCGCCACCAGCCACCCGATGAACGCCGTGGCGATCGCCTTGCCGGTGTCGAAGTCCAGCGCCTGGCGGATGGCGATGATCCGCGCCACCAGCACCCAGATCGAGAGCACCACGAGCAGCAGCCGCCCGAGCCCCGGGACGAACCCGAACACCGCCAGCACGGACGGCGAGTTCGCGAAGCCGAGCGTCCGCGCCACCTCGCCCCAGGTCGCCGTGCCGCCGAACAGCCGCGTCCCGACGAAGTACGTGATCCCGGCCGAGAGCCACCAGGCGATCAGGGCCACGATCACCGTGCCGATGAAGTTG
This sequence comes from Gemmatimonadaceae bacterium, assembly GCA_035265005.1. GTDB lineage: Bacteria > Gemmatimonadota > Gemmatimonadetes > Gemmatimonadales > Gemmatimonadaceae > DATFPD01. Next base: position 16,367 of record DATFPD010000266.1, on the reverse strand, counting down.
CGCCCGGCGTTCCCGTGTCCCGCCGCCGCGCCGATCGCCTGCGTGACCGCCGTGATCGCGACCACGAGCGCCGCCTGGCTCGTCGCGCTCTCGTCGTGCTCGACCTCCTCGTACGTGTCGACGTCGAGAAACGCCGCGCCCTTCATTCTGTCCGTCAGCGACCGCGGATGGGCGGTGGTCTGCATGGGAGGGCTCCGTGTCTGGGGTGCCTAAGATAATGCGGCGCGATTCGAGGTTCGCGAATCGCGTCTCATCCCTCGCCCAGCGCCTCCCACCACACCCGCCGGATCTCGCTCGCCCCCGCGGCGCCCGGCTCGATCGGGGAGGAGGCCCAGTACCAGCGCTCCATGGGCGGCGCCGTCATGCCGTGCCCGAGGAAGTGCACGTAGACGTCGGCCAGCCGGGCGCCGGGCGTGCGGCGCGCCGTCTCGCGGATGCGCGCGTTGAGCGTGTCGAGGTGCTGGAGCGGCAGCTTGTCGTCGGTCTCGTCCCCCAGCAGCCCCGGGATCCGCCCCGTTCGGTCCGACGGGTCGTAGACCGTGGCCAGGATCAGCACCCCCTCCGGCACCGCCTCGCGCACCGCGCGCACCACGAGCTCGTACGACTCGGCGATGTCCCGCGCCGCGCGCTCCAGCACCCGCTTGCCGTGCTGCGCCGCGTACGCGCTCAAGAGGTCGTTCCCGCCGACGGTGAGCGTCACGACCGCCGGCCCCGCCGGCACGCTCAGCTCGGGGAGCTGCGCGCTGAACACGTCGCCCACCGTGGCGCCGTCCATCGTCAGGTCGAGCCGCTCGATCCCCGGATGCCGGGTCGTCAGGTCCCGCCCGTCGAACTCCGGCCACAGCGCGGCGTCGTTCCGGTAGAACAGCGACGCCGCGCCCACCGGCGACTCCTGCCCCGCCGCCGCCGAGTACCGCCCCGGCTGCCGCACGTTCAGCTCCAGCGCCGGGTAGCGGTCGATCGACATGGAGTCGCCGAGGGAGATGTAGGTCGTGTATGTCATCGAGGTCGGATCGAGCGGCAGTTCCTTGAACTACGAGCTGCGTCCTGCGTCCTGCGTTCTGCGTCCTGACGGCTGCCGGGATGCCTCCCGACGAGCTGTTAGGACGCAGGACGCAGGACGCAGGACGCAGGACGCAGGACGCAGCTCGTAGTTCGCAGCCGTTAGGTGGTTCCCCGCCACACCAGCTCCCACTCCCGCGTCTCGCCGGGCTGGAGCCAGTGGGCGCCCTGCCAGGCGGGGGAGAGGGCGTCGGCGAGGGAGTCCGGGGCGCCGATGCAGGGCTCGACGGCCAGGTTGAGGTACGGCTTGCCGCGCGCGAACGGCGTCCACCCGCGGCGGTTGATCCAGAGGCCGAGGTTCGGGACGTCGCGCGGGTCGAAGGCGACCTCCAGCCGCGCGCCGCCCTCGACCACCGCCGCCCAGCTGGCGCGGGCGTCGAGGAAGAGCTTGCAGGCGTAGCGTCGCGCCACCGCGTCGGGCGCCGAGAGGTCGGCGGCCTTCTTCCCGCGCTGAAGAAGCGGCCACCGGTGCTCGGCGCCCGGCCCGCCCAGGTCGATGCCGTGCTGCGCGTACACCCGCACGCGCGTCCCGGCCGGGAGGTCGAGCCGGGTGCGGGGGCCGAGCGGGAGCAGCGGGTGCGCCGACCAGAGGAACGGCATCGGCGACGAGCCGCCGTTCGTCACCGCGTAGCGCATCACCACCTCGCCGCCCGGGGTGACGCGCACCTCGCGCTCGAAGCGGTACGGCATCCGCCGCCCGCGCCAGGTGAGCGTCGCCGAGTGGCCGCCCTCGCCGGCGCGGACGTCCACCACCGGCTGCGCCGACCACAGCTCGCCGTGGTCGGGGAGCGCGAGGCCCGCGAACGCGCCCGCCTCGTCAGGCAGCGTGCAGGCGCCGACGGTCGGGAAGCACTCGTCGTAGCCGCCGCTGTCGGCCAGCGTCACGTACGACGCGTCGTCCGCGCGCTCGGCCGCGCCAGGCACCCGCGGCGGGATCACCTCGCTCGCCCACAGCCACTCTCGCCCGGCGAGCCGCATCCCCGCCAGCTTGCCGCCGAGCGCGGGGACGACCCGGACGGAAGTGCTGCCGCCGTGGAGCTCGACGAAGCCCGGCGTGGGCGCTTGATTCATCAAGCGCCCACCGTCGGGCGCCTTACTCGATCTCACGCGGATCGATCCCCCGCGTCGCGAACACCCGCGCCACCGCCTCGCCGATCTTGTTGTTCGGCGTGCTCGCCCCCGCCGTGATGCCGACCACCACCGGCCCCTCGGCCGGGAGCCAGCCCGCCTTCTCCAGCTCCGCGTGCTGGAGCCCCACCGGCCGGTAGCGCACCGTCCGCGTCTCGGGGTCGATGCCGGACGCGTCCTCGACGTGGTACGTCGGCACGCGCTCGGCGCTCAGCGCCGCCAGCGACATCGTGTTGCTGGAGTTGAAGCCGCCGACCACCAGCATCACGTCGAGCGGCTGGCGCAGCAGCTCCTCCACCGCGTCCTGCCGGTCCTGCGTCGCCGAGCAGATCGTGTCGAAGGTGCGGAAGTTCGCGGCACGGTAGTCGTCGCCGCGGGCGCGCGCCATCGCCTTCCCCACCTCCTCGCCGATCGCGAGCGACTCGCGCGCCAGCATGGTGGTCTGGTTCGCCACGCCGATCCGCGCCAGGTGCACGTCGGGATCGAACCCCGGCGACGCCGCGCGGGCGAAGCGTTCCAGGAAGGCGCCCTTCTCGGCAGGCTGGCTGCCCTGCGATGCAGGGCGACCGGCCAGCCCCTCGATGTAGTCCATCACCAGCCGCGCCTCGTCCATGTTGCGCACGACGAGGTAGTGCGCCCCCGGGAACTTGAACACCTGCGACGCCGTGGCACGCGTCTCCTCGTGGTAGTACTTCCCGTGGATCAGCGAGGTGAGCCCGTCGCGGGCGTAGCTCTCCACGCGCTTCCAGACGTTGAGCACCGAGCCGCAGGTGGTGTCGACGACGATCGCGCCCAGCCCGCGCAGCGTCTCGAAGTCGTGGATCGTGACGCCGAACGCGGGGAGGATCACCACGTCCTCCGGCCGCACGCCCGAGAAGTCGAAGCCGCTCTCGCCGCGCGCCAGGATCTCCACCCCCATCTTCCGCAGCTTGCTGTTGACGTGCGGGTTGTGGATGATCTCGCCGACGAGGAGAATGCGCCGCTCGGGGAACTTCCGCCGCGCCTGGTAGGCGTACTCCACCGCGCGCTCCACGCCGTAGCAGAAGCCGAATTCGCGCGCCAGCCGCACGGTGACGTCGCCCGCGGTCAGCACGTAGTCGCGCTCGCGCAGCAGGTCCACCAGCCGCCCGTCGTAGTCGGCGGCCAGCGTCCCCTCGACCTCGGACTTGAGCCCGAAGCCGCGGCGGTAGTAGGTCGATTGATCGGGGGCGGTCATGGGGGAGAAATCTAACGGGTCGTAACTCGCGCTGCCCTGTGACGTAGTGGAGGCTCGTGCGCCGTGCTGGCGCCTGTCGAGCGGGCACACTAACGTAGACCCCCATGTCGCACCCCATCCCCGCATCGGACACCGAGTTCGTCGCGTTCCAGTCCGCGCTCACCGGCCTGTACTTCCTGGAGCGGGAGCTCGGGCGCGGCGGGATGGGGATCGTCTACCTCGCGCGCGAGGTCCGCCTCGACCGGCCGGTCGCGATCAAGGTCCTCCCGCCCTCGCTGGCCGCGCGCCCCGAGCTGCGCGAGCGCTTCCTGCGCGAGGCGAAGACCGCCGCCCAGCTCTCGCACCCCAACATCGTCCCGATCTTCCGCGTCGACGAGACGCGGGACTTCGTCTACTTCGCGATGGCGTTCGTGGACGGCGAGACGCTGGGCGAGCGCATCCGGTCGCGCGGGGCGCTCTCGCCGCGCGAGGTGGCGCGGATGCTCCAGGAGGTGGGGTGGGCGCTGGCGTACGCGCACGCGCGCGGGATCGTGCACCGGGACGTCAAGCCGGACAACATCCTGCTCGAGAAGGGCACCGGCCGCGCCCTCGTCACCGACTTCGGCATCGCCCACGTCAGCGCCGCCTCGGGGCTGACGAGCGAGGGGATGGTGATGGGCACGGCACACTACATGTCGCCGGAGCAGGCCGCCGGGGAGCGGATCGACGGGCGGAGCGACCTCTACTCGTTAGGGGTGGTGGCGTACCTGGCGCTCGCCGGCCGCCTCCCGTTCGACGCGCCGACGATGCCGGCGCTGCTGGCGATGCACCTGACGCAGCCGGCGCCGCCGCTGCCGACGACCGCGCCGCGCCACCTGGCCGACGCGATCGCCTGCTGCCTGAAGAAGAGCCCCGGCGAGCGCTTCGCCACCGGCGAGGCGCTGGCCGAGGCGGTCGCCGAGCAGGCGCGCCCGTCGGCCGAGCTGCCGGTGCCGCTCCGCGTCTGGCTCACCCGCACCGACCCGGTGCGCCCGCTCTACGTGGGGTGGAGCGGGATGTTCGGCTTCGCGGCGGTCCTCGGCACGGTCACCGAGATGGTCAGCCCCGACAACGCGAACGGCATCCTGATCGCGTGGGCACTGGCGCTCGCGCCGGCGATCCCGATGGCGTTCTTCCGGCTGACCGAGACCCGCCGCCTGCTCCGCTCCGGGTACACGCTCGACGACATGCGGTTCGCGCTCCGCCAGCACCTCCAGCAGCAGCGCGACGAGATCGCGTTCGTGGGACGCGAGCCCTCGCCGGGCGGGCGCGTGCTGCGCGGACTCACCTACCTCTCGCTCGTGGGTTTCGCCGCCGCCATGGCGGCGTTGATCGTCAGCCCGGACGTCGGGACGATTTCCCGCTGGGGTCCGCTCGCCGCGTGGCTGGGCTTCGGCAGCGTCGCCGGTGGCGTCCTCGGCCTCACCTACCCGGGGCGGCGCATCGGCGGCGAGGAGAAGCGCGGCGAGTGGCGGCTCAGGTTCTGGAACAGCCGCGTCGGGCAGCTCTTCACCAACCTGGCCGCCTACCGGCTGCGGGGGCGCGTGTCGGCGCAGGCGGGGATGCACCGCCCGACCGAGCTGGTGATCGGCCTCGCCGCCGACGCGCTCTTCGAGTCGCTGCCGTCGCGGCTCAAGGGGGAGATGAAGGAGCTCCCCGACATCCTGCGCCGCCTGACCGACGAGGCGGGGCGCCTGCGCGGGCGCATCGACAAGCTGAACGCCTCGCTGGCCGAGCTCGGGGCCTCCGACGGGCCGGCGGGCGGCGCGGCCGGCGGCGGCGGCGGCGGCGGGACGCCCGGGGTCGAGGCGCGCTACAGCGGCTCGTCAGGCGCGTCGGCGCTCGCGGCGCAGCGTCAGGCGGTCGTCGGCGACCTGCGCGCCCAGCGCGACGCGGCCACCGACCGCCTCGGCACGATCGTCACCACGCTCGAGAGCATCCGCCTCGACCTCCTGCGCCTCCAGACCGGCGCCACGGGCCCCGAGTCGATCACGACCATGCTGGAGGCCGCCCGCCGCGTGCAAGACGAGGTGGACCTCGCTCTCAGCGCGCGCGCGCAGGCGGACGCGCTGGTGGGGAGCCCGAAGCCCCTGCCGAAGCTGCCGTCGCCGCCGGAGGGGAGCGGGGCGGCGGCGCGGTAGCGCATCGGGACTCGGCATCCCCCGTCCCCCTTCCCCCGTCCCGCCTCTCGCGCGTAACGTCAGCACATGCCCGCCGACGTCGCGAACGCCAACTTCATCGCGCTCCAGGCCGACCTCGCCGGACAGTACTTCTTCGAGCGCGAGATCGGCCGCGGCGGGATGGGCGTGGTGTACCTGGCGCGCGAGGTCCAGCTCGACCGCCCGGTGGCGATCAAGGTGCTGCCGCCGCAGTACGCGGTGCGCCCCGAGCTGCGCGAGCGCTTCCTGCGCGAGGCGAAGACCGCCGCCCAGCTCTCGCACCCCAACATCGTCCCGATCTTTCACGTGGACGAGGTCGGGTCGTTCGTCTTCATCGTCATGGCGTACATCGAGGGGGAGACGATCGGCCAGCGCGTGCGCGCCCGCGGGCCGATGCCCCCGGCCGTCGCCGCGCGGGCGCTGCGCGAGGTGGCGTGGGCGCTGGCGTACGCGCACGCGCGCGGGATCGTGCACCGGGACGTGAAGCCGGACAACATCCTGCTCGAGAAGGACACCGGGCGCGCCCTCGTCACCGACTTCGGCATCGCCCACGTCGCGCAGGCGCGCGCGCTCACCGACGCCGGCATCGTCATGGGGACGGCGCAGTTCATGTCCCCCGAGCAGGCGGCCGGCGAGCCGCTCGACGGGCGCAGCGACCTCTATTCGTTAGGCGTGGTCGCCCACTTCGCGCTCACCGGGAAGCTGCCGTTCGACGGCCCCACCGTGCCGTCGATCCTGTCGATGCACATGACCCAGCCGCCGCCGCCGCTCCCGCCGACAGTGCCGCGGCGGCTGGCCCAGGTCGTGAACGGCTGCCTGGCGAAGGAGCCGCCCCAGCGCCCGGCGACCGGCGAGGCGCTCGCCGACGCCCTCGCCGCGTCGACCGAGATGCGGACCCAGACGCCGGCCCCGATCCGCGTCTGGCTCACCAAGGGCGACGCGATCCGCCCGCTCTACGGCATCTGGGCCATCATCTGCCTGCCGGCGATCGCGACCTTCAACCGCATGGCGCTGCCGATGATCGCGGCGCCGATCGCGTTCCACTTCGCCTTCCGGTACTCCGAGATGCGCCGCATCCTCGCCGCCGGCTTCGGCATCGAGGACGTGCGGCTCGGGCTGCGCAGCTACAACGAGGCGCGGCGCGAAGAGCTCTCGTACGACTTCGCGCACGAGCCCTTCATCCTCGCACGCGCGGCTCGGCTCGGCACCTTCGTCATGCTGGCGGCGGCCGCGGTCGCCACCGTCGCCCTCGCCCGGACGCCGGACGTCGACTTCCTCGGATTCTGGATCGAGATGTTCGCGACGACCGCCACGCTCGCCTGCGCCGGCGCGCTGTTCGGCCTCGCGTTCCCCGGGAAGCGCGTCCTCAAGAGCGAGATCGGCGAGCTGCGCCTCCGCTACTGGAACGGCCGACTCGGCGAGCTGTTCGCGCGCGTCGCGGGGGTGGGGCTCAGGCGGAGCGGCGGGCAGCAGCAGGGGAGCGTTCACCGGCCCACCGAGATCGCGATCGGCCTCGCCGCCGACGCGCTCTACGAGACGCTCCCCAGAACCGCCAAGCGCGAGCTGCGCGAGGTGCCGACGATCATCCGCCGGCTGGAGGGCGAGGCCGGGGCGATGCGCGCCGAGATCGCCCGCCTCGACCGCTCCATCGGCGAGCTGGGCGAGCCCTCGGCCGCCCTCATCGCGCGCCACGAGTCGCTGCCTAGCGACGCCGTGGCGCAGATCGACGCGCGCCGCGGCGCCGCCGTGGCCGAGCTGCGCACCGCCCGCGAGCGCGCCTGCCGCCGCCTCGGGATCGCCGTCGCGGCCCTGGAGAGCATCCGCCTCGACCTCCTCCGCCTCCAGGCCGGCACCGCCAGCGTCGAGACGATCACCGGCATCCTCGACGGCGCCCGCCGCATGAGCCGCGAGGTCGAGATCCTCGTCGAATCGCAGGAAGGCGCCGCCCGCGCCGCCCCGCCGCCGCTCACGGCGTCGTCGCCCCCGGAAGGGGCCGCGAGCAGATAAGCGCGGGACTCGGGCATCGGGACTCGGCCATCGGGACTCGGCGCTCGGCAGTGGGGCATCCTGGGGCACTCACTGGTGGGCCCTTGATTCATCAAGGGCCCTCTGCATCCCGGCGAGGGCAGCCCGGGGCCCTTGATGAATCAAGGGCCCACCACTGCCTGGCATCCAGCCGAGCGCCGAGTCCCGATGCCCGAGTCCCGATGCCCGAGCCCCGCGTTTGACACTTCCCTCCCCCATTCGTCCGTAGAGCAGGTACCCTCCCACCCCGCGCAGAGCCCCATGGCAGCAGCCCCCGATACCCTCTTTCTCGACTTCCAGCGCGCCCTCGCCGGCCAGTACTCGATCGAGCGCGAGCTCGGGCGCGGGGGGATGGGGGTGGTGTACCTGGCGCGCGAGGTGCGGCTGGACCGGCCGGTCGCGATCAAGGTGCTGCCGCCGGCGCTGGCGGCGCGCGGGGACCTGCGGGAGCGCTTCCTGCGCGAGGCCCGCACGGCGGCCAGGCTCTCGCACCCCAACGTCGTCCCGATCTTTCGGGTCGACGAGGCGGGCGAGTTCGTCTACTTCGCGATGGCGTTCGTCGACGGCGAGACGTTAGGCGAGCGCATCCGCGGGCGCGGGCCGGTGACGCCGCACGAGGGCGCGCGGGTGCTGCGCGAGGTGGCGTGGGCGCTCGCCTACGCGCACCGGGGCGGCGTCGTCCACCGCGACGTGAAGCCGGACAACATCCTCCTCGAGCGGGGGAGCGGCCGCGCCCTGGTCAGCGACTTCGGCATCGCCTGGCAGACCACCGGCGTCGACCAGGGACCCGCCGCCGGCCCGTCGTTCTCGGGGACGCCCTACTTCATGAGCCCCGAGCAGGCGCTCGGCGAGCCGGTGGACGGGCGGAGCGACCTCTATTCGTTAGGCGTGGTAGCCTACCTGATGCTGAGCGGGCGGCTGCCGTTCGAGGCCGCGACGGCGCAGCAGGCGGTGGCGATGAGCGTCACCCGCGACGCCCCGCCGCTGGCCGCGGCCGCCCCCGGCCTCCCGGCGCGGCTGGCGCTGGCGATCGACCGCTGCCTGGCCCGCGACCCCGGCGCGCGCTGGCCGAGCGCGGAGGCGTTCGCCGAGGCGCTGGAGCAGTCCGCCGAGCGGCCGCGGGACATCCCGGCCCCGATCCGCGTCTGGCTGTCGAAGTCCGAGGGGCAGCAGGGGCGCGCGCAGATCGCCGCGGGCCTCTACGTCACGGCCGGACTCACGACGGGCGCCGTCGCGGCCGGGGCCCCCATCATCGCGGCCGCGGTCCCCTTCGCGATCGGCGGCCTCGTCGGCACCATGCTGTTGAGCCGCGTCCGGCGCGTCCTGGCCGCTGGGTACGGGCTGGAGGACATCCGGCTGGGGCTCCGCCAGCACGTCGAGCGGCGGCGCGAGGAGATCGCGTTCGAGTATGGCCCGGAGCCCTCGACGCTCATGCGGCGTATCCGGACGGGCTTCTACTGCGCCCTCGGGTCGCTGGTGGTCGGCACCATGGGCGCGGCGGTCATTGGTGCGCACCCGAGCGCCCTCGCCGTGGCCGCGACCATCGCGACCACCGTGGCGGGCGGCATCGGCTTCGCCAGGCTCGCCAACGCCATCCGAGACAGCCGCGTGCGCCGCTTCGGCGGCTGGCGGCTCAAGTTCTGGAACGGGAAGGCGGGGGAGCGGGCCATCCGGCTGGCGGGCTTCGCGCTCCGCCACCGCGCGCTCCCCGGAGAGGCCATGCACCACCCCACCGAGGTGGTGATCGGCCGCGCGACCGAGGGGCTGCTGGCGAAGCTCCCGAAGGCGCAGCGCCAGGAGCTCCGCGGCGTCGGGGAGATCGTCCGGCGGCTGGAGGAGCATGCCGGCTCCGTCCGCGCCCACATCGTGAAGCTCGACGAGTCGCTGGCGGAGCTGGCCGCACACCGCCCAGGCTCCGAGTCGCGCTCGCTCGGCGCCGGTGACCCTTCGCGCGCGCCGGGCACCGCCGACGCAGTCCGCCGCCAGCACGACGACACGCTGGCTCGCGTCCGGGCGGCGAAGCAGGAAGCCGAGTCGCGCCTGGCGCAGATCGTCGCCTCGCTGGAGAGCATCCGCCTGCACCTGCTCCGCCTCCACGCCGGCGCAGGCAGCGTGCGGGAGCTGACCGTCGACCTCGATGCCGCCGCCGCCATCGACTCCGACCTGGCCCGCTCGGCCGAGGCGCAGCGGGAAGTCGAGTCGATGCTGGGTGAGCGCCCACCGAGCCCGGGGATCGAGCGGGCGCTGCCGTCGCCGGTGTAGAGCGAATACGAGATAGGAAGCGTGCCCCGGGGAGCCAATGCGTCCCGGGGCACGGTTCGTATCTCGTATCTCGTACTTCTACTTCGCCCTGCCGAGCTCTGCCATTCACGATCCCCCTCCCCGGTCCTCTCCCCGGCGGCTACGTTTTTCTTCCCTCCTCCCTACTTCCGCACTTCATGCCCCCGGAAGACAACGCAGAACCTCCGCCACCACTTCTCCGGCCGCCGGCGCTGGTGAAGGGGGACACCATCGGCGTCGTGGCTCCGTCGTACGCGCCGCGTCCCGGGTGGCTCGCCCGCGGCGTGAAGGCGCTGGAGCGTGCCGGATTCCAGTGCGTGCTGGACGTGGAGATCGGGCAGTTGCGGCGCTTCCAGCGGCTGGAGGACGAGCGGCGCGCCGAGAACTTCATGGGGATGTGGCTCGACCCGCGGGTGAAGGCGGTGATCGGCGGGACCGGCGGCTACGGCGCCGTGCGCATGCTCCCCTACCTCGAGCCCGAGATCTTCCGCCGCAACCCCAAGGCGTTCGTCGGCTACTCGGACATCACCGCGCTGCACATCTGGCTGATGCGGCGCGCCGGCCTGCGGGTCTTTCACGGCCCGACGGTGGACGACCTGATCCCGAGCGCGCGCGACCCGACGATGTCGTCGCTCCTCACCGCGCTCACGACGCCGCGCCCGTCGACGCGCATGGGGCGCGACTTCGTGCGCGTGGTGCGCCCGGGGCGCGCGTCGGGGCGGCTGGTAGGCGGGAACCTCGCGCTGGTGCAGCAGACGATCGGCACGCCGTACGAGATCGACACGCGCGACGCGATCCTCTTCCTGGAGGAGACGCGCGACCCCATGTCGTACGTGGACGAGCGGCTGGTGCACCTGCGCGCGGCCGGGCTGCTGCGCCACGTGCGCGGGATCGTCTTCGGCCAGCTCTCGCTCGACCGCTCGGAGGAGGACGAGTTCGAGGACTTCCTCCTCGACCTGGTGACGGACCTCGGCATCCCGATCCTGATGGACTTCCCCGCGGGACACGAGGTGCCGAACATGACGCTCCCGATCGGCACCGAGGTGGAGATCGTCGCCGACGAGGCGAACGGATGGGTGATCTACAAGGAGGACGCGCTCACGCCGCGCGAGCCGGAAGTGGCGGACGTGGCGCCGAGCGCGGCGCCGAGCAGCAACAACGGATCGAGTCCGCATCCGGCGTCGGCGGAAGTGGTGACGGATCATCCCGGATGACCGCGGACGTGTCACCGCGGCATCAGATGCGGGTCTCTTGGTCTGCCAAGCCGCCTGACTCCAGCTACTGATTCGGCTTCTCGGAGTGGAGAAGCGTTGGTCTCGTACCTGGGCATCGACTCAGCAAGTCTTCGTGCGCCGGCATGGCTACTCTCCGCGATGATGAGGTCGAAGCGTTCGCTCGGCGAGAACTGGAGTTGCACTGTCCGGCGATGCGACTGCGTCGCGTCGGTGCGACCGTCGAGGAGATCAGCGGTCCCGGGCTAATCCGTCAAGCGGAAGACGGACAACTCACTTTTCTGCTCTATCCAACGAAGGGTACACCTGCCCTCTCGATGCATCGCCATCTAGGGCCACCCATCGAGAAGGATGGCGTGATTGAGTACCGGCCGCTCCCACTCGGCAGCTTCGTCCCTGAGGACAAACACTTCGTCCTCAACGTCACGGACCACTCGGGCCGAAGCTGGACGGCAGGGCCGCTCTTGCTCGACTTCGATTTTCCGCGAGGGGGCCCAATTGCCGGACGAATCAGAGAGCTGGCGCACACAGGGCCGTGCGAAGACGGTCAAGCAACCGCCCTCGCCTCGCTGCGAATGCTTCATGAGGTGCGCTTTACGCGTGACTCAGACTTCGTCGTCGCCGACTGGCGCTTCACGTTTAAACGGTCGACGGCGGGACACTGGTTTACAGCGAGAAGCGCGCATGAGACTTGGCCGCCCAACTTCGACGTTCGTTGTATTGAAGCCCTTCAGTTCGTAACCGGTAACGAAATTCGGCCTTCTCTCATTCACACTCGCAGCTCAGGAATCGCCGAGACTCGCCTGACCACCATTCCGTCCAAGGACCGCGTGTGGCCACGGCGCTTGCCGCCGATGGACGACCGATACACGAACAGCGGTGAGTGCTCCCGGAAGATCTTCGCGGCGTACCTGCAGTACATCGTGTCGTGGAAAGATCGATCATTCCATCCGCTGTCGACCGAGTGGGATCCAATAGTTCGAAGTGATGTCTCTACGATTGAGACTCAGGCTCTGGTGCTCAGCGTAGCGATCGAGAGCATCTATCATGTCGTGTTCATGAGCGACTTCCAGAGGCGGGCGAGGCAGGAAAACAAGGATGTCATCGCCGTCCTCAAGAAGTGGTCGCGGCGAATCCTCGTGTGGCTTGATGAGAACGACTGCCCCGAGCCGTTTAGGAAGCGATTCGCTGGCAACCTTGGTGCTATGCAAGGAATACGAGCTGAAGACTGGCTCCGAGACTTGGCGTCCCAGGGCCTTATCACCGAAAGCTTGATTCAATTTTGGAAGTTGGTTCGAAACACCAGCGCTCATGGTGATCCTGAACGTCATCAGGGCCGCCGCGACACTGTTGAATTGCTTGACCATGTCCTATGCTTGCTGTACCAACTTGTCTTCCATGCGATCGGCTACTCAGGTGGATACATAGACTACTCGACTGAAGGTTGGCAGCAACGCGAGTATCCGCCCAGCCGCGTAGTGCGACAGAGTGACCAGGAGCCACTGACGCCCGGCTGACTCTGCTCCGTATCATGTAGCCCTGTAAGGGCGAAGGGTGGTGATACAACCTCACCGATTCTCGCCGCGAGGCCGCCGTGCAGATCGACTTCACCGCCGTTTTCCTCAAGACTCCCAAAGGCTACGTCGCCTTCGTCGAGGAGCTTCCTGGCGCCAACACCCAAGGCGCGACGATCGAAGAGGCCCGCGAGAATCTTGCTGAGGCCGCCGCTCTGGTGATCGAGGCGAACCGGAAGCTGGCGAGTACCGACCTAGAAGGACAAGACGTGATCCGCGAGCAACTACGCGTTTCCGCATAGCCACGGTGAAGCGCACGGATCTCGTCCGCCATCTCGAGCAGAATGGCTGCGAGCTACTGCGCGAGGGCGGAAAACACAGCGTCTACATCAATCGAGCAGCGCGAAGGGTTTCCACGGTACCACGACACCGCGAGATCGACGAGTATCTCGCTCGCAAGATTTGCCGTGATCTGGAGATCCCGGAGCCCTGATCAGCCTCCCGAGCCGAGTGTCGCGCCATGACCGATCACACTTCCGATGCCGTCCCGATCACCGTGGGCCCGCTCTACTCGGCGGCTTCGGCCGACGACGGCGCCCGCCGCCTGCTCCGCCACACTGTGGCCACGGTTGCCTATCGAGGGGGAAAGGCGGTGCGCAACGCGCCGGCCGGGTTCGGCGAGTTCCGCGTCGGCGAGACGTCGCGCACGCCGGGGCAGATCCTGGCGCACATCGGCGACCTGTTCGACTGGGCGCTCTGCATGGCGAAGGGGAAGCAGGTCTGGCAGGACTCGGTGCCGCTGCGGTGGGAGCACGAGGTCGAGCGCTTCCACGCCGCCCTGGGAGCGTTCGACGCCTACCTCGCGTCAGACCAGCCGCTGGCCAGGCCCGCCGAGATGCTCTTTCAGGGCCCCGTCGCCGACGCGCTGACGCACGTGGGGCAGATCTGCCTGCTGCGCCGACTCGCCGACGCCCCGGTGCGCGGGGAGAACTACGCGAAGGCGGAGATCGTCGCCGGCCGGGTGGGCGCGGACCAGGCCGCGAGCCGGGTCGAGTTCGGCTGAACAGATCCGCTGGCGTGGTCGTTGCGCCCCATATCGGCGAAGACCCCTGGACGGACTCTGAGCGAGTGCCCATGCCGACACGTCCGAACGCCTTCCGCGCCTCCGTCACGATCTTCGCCGCCGTGCTCGCGGCGTGCGCCCCCGAGGACCGGAACGCCAGCCCCGCCTCGGACACCGCCGGCAACGTCCGCGGCACCGCGTCGCCCGACTCGGGGTCGCAGCCGGTCACCGAGATCATGGCGCCGGACGGGCCGGAGTCGGTGCGCTACGACCCGGCGCAGGACGCCTACCTCATCTCGACCGTCGGCGGCTACGGCTCGACCAGGGACAACAACGGCGCGATCCTGCGCGTGGACGCGGGCGACGTCTCGCGCGTGCTCACCCTGGCGAAGGGCGGGAAGAACGGCGTGACGCTCGACGCGCCGAAGGGGCTCGCACTGCACGGCGACACGCTCTGGGTGGCCGACATCGACGTGCTGCGCGCCTTCGACCGGAGGAACGGCGCGCCGCTGGCGACGGTCGACTTCCGCCCGCTCCACGCGGTGCAGCTCAACGACGTGGCGATCGGCCCGGACGGCAACATCTACGTCACCGACACCGGCATCGACATGACCGAGTGGGGAGTCATCCACCGCGGGGGCGACCGGATCTACTCGGTCGGGCCCGGACGCGCGATCTCCGCGATCGGGAAGGTCGGGCCGATCACCTTCCCGAACGGCCTGACCTGGGACGCGCGGAACGGCCGCTGGCTCGTCGTCACCTTCGACCCGTTCGAGAGCAAGCTCTACGCGCTCGGCCGGAACGACTCCACGCCCACGCTCCTCGCCAGCGGCAAGGGGCGCTTCGACGGCGTGGAGGTGCTGGACGACGGGCGCATCCTCGTCACCGCCTGGAACGACTCCAGCGTCCACGCGATCACGCCGGACGGCGACGCCCGCATCGTGCGCGACCTCACCGACCCGGCGGACCTCGGGGTCGACACGCGGCGCGGCGTGATGGCGGTGCCGCTCCTGACGATGGGGAAGGTCCAGCTGTGGACGCTCCCCGGCCGCCGCCCGGCGCCGGCGCGGCTGGCCACCCGTTAGGCTCGGCGGGCCGGCCCGTGGGGCTCCCGCACGCCTGGCTGGTCGCGCAGCTCGCCGCGACGACCATCCACGCCGACCGCGTGCTCGACGGCCGGGGCGGCGAGCAGCGGGACGTCACGGTCGTCGTCGAGGGCGGCCGCATCGCGCGCGTGGAGCGCGGCCGCCGCGGGGCGGTGACGTACGAGCTCGGCGCGCTGACGCTGCTCCCGGGGATGATCGACGCCCACGCGCACCTGGCGTGGTACTTCAACCGCGCCGGCCGGCTGCACACACCGGCCGACGGCGACACGCCCGCGCAGTCGATGCTCTCGGTCGCGGCGAACGCGTGGGCAACGCTGCGCGCCGGCGTGACGACCGTGCAGAGCCCGGGCTCGGCGGAGGACGCCGACCTGCGCGACTGGATCGCCTCGGGCGGCGTCCCGGGCCCGCGGATGCTCACGTCGCTCGAGCCGATCGCCGACGCGCGCCTCACGCCGGACTCGCTGCGCGCGCTGGTGCGGCAGCGCCGGGCGGCGGGCGCCGACTTCATCAAGCTCTTCGCCTCGAAGAGCATCCGCGACGGCGGGGCGCAGACGATGAGCGACGAGCAGCTCCGCGCGGCCTGCGGCGAGGCCGCGTCGCTCGGCCTCCGCACCCTGGTGCACGCGCACAGCGCCGAGAGCATGCGCGCGGCCGCGCTCGCCGGGTGCACGCAGGTCGAGCACGGCGTCTTCGCCACCGAGGACGTCCTGCGGCTGATGGCCGAGCGCGGCACCTGGTTCGACCCGCAGGTCTGCCTCGTCTTCCGCAACTACCTGGACAACCGCGCCCACTACGAGGGGATCGGCAACTACAACGCCGAGGGGTTCGCGGCGATGGAGCGCGCGATCCCGCTCGCCACGGCGGCGTTCCGGCGCGCGCTGGCGACGCCGGGGCTGAACGTCGTCTTCGGCACCGACGCCGTGGCCGGCGCCCACGGCCGCAACGTCGAGGAGCTCATCTGCCGAGTGCGCGCCGGCGGCCAGGCGCCCGCCGCGGCCGTCGTCTCCGCCACCTCGCTCGCCGCCCGCGCGCTCGGCATGTCCGACCGCATCGGCGCCATCGCCCCCGGCCTGGAGGCCGACCTGATCGCCGTCGACGGCGACCCGTCGCGCGACGTCGAGGCGCTGCGCCGCGTGCGATTCGTCATGAAGGGCGGTGAGGTCTACCGCCACG
Source organism: Gemmatimonadaceae bacterium (assembly GCA_035265005.1). Taxonomy (GTDB): domain Bacteria; phylum Gemmatimonadota; class Gemmatimonadetes; order Gemmatimonadales; family Gemmatimonadaceae; genus DATFPD01. The sequence continues at coordinate 391 of DATFPD010000266.1, read as the reverse complement.
ACGGCGAAAGGCGCTGACGCGCGCCTGGACACGACCCATCATCCAACTCCCATGTCTTCGATGAACCCAGTCGAGGCCGCCGAGATTCTGCGCGACGCCGTGGCCGCGCTCAGCGCCGGCACGGCCGTGGAGCTGGGCGACGTCGTCGCGGCGGCGAGTCCCGAGCGCACGGCGGCGCTGGCGGAGAAGCTGGAGCGCGGGGCCGCGCGATTCGGCGCCGAGGACGTGGAGACGATCGACGTCTGGATCCGCGCCGCCGACAGCTTCATGCTGCACGACGACCCCGCCGAGGCCGAGGCGCGCGCCGGCGTCGGGCGGCGGCTGCGCGCCGTGCGGGCGCTGGTCGCGCCGCCGGCGGGGCTGCTGACGGACGACCCGCGGGACGCCGGCA